>NZ_JBGCBY010000014.1:0-212747 GCF_041262165.1 Streptacidiphilus sp. MAP12-16
ACTTCACACTGTGGCGGCAACCAGAAGCCCACACCAGCCCTCCGACCAGGTCACTCCCACCAAAGCCCCGGACTTCTTCAGGGGCAAGTAGCTAGTGCTGTGACCGGCAACGTTCGCCGGTTTGGCGGTGGTGCCACCTGAACCGGTTGGGCGTGGGGAGATCCGATTCGGCGCGGGGAGGCGTGGCGGCGGAGCCGGTCAACCTTCGGAGACTGACCGTGGGTGCCGGCGATCGCCCGTCTGGCCCAGGCGGACGACGACACCGTGTAGACCAGGCATATCCTGCTGAGGCCGGATTGATGCTTTCACAACCCAGCGGTGGGGAGTCGACATGAGCGTCAGGTGGGTAGTTCTAACAGCTCTCACGATTGTTGGAGCGGGTCTAGTTGTCTTGAGTGGACGCCTATGGCAGCACCACCTGTTTAGGGCAACGGTCTTGATAAATCTTGGCACGGGCATCCTGGTCATTGTTGGCGTGTCGTTGGTGGCGAAGTATCTTGAGAGGCGAATCGCCGATGTTGAAGCTGATTCACGCCGCATTGAGGAAGTGCTGGAAGATTTGAAATATGCGGCGGCGGGATTGCCTGCGCCACCGCGTCGGCTCAACAAGCAAACCGGAAAGATAATTGGTCAGTGGCATGCTCACGAGAGGGCGCGATTCGATCGTCTAGAACAGAATCCCAAAGCGGATGCACTGGCTTCTCTACTAGATGAAGCGCAACGCAAAGGCTACGTGTCCCGCCGTGGGATCAGCGTAGACCTGGATCATGACCTGGGCCTCCAGTTTGAAAGCAAGAACGGATCTGTAGTTAGAATAAGCCTCGAAGCTAGGTCCAGTGACGGGCTACGTGCCACGTTTGGAATTCCCATGCCTGCGCCATCAAGCCTTGATTGGCGCTCGGGACGGCGATTTTTCAGGCGGCGCGGAGTAAATTTTTCAAATGCAATGGCAATCATAAAGGATAACCTGCGCCTGAAAGGCTTCCCAGACGCCGGGAATCGCCTGATCGCGGACGAAGTCTGGCATAGCTTGATGCAGACCATGCGGATTGCTTTTGGCATTCGCGGAAATCAGGTCTCCACACCGCTGGAGCGCGTGAGAGGAACAGTCGAAGGCGACTGGGTTATTACCGATTTCGCAATTAAGTCTCTGTCGTATGACTTTAACTTGCCGATCGAGTACATATGGGATGGTGTGGCCGTTGCTGCTATGCGAACTGAGGCTGCCAAGGTAAGGCAGGATGGGGCTTTCAATCATGCCATTACTTCGGCCCAAGGGCTGCTATTTCTTGATAAGCCAGGACGTAAGAGAATAATGTAAGGTCGCGTGAGGCGCCTGCCGGCGCCAATTCTGTCTCAGAAAACAGGACCTTTAGTGCAAGGCGCATCCCTGCCCGTCGGCCGACGCAAGCAGGATTTCGTGCTGCCCCGGCGCACTGTAACTGCTAGCCTTCTTGATTCGCGAGCCTTCGGACCCTGACCGGCACTGCCACCGTGCTTCGCACCTCCGCCTTGAATGTCTGGCGGTATCCAGCCCGTCCGAGGCACACCAGCGTCAAATCCGGTGAACCTTCCCGGTCACAGCACTAGGGGCCGACGAGTGACGTGGGCATCAGTAGCGGAAGGCCGCGTCAAGATCAGGAAAAAGAGACTCCGACGGCGCCAGGTGCACGGTGCGGAGAGGGATGTTGAACCACGCGGGGTCGAAGGCCACGCCCGTGAGCCTCTCCATCAGCGCGAACGATACTGAATGCGCTGTCTCCAGCGTGAACGGGGCTCCTTCGGCCCAAACGGGGATCTCCGGTGCGTCGTCCATGAAGGAGGCGTCTTCGATCCAGCTCGGGTCCTCCAGCACGCCAGTGATCTGGCCGCCGGCGGCGTGCATGACCTGGAGGTATCCCTCCACATCCCAGTGGATGCTGAAGAACTCGCCGCTGAACGAAGATGCGCGACGAGCCACCTCCGCGACTCTCCCGCGGGAACCGCTCTCCAGAGCGACGATGCGGTCGCCCGTGTGCATGGTCTGAAGCAGGGCGTAGTCCGACGGATAGTGCTGGCACGCCACTTCGAGCGCCTCGGCAGTGGTCATGCGAAGGGCAGCTACGGGGTCTCCGCCAAAGGCCCTGATCACATCGTCTTCCGTACGGCCGCCAACGACCGAAACGGTGAGAGCTTGCAGCTCGTCAGCCTCGCCCAGGTCTGCCCACGCGTAGCGTCTGACCGACTGCTCCCACATCGGAAGTCCCCCTCGTTCTGGTGCCCGGACACTACAGCAGAGCGCCACGCAACGCTGCCCTCAGATCACCGCTTTACAAGAATGCCAGTGATCACGCGGCTTGACCTGGGACGCTCCCGGTCATGCCGGATACCGGCTGATCCCCCCGTCAGCATCCCTGAGCGACCGAGGCGCACCGGCCAATCTGGCGCGCAACTGGCGCACACTCCTCTACTCGTCGGAGACCGGCAGAGCTCGGCTTCCCGTCCCGACCCGCGCCTCGATTGAGAGCACGAGGGGCACGCTCCTGCGCTAGAGTCGAACATCGATTCGATTGCGATTCCCTCGCAAAGCGCGGGTGGGCAATCTCCCCTCGTGCGCTCGACAGGGTGTGAACTCGCGTGGCATCTTATGCACATGGCAACGTATGCAGAGACGGTGCGTCAGCTCCAGCCCGTCATCAAGCCCGTGTTCACCGCCCTGGAAGCCGGACTTGAAGGCGCAAACGAGCACCACGTGGCTCGGAAGCTCAAACGGAGTGACGATCCGTGGCACTATGCGCACACTGCGCGACGAATCGCGATCGACCTCCTCCGAAGCCAAGGCTTGCAGGCGGAGAACGAGAGGGGTCGACCGATGTACGCCATGTCTGGCCTGCTTCTTTTCTACCGCGGCATGGCCGTGCGCATCCTCCGTCCGAGCAGGGACGTACGCAGTCAGGGCGTGACCATCCCAATCCCCGGTCGTTCGAAGGCTCGACAGGGCTTTTGGAGCCAGCAACCGTCATCGGCACTCCCCGGGCTTGAGACTGACAACATCCTGCTGCTCTGGGAGGACAAGAACGGTGTGCTCGTTGACCCCATGACACTCGTCCGCCCCACCGGAGGCAACCACCGCAAGAACAGCCTCAGCGTGGACTGGGTTGGCAAGCTGAACCAAGGCATGGCTACCCTTCGTGCTGCCGACCTCGATGAACTTGAGCCGGACCAGGACTACCGTCAGCTAGGAGACTCGGGCACATGATCTACGGCGAGCGCGTCAAGCAGGTGCGGGAGATGCACCAGATGACGCAGTCTGAGCTCGCCCGTGCCGTCCCTGGCCTGACGCAGTACCAGCTATCGCGTATCGAGAAAGAGCTTGCGCAGCCAAGCGAGGAAGCGGAAGCTCTTCTCGCAGCGACCTTTGGCGTTTCCGTCGAATTCTTTCACCGCGAACCATCCGCCAGTCTCACTGCCCTTTCGCCGCAATTGAGAGCTCGAAGCCGGCTTACTCAGCGGAGCAAATCGGCAGCCATGCAGTGGGCGCGATTGGTTTATGAGGAGTATTCAGAGCTGCGCGCCGGGGCTCGCGTTATTCCGCCATCAATCAATCAAATGCATGGCTCCTCCCCCGCCGAGGCAGCAGCGGCAGCCAGGGAGATCTTCGGTTTTACTCCCCATGAACCACTTCCATATTTGGTGCTAGCCATAGAGCGCGCAGGAGTAACCGTTCTCGGGATCCCATTCGAAAACGAGACCCTGGATGGGTTTTCGGCATGGCGTGGTGACGAGCCAGTGGTGGCTATGCTCTCTGATGTGCCGGGCGATCGGGTTCGTTTCACCATTGCCCATGAACTCGGCCATTTGATTCTTCACCGTCCTGGCCAGACAGGCAACGCGGTTGAGATCGAAGCTGACCAGTTTGCGGCCGAGCTTCTGACTCCTCGCGATGCAATGAAACAAGTTTTCCCGTCCCATCCAACGCTAAGTACCCTTGCGATGCTTAAGACGCAATGGGGAGTTTCTATTAAGAGCCTTGTGCGAGCAGCCAGGGAAGTTGGAGTGATCGACCAAGAGCGAGCCATCAGCCTATACAAGCAGATAAGTGCGCGGGGATGGAACAAGCAAGAGCCTGGCCATGTCCCCCACGAGAAACCGCGAGCGCTTCGGAAGCTCATGGAGATCCGCTATGGGAGTGGTCTGAACATTTCCGCCCTAGCAAAAGACGCCGACTGGTCAGAAGAGTTGGCTTTTCAGATTCTTGAGCAGCATGCGACTGTCGATGAATTGCCCCATGCGCCCGTTCGCTCGACATCGAAGTCGGGGGATAATGTGATCCAGTTGCGCAGCAGGGTAGCCACGGGAACCTCCGGGTAACTCGGCTAGTGACGCTGCAAGTTGGCTTGCTTTCGACTATCGTGGTGAGTCACTGGGCAGACCTGGCAGACCGAGCAGCCCGGAAGAGAGGCACGCGGGAACCTATCTGGGTAGATTCGGTCTGATCACGGGGTCCTTTTTCTCAATCGCCGTCATCGCAGCACGCAGATCCTCCGGATGCCCATTGTTATAGCCAGTTGCTGGGCCAACATCAGGTGTCTGGTTATCAGCGGGTAGTTGGGCCATGCCTGCCAACTCCAATCGGTCAGCAGAACCACAGCGGGTACGGGCAGTTGTGGCGGTACTTGATCACGGCAACGAATGTGCCTCGACTTGGCTCCTCGGCGTCCGGGCGCCACGGCTACAGCCCCTCTACCTGCCTAGATCTGGTCCCAATCGGTGGGGATCTCGATCGGTTGCCAGTTGGCCCCATCGTTCAGATTGCGCCGAAGAACCGGGGCTGCGGTCTGACCCACCAGTTCCTCTCCGTCGATGAACTGCCGGAGGCTGATGAGGACGAACTTGCAGTAGTTGGTGACGTCGACGATGGCCCGGTTGGTCACGATGTCGTTGCCCAGGTCCGAGGTAGCCAGCTCATCCGCGAGGCGGGCCAACGTCCGATAACGGCTCACGAGCTCGGGGTTGTTGATAAGCAGCAGTTCAGTGCGCAGGCCGCGCTTGAAGCTGAGGAAGGGACCGCGAACGACCTGCGCTGCGACGGAGGATGTGTAGTTGAGGCTTCCCTCAAAGGTGCTGCCAGCCCGGAGAGCAGGCAGCTCTGAGAGTACTGAATCCAGGTCGCCGATCCGTCCGAGAAGGTCCGCCGCAGCCCGCCGGGCGATTGCGTCCCTCTGCTCCTCCCGATCGAGCTCCCGCTCGCGCCCAGCCTGCACCAGGCGATTCGCTCGCTCATCAGCGGCTAGGAGCGCCTGGGCACGCCTATCTGCTCTTGCCTGCTTGCTCTGTTCCTGAAGCTGCTTGTCCAGCGACACCGCGTGCACCCTCTGATCTTCAGCCGCGATTTCTCTGGCGTTCGCATTGGCGCTCCTGGCGGTCCACCAGACGATGAAGCTGCCGCCGATGCCACCCGCGAGGGCTGCAACGAACGTAACCACGGCGTTGATCCAGTCGGTGTGCGTCATGCCGGACATCGTGGCGTCCGCAGACCTCAACTACCAACCGCGAGGCCAGTTGGGCCGTCAGGCTGTAGGTGATCTGCAATGCCAGGAAGGTGTCTCCAGCGTGAACGGCGCTCCTTCGGCCCAAGCGGGGATCTCTGGTGCGTCGTCTATGAAGGGGGACGTCTTGGATCCAGCTCGGATCCTCCAGCACCCCAGTGATCTGGCCGCCAGTGGCGTGCATGACCTGGAGCGAGCCGTTTTCAGCTCTGCCACAGCGCGTGCTGACGGCCAGCCAGCTCCAACAGCACCCCACGCAAGACGGACCGCTTCCGGCCTCGGGTCTTTAAGGCGTGACAGTTCGGGCAAAGAGCCACCATCTGCACCGGGTGATCCCTGCCACCCGCAGCGATCTCCATAACGTGATCCACTTCAAGGATCGCCTCCCCGCTGTCGGTGACATCGTCCGGCATCCCTGCGCACGCCGGGTTCTCACACCGCCCCCCGGCCCGCAGCAGCACAGCCTTCCGCGCCGCCTGAGACCGCACCGGATCTGCATTGAGCCGGACCGCGCGTGCCCCGTGACGCCCCGGCTCGGCTGCCTCTACCCGTGCCACTAGGCGCTGATACTCGGTCTGCGCAGTCCTGGTAATCCCGCTGGGGCCTGCGGCCGGCACCTGACGACCTTCGCACTGCTTGTGCCGCACCAGCCCATGAGAAAGCACCTGCTTCCCACAGATCGGACACATCCTCGGAACCGCGACGGGCTCCGCAGGCATGGGTCGAATGACCGCGATGCCGCCTTGCGGGGGCCCGTCGGGCCGGACCGGCTTCCCCTTCTCCTTCCCTCTGGCCTTCATGATTTCCAGTTGGCCAGGGAGCGGCGCAGCTCGTGACAGGGGTATCGGGGGGCGCAGCTTCGGCGGGTAACCCACCCAGTGGTCCGGGGACTTGGCACCCACCTGCTTCGGCTTCCTGGCCTCGAGGAGCGCATCCAGTTGTGGTCCCCGATCCAGCCCGCTTCGGACCGCGAGATCGTGTGTCTTCAGCGAAGTGCCTATCAGGGCGACAAGCCGCCGCGTTACCGTGTGGACCCAGCCCGACGCCTCATCCTCCGACACGCGACGTCGGTCCCGAGTTGGCTTCGCCTTCCCGTGCATTCGCCTTGTGGGGGACGGAAGCCACTGCACGGGCATGCGCCGGGTGATGTGGAAGGCACGGCCGGCCGAGTCGATCCGCAGGTCGCTGTCCTCGGCGACTCCACCTTTCACCAGATCATGCATCACCCACACCAGCTCCGCGTCGGAGACGATCCGACGCATCCGGAGACTGACCTGCGGATAGCATCCCAAGTGAAGAGTGACCAGGGCGTCAAAGTACATCGTGCTGTGGACTACGACGCCGACACCCTTCTCCTCCGTGCCGTTGAGCTGCCGCAGGAATTCCCACCGCTTCCGCGCGATCTCTCGCCTCTCGTCGTATGTGATTCCCTCCTCGGGGCCGTTCATAAGGTCTCGTCCATGCGCTTGGACGGCCAGAACAGCCACAGACCCACGCCTACATCCGAGAGCTCGTGTTCTCGCACCACGCTGACATGGTCCCGCATCAGCACCAGTAGTTGAAGACAACGCCAAGGACGCAACCCATCAGGTACGTTCGCCCCGAGCACAGTCGGCCTGCGAAGACGAACGCGGAGGCTTGGTCTGCCAAGATCGAGGGCAACCGTGTTCGCGACGCTGAGACGTTGGCAACTCGGGCACGGCTGGCGCCTCTCCGATACCACAGCGGTCCCTGCTGCCATCCCGTCTGCCGTCGTCCCACACCTCGGTGGAGCAGCCTTGCCCCCTGGTGTCCAGGTGGAGCGCCCAACTGGACGAACGACCTGGACACCAGGGGGCAAGGCTGCTCGGCTCTGCCTGGGATGACGGCAGACGGGATGGCAGCCCCCGCCCAGCCACGAACAACGGGTGCCCGCCCGCCGAACTGCGGCCATCCCGGAGCCGGAGCGCCCCCGCCGGAGGCACCGGGGTCCTCTTCGTCTCTACCGTCCTGATGTCCTGCTTCTTCGACCCGTCCTAGCGGAGGTGGGTGGTGCCGTTGGGGTGTTCACCCGTTGCCCCGGTCTGTGTTTTCCGCCCCTTGTGGGCGCGGACGGGCGCGGGCGCCGCCCCGCTCCCGGCGAAGACATGGGGGGTGGGGCGAGCGCCGGCGTCCGGCCGGCGCCGCCGCGCTGTGCGCGGCACCTTTCGACTCCACGTTGAAGACTGATTCAGCCCATGAGAGATCCGGGAATCGTCGCGGCCTCGTCCGCTCGATGTGCCTTCTGTCGGCTTCCTCTGTCCCTGCCCGGACCTTCACCTATCCGGCGGTGCGGACCGGGCTGCGAAGCGAGCGGAGCGAGCGTCTTGATCCAGTAGGGAAAGTCATCACCACGCAGGCATGAGTTTTTGGATCGCCCAGCGTGGGGCGCGGGGCTGTCCATGGCCGGTTGACGTCTTGCCTCCTCAGTCCTGGCCATGTTGATGTTGAGTAGAGACTGATGCGCTCGCTTCGGGGGTGGTGCGTGGACGGCCTAGAGATCCATCGTTGGCGTTATGGCGGGCAGGATCGGCTCTATGTTGATCTGTCCGGTCGCCGCAGCAAGGGTCAAGAAGTGGCCTGGTACGACCTGAGAACCGGCGAGACCTGCATCAAGAACGCGAAGCTTGAATCAGCATCCCGGGCTCTCATCACACAGTGGCTGCATGACAACAGTGCTCGATCACGCGGCATCCGGTTGCGCCCGCTCCTCCCCCGCTTCCCAACCGAGCCGCTGCGTGGATTCCGGCGCTCCCTCCCTTCACTCGAGCTGACGATCTTTCGACCAATCAACCTGGCCAGTCCGTGCGCGAGCAAGTCGACAGAATTGAAGGGAAGCGCAGTCCTGTTGTCCGGGTGCTCGCCCATCTGATTCGTGCCGATCTTGGAGCAGGCGACTGGCGGACTGGCCTAGTTGGCGAGCGTGTCGTAGGCGCGTCACTCAGACCGCTTGCTGGTCAAGGATGGTTCATCCTGCACAGCATCCCCTGGCCCAGTGGCGCGGACACGGACCATCTCGTGATCGGTCCGCCCGGAGTCTTCGCGATCAACACTAAGCACCATGCCGGAGCGCGCGTTTGGGTCGGGGAGAAGATGCTCCGGGTGAACAACAGCAGCACCGATCATCTACGAAACAGCATCGCTGAGGCAGACCGAGTGGCGCGCGTCCTACGCCATTGGTGCGGCTGGGATGTCCCTGTGCACCCAGTGATTGCCATCGTGGGAGCTCGGGACATTGCATTCGCCACGAGCGGTGCACGCCCTCGTTCCCTGGTGGTTAACGGAACGGAGATCGACAAGCACCTGATCGCGCAGGCGGGACATCTATCGGCGAGCCGGTTCAAGTCCGTCTACGAAGTCGCCCGGCGACGAAGCGTCTGGCAGTCGGCTCCTCGCAGGGCTGGCTAGCCTGCCGGTCGGTCCGACTCAAGGATCACTCGACCATCATGGGTGCGGATCGCGGGCACAAGGTCACCTCGCAGCGCGTCTTGGATCCGGACGGCGTAGACCTCCGCCATGTTGGCGGTGACCTGGCTCGGTGTCAGCCAGTCGACTGCCGTTGACTCCTCGGAGACTTGTTCGTGACCGCCGTCGGGACTGCATCGAAAGACGAGAGCGACGATGCCCCTGCTGATGTTCTTGTACACGCCGGTCAGCCGGTCCACGGAGACTTTGATCCCCGTCTCCTCGTAGACCTCGCGTCGTACCCCGTCTTCCAGGGCTTCGGTCAGTTCCAGCACTCCGCCCGGGGGCTCCCAGGTGCCGTTGTCGGCGCGTTGGATCGCCAGAATGCGCCCGTCATCGCGGACTACCACTCCGGCCACGGACACGGAGTGCTGCGGCGTGGTACTCATGTACAGGAGAGTACGGGACAGGGAAGGACTATGGGGAGCACTGACGCGTCATCCTCGGCGGCAGCACCGAAGTATCTACAGATCGCAGACGACTTGGCGGCGAAGATCCGATTGGGGACATTGGCCCCCGGGGACGCCGTACCAAGCGAGGCAGATCTGATGGAGCTCTATGGCGCCGCATCGGGAACCGTCCGCAAGGCCGTGGCAGAACTGCGGGTCATGCAGTTGATTGAAACCCACCATGGCAAGGGCTCGTACGTCCGCCGCCGGCCGCCGGTGCAACGCAAATCCTCGGATCGCTTCCGGCGCTCGCATCGACTGGCAGGCAAGGCAGCGTACTTGGCAGAGGTAGAGCAGTCCGGCGGCGAGCCGTCCGTCGTCGTGCTCCTCGTCGGCGCGACACCAGCCCCCAAAGAGATCGCTGAACGACTCGACGTCCCGGTCGGCACGAAGGTGCTGGCTCGCCGTCGGCGCTACTTCCTGGACGGTACGCCGACCGAAGAAGCCACTTCCTACCTGCCTTGGGACGTAGTCAAGGACATCCCAGAGATGTTCGAGGAGAACCCCGGCGGAGGCGGGATCTACGCCCGACTCGAGGAGCATGGGTACACCCTCTCCGACTTCACCGAGACCGTGCGGGCACGTCTGGCTACCAAGGCGGAGTCGGTCTCGCTGGCATTGAGTCCTGGCGCGCCGGTGATCCACCTCGTTCGGGATGCTCGGACCGTTTCCGGTCGCGTGGTGGAGGTCTGCGACACGCTCATGTCTGCTGACCAGTTCGTTCTCGACTACCGGTTCCCAGCCGGAGATTGATCGACAGTCAGATCGCCTGGCCCGCCACAAGATTCTTTCCGTGGCGGGTTTACTTATGTACAGGAGTGGGGCACTCTCTAGTCATCACTCCTGTACATGAGTGCAGGAGATCGTCTCTTCTAGAGGAGTAGGCAGATGCCTTCCTTCAAGATTGATCTTTCGTCCGCCTTCGTGTTCGTGGCGGTTCCGCCCACGCCGAAGATGAAGAACAAGAAGACCGGTGAGATGGCCATCGACATCGCGACCGAGCTGCCGCTGTACAACGTGGGGCTCACAGTCACCGACGAGGGCACCGCCGACCTGCTCACGGTGGCGATCCCCGAGTCGGGCATCCCGGCCGACCTGGGTCTCGGCATGCCGGTCGCGGTGACCGGGCTGCGGGCCCGGGACTGGGAGAACGTGTCCAACGGCGAGAAGCGGCACGGCATTGCGTTCCGCGCGGTGGCGATCACCTCGCTCGCGCCCAACGGGAAGGGCTGAGCGCCGTGTCGGAGCTGGTGACGCTCCTGGAGACAGGAGCACCGTTAGCCGCGGTCACGGGCGGTGCGATGTACGCCCGCCAGCGCACCCCGCGCACCTACTGGTCCACCGTCGGTCTGCCGGCCGCGATGGCGCGGATCGTCCACCACTGGGCCGACACCATGGAGGCGTGCGGCCTGACAGTTGAACCGTCCATGTGGCAGGTCTTGACTGCCCGTCGCGGTGAGGGGGAGGTTCCCCATGCGGTTCCGCCCAGGTTCAGGGGGATCCGTCCCTCGACAATCGGTCTGCGGATCCGGCTGCGGCTGGCGCGCGGCCAGTGCACCGAGGACGTGCAGCGCGCGGCCGATGCCCTGCGGCACGCCTGGAAGGTCCAGGCGGTCTACGTCTCCGAGGTTCGCCCCGGCACCGTTGACCTGCACATCCTGGGCTTCGACGTCCTGCGCCGCGTCGTCCTGCCCTCCCGCACCGTGGCCAAGCAGACCCAGCTCCTGCGGATACCGGTGGCCCTGCGGGAGAACGGGACGGTGTTCGTCCGCGACTACCGCACCATGCCCAACGGCCTGACCCTGGGCGCCCTGCTCTCGGGCAAGTCGATGTTCGGCCGCAACCTGTTCACCGGTCTCGCACCGCAACCGGTGGCCATCGTCGGCATCGACTGCAAACGCGGCGTGGAACACACCCCCTTCTCCGCCCGGCTCTCCGCCCTGGCGGTGGACCCGGATTCGTCCCTGGACCTGCTCCGTGTCCTGATCGCGGAGATGGAGACCCGGTTCGACCTGATCCGCTCCCAGTGGGGCATCCCCTCCCGCGTGCCGGACGAGGAGATCGCCACCGACATCTGGTCGCTGCCCGCGCACCTGCGCCCCGCACCGATCGTGACGGTGATCGACGAGATCGCGGAACTGTTCCTGTTCGCCAGCTCCGCTGAGGAGAAGCGCCGCAACGAGCTGGTCACCCTCATGGTGCGCCACGCCCAACTCTCCCGCGCCGCGGGGATGTACCTGGAGGTCATGGGCCAGCGCTTCGGCTCGGAACTGGGCAAGGGCGCCACCATGCTCCGCGCCCAGCTCTCGCACCGGATCGTGCACCGCGTGAATGACCTGGAGACCGCCCGCATGGGCTTGGGTGACATCACCGAAGAGGGCATGCACGCCTCGACGCTGATCTCCGCCGACCAGCCGGGCACCGCGATTGCCGGGGACGCGGCCGGCCGCTGGTCCCGCATCCGCACCCCGTACCGCTCCCTGACCGAGGCGTCGGCGTACTGCGCCCGGTTCGCGCACATGGTCCCGGACCTGCCCGCTCTGGCTCCGTTCCGGCCCCTGGTCCCCGAACCGGCGCCGGTAGACGCCTCCGTGCTGGTCAAGCCGCTCCCGGCGACCGACTAGCCACCCCTCGCCCGCCCCTGGTCGGCGCCCCTTTCGCGCCATGTCCCTACCCCCGCCATGCCTGAACCCGCCCCGAGAGGACCACCTGATGTCCGCCTCCATGAGCTTCCACGCCGACGCCGAGTCCCGCGTGACCTGCCACACCTACGGCACCGACACCCCGCCGATCCTCGCTCTGGACGGCCCCGGCCACTCGCTGATGATCTCCGCGTTCGACAAGGTCCCACTGTCCGACCACCTGACCTTCGCCCGGTCCCTGGTCGACGCGATCACCGAGTACATGGCCGCCCTGGAAATCTACGCCGCCGCCCACACCGCTTCCGCGAAGGCGGGTTGAGCCGGATGGCCACCGCCCGCAAACGCGCCACCACCAAGCCCACGCCCGGCCCGGATCCCGTTCCTTGCGAATCGTGCCAGGGCACCGGATTGGTCGACCGGCCGATCCGAGTGGGTCGCCAGCAGCGCAACGTCGGTGACCAGCAAGGCGCCTGCCTGGCCTGCTGGGGAACCGGCGAAGCTCCCACACCTGATCCCACCTGAACCCTCGATCCACCGGTATCGGGCGGCAGGTGCTCCACGCCCCGCCCGGTACCGGTCCCAACTCCCGTCAATGAGAGGTCGGCTGATGCGTCACCTGCCCCGGTTGGACCCGGTCCTGATCCAAGCCTTGATCGCTGCCTCGCTGTCCTTCGCGCACCTGCATGACATCGCCTCGGCTGCCGGACAGAACGGCTGGAAGGCCTGGGCCTACCCGGTCTCGGTTGACCTGCTGCTGGTCGCCTCCTGGCGCCGATTGCGCTCGGGCACCGCGGTGCGCCTGGCCTGGGCCTGGTTCCTGGTCTCGCTGACCGCATCCCTGGGAGCGAACGTGGCCACCGCCGGATTCCTCGACCTCGGCCATGCCCCAGATTGGCTGCGGATGCTCGTCGCCGGCTGGCCCGCCGCTGCGTTCCTGGGCGGAACCCTCCTCGCCCACACCCACACCCCGAACGCACCCGAACCCCAGACCGTGCCCGACCTGGAACCCGAACCCACGCCGGACCCGGTCTACCTGGACCGCACCGAACCCGCTTCGGACCCGGTCCCCGCCCTCGAACCCGCAGCCGAGCCGGTGCCCGTCCCCGGTCCTGCTGCCCCGCCCGCGCTGGTGGCCTACGCCCGCAAGCTCGCCGACGACCACCACACCCGCACCGGCCAACCCATACCCGCCGACCTGCTGCGCACCCGCCTCGGCGTCCCCACCGACCTAGCGGATGCGATCGCCGCCGAACTGCAAGGAGTCCCCGCATGACCGTGACCCTGCCCCTGGTCTTCGTCCTGGCCCTGCTCGCCTGGCTGATCGTGCGCTCCATGCGCCTGCCCGCCTGGGCCTGGGTGGTGCTGATCCTCTTCGGCTTCTACCTCGCCCACACCTTCCTCGCCCCGCTCATCGACTCCGGCACCCGCACCGCAACCACCATCGTCAACCACCCCGGCCACTGACCAACCCTCAGAAAGGAATCGCCATGCTGCTGCGTCCCAAACTCCCCGAGCCCGTCACCCCGTACTACGCCCCCGCCCCCGGCCCCGCCCTGGACCACTACGCCGCTCACGCACCGGCTCCGTACGGACCGCCCTACGCCTACCCGCCCGCTCCCGCGCCCCGGCGCTCGATCGCCCCCTACGTCGCCGCAGGCGTGGGCGCGGTCGGAGGTGTGGCGGTGGTCGGCGTGGTCCTGGTCGGCCTGCTGCTCGCCTTCGCCATCGGCGCCCTGTCCATCGCGGTGGTCGCCCTGGTGCTCCGCGCCCTGCTCAACACCCCGGACCAGCGCCCGCACCGCTGACGGCCCTCCGGGGCGGTCTCGATACCGCCAAGCATCCACCGCCCCGGACGGCCCCGCCCCTGCCCAGTCCAGCTCTGACACCGAATCCGAGAAGGAGACCCGTTCATGATGCCCCAGCTTCGCCCTGCCCTGCGCGTGTGCCCGACCTGCGACGGCTTCCCCGTCGTGGCCGTGGCCATCGGCCCCCGCCGCACCGACGGCACCCTGCCCACACTGCCGGTGACCTGCCCGGACTGCCACGGCGTCGGCACCCGCCCCGCCCCCGTGCGCCCCGTCCTGGCCCTGATCGGCCGGTGACCGCGGTGAGCCTCATGGACTGGCGCGACTCCAAGCACTGGAGCGAGACACCCAAGCCCTGCGTGCTCTGCGACACCCCGACCCACCTGCGCTCCGAGCGCGGCAAGCCCGTCCACAAGGTCTGCGCAGAGGACTGGAACGACACCCGCACCACCCCCGACCAGACCGCGGCAAAGCGCCGCCGGAACTGACCCGAAAGGAGACAACTGCCATGACACTGACCCTGATCGACTTCTTCTGCGGTGCGGGCGGCTCCAGCACCGGGGCCGCCGCCGTGCCCGGCGTGGTGCCGGTCCTGGCCGCCAACCACTGGGACCGCGACCTGTTGACTGCACTATCTCAGGCCCCGATCTGGTGGGCCCTCCGTGTGGAGGTAGTGCTGGTGGACATTCGAAAGTCGCTGCTGGAAGGCCGGGCCAAGCTGTCCGATGCCGGGGAAGTTCGGGCCACCGAGGATGCCCTGCTGCCGTTCGTCGTGGTTGACGCAACCGGTCAGCCCATCGGGTACTTCAGCGACTTCCTGCGGGAGTTGACGCTGGGTGACGCGAGCCCGCTGACGTGCCGCTCCTACGGCTACGACCTCCTGCGCTGGTGGCGGGTACTGACTCTGGTCGAGCTGGCGTGGGACAAAGCGACGCGAACCGAGGTCGAGCTGCTGGTGGGCTGGCTGCGATCAGCCCCGAACCCGCAGCGCCGGCGGACACGACCGGATACGGCGCCGGCAGGGTCTGTGAACCTGCGCACCGGCAAGCCCTCGCCGCGGGCTGGATACGCCCCGGCGACGATCAACCATGCGCTTTCGACGTTGTCGGCGTTCTACGCCTTCCACCTGCACTTCGGCCGTGGCCCGCTCGTCAACCCGGTGCCAGAGGCTGCAGAGCGGCGGATGTTGCTGGCCCATCGAAGCCCGCTGGAGCCGAAGGCTTTCGTCCGCCGGGCCCCGCTGCGGCAGAAGACAGCGGATCGGGTGCCGCGGTCGATTCCGGACCCGCTGTGGGACGAGCTGTTCACTGCGATGGGCTGCCACCGCGATCGGGCCCTGCTGGCCTGCTATGTCTCCAGCGGCGCTCGCGCCAGCGAGCTGCTCGGCCTGCTCGGCAAGCACGTGGACTGGGCAGGACAGCGAATCTGGGTGACCTCCAAAGGCAGCCGGACCCTGGACCCGCTGCCGGCCTCGCCGCAGGCGTTCCGCTACCTGAGCTGGTACTTCGACGAGCACGGCACCGTCGCCCCGGACGAGCCGGTCTGGCGAGTGCTGCGCGGCCCGGATCGACCGCTCACCTACTGGGCGATGCGCCGCGTCATCCAGCGCGCCGACGAACGGCTGGGAACGAACTGGACCCTGCATGACCTGCGGCACACCGCCGCCGCACGGATGGCCTCCGACCCGCGGATGTCACTGGTGGAGGTTCAGACGGTCCTTCGACACCGTCAGCTGTCCACAACAGAGAGGTACCTGCAGCCGCGCACCGAGGAACTGTTCGACAAGCTCGCCGAGCACTACGCCCGCCCCGCCCCGACACGGAGCTTCCCGGCCGGCTACGACCCCGCCGACGTGCAGGCGGTGTTCGGTGGCTAGGACACTGACACGGCCCAAGCTCAGGCCAGCGCAACCCGAGGTCCCGAAGTCCAAGTTCGACCGCAATGCGATCGACGCCGCACCCGCCCCAGCCCCCGAGATCCCGCCGCGCCCCTGCGGAGTGCTCGACTGCGCCGACGCCGAGCAGATCCGCGCGGTCGCGAAGTCCGCATTCGGGCCCACCGACGCGCCCAGCCGCACCCGCAGCCGCGACAGCGGGCTCCGCACCCTGCTCGACCACCTGGCCAGCTTCCCCGGCACGACCTGGCAGGAGCGGTGGCAGACCAGCGGCTTGAACACACGAGGACGCCCTGTCCGTGACCTTGCCGAAGGTGACGGGCCCCGGGCCTGGATGACCCAGGGACTCGAAGCCCTGTTCTGCCTGCGGATCATCCAACCGACCCTGGAGGCGTTCCGGTCCAACCAGTTCACCGAGTACCCGAAGGCGTTCCACACCGCCCAGCAGGACCCCGCCCTGGAGGCATTCTTCACCGCCGTCGAGGCGACCGGAACCTCCCGGCACTGGAAGCGCCGCGCCGTCTTCGACGTCTGCACGGCACTGACCACCCAGGGCATCGCCTTCGCCGACCTGACGCCGGAAGCCTTCCTCCACTACGCGCGCACCACCCGCGACGCCGCCCTGTCGGCCTACAGCTACGCCACCTACGTCGGGCACCTGGCCTGGCAGGTCATGCACGAGACCGGCCACTTCCCGAACTCGGCACCGAGCACGCTGCGGGCCGCACTACGAGCCCCGAAGCTGACCTGCCAGGAGCTCGTCGCCCAGCACGGCATCAACAACGCGGCAGTCCGTGACCTGCTCATCCAGTACCTGGAACGCCGCAGCCACGACCTCGACTACAGCTCACTGACCAGCCTGTCCTACGCGCTTGGCCGAACCTTCTGGAAGACCGTCGAAACCGTCAACCCCGACCAAGCCAGCCTGCAACTGTCGGAGGACACCTACCAGCACTGGCGCGAAGCGATCCGGACCCTGGACAACGGCAAGCCGCGCCGCACCGAGGACGCGGTGTTCACGACCGTGCGCGCCTTCTACTACGACATCCAGGCATGGGCCGGTTACGAGCCCGAGCGGTGGGCCAACTGGGCGGTCCCCTGCCCGATCCCGCACCGCGAGATCCGGGCCGGAGCCAAACGCCGACGGCGCACACGCGAACGGATGGCCGACCAAACCCGCCAGCTCCAGCCGCTGCTACCCGCCCTGGTCCGGTATGTCGAGGACAAACACCGCACCATGGCCGCGCTGCTGGCCGACGGCACCGGACCGGATGACGTCGTCGCCATCGACTCGCGTATCTACCGAAGGCTGTTTACCGCGGCCGACCGGCGCCGGGCCTCCCTGCACGGCGTGGCCAACGTCCGCTTCCAAGACGAAGAAGCAGACAAGGCCATCAACGTGACCCTGGCCGAGGACACCGCGTTCTGGCAGTGGGCGATCGTCGAGGCCCTGCGACACACCGGAGTACGCATCGAGGAACTGCTGGAGCTCTCCCAGCTGAGCATCCGTCAGTACCAGCGTCCCAACGGCGAGGTTGTTGCCCTGCTCGTCATCGCCCCGTCGAAGACCGACCGGGAACGCGTCATCCCGGTGTCCGCCGAGCTCTTCCACGTGCTGGCCTGCATCATCCGACGGCTGACCAACGGGCGATCCTCGGTCCCCCTGGCCACGCGCTACGACGAGCACGAGCGGGTCACCAGCGAGCCCCAGCCGTTCTTGTTCCAACGGCGCATCGGACAGCGCAACGAAGTGATGACCACCGGCGCGGTCCGCGAGATGCTCCGCCGGGTCTGCGGTCGCCTGGCCGACGAGGACCCGCGGTTCGGTGACCTGAAGTTCGCCCCGCACGACTTCCGCAGGCTCTTCGCCACCGATCTCGTCAACAACGGCCTGCCGATCCACATCGGTGCCGCCCTGCTCGGCCACCTGAATTTGGAGACCACGCGTGGCTACGTCGCGGTGTTCGAAGAAGACGTGGTCCGCCACTACCAGACCCACCTGGCCCGCCGGCGCACGATGCGACCGCAGGAAGAATACCGCCCGGTCACCGACACCGAGTGGCAGGAGTTCGAGGAGCACTTCGACAAGCGAAAGCTCGAACTCGGCAACTGCGGCCGCCCCTACGCAACCCCCTGCAGCCACGAGCACGCCTGCATCCGCTGCCCCATGCTCCACGTCGACCCGAAGATGCTCGACCGGCTGGCCGAGATCGAAACAGATCTGCTCACCCGGCGAGAGCGCGCAGAATCCGAGGGCTGGCTCGGCGAGATCGAAGGCGTCGACCTCACGCTCAGCTTCCTCAAGAGCAAGCGTGCGGAAGCCCTCCGACTCAGCCGCGCCACGGCCGTCGATCTCGGGATGCCCGCCCCTCGGGAGCGTGACCGATGACCCGGGCCCGCCGATCAGGACTCAGTAAGGATCGCGGCCTTCAAGCGTTCGTACTCAGCCACGGCAGCGGGCACATGGTCGAAATAGTCTTCCCAAAAGCCAGCTCGCTGCCACTCACGAGGAGCCAACGACAGGTTGCCGTTCTTCAGCTCAGCAACCCAGCAGGTCGGCAGCCGCTCGCTCACAACCGCGAACATGGCCGCGTTCCACAGCCCCGGCGAGTCGTAGTACTCCCTGCTGCCGGCCTGGTCGGGAATCCGGAACAGCACGCGATCATTACCGGCGAGAACCTCCAGGACTGGGTACTCCGCACCGATGCGCATGGCCGGGTGATCACTGACAACGGCCCCGGTCGCCGGACTGATGATCTGGATGCAGCGGACGATCATGAAGACAGCCTACGCAGGTCCAGGACCTCCTCGGCACGCCGATTTGCAAAGTGCGGAGAAGCCAGCATCCGCTGCTCCATGCTCTACGTCGCCCCGAAGATGCTCGGCCGGCCGACCGGGATCGAGTCCGACCTCCTCGGCCGCCGCGAGCGCGCCGAAACCGAGGGCTGGCTCGGTGAAGTCGAGGGAATCGAGCTCACCCGTCTCGCTGCCAAGACCCAGGTCGACCTCGGCATGCCTGCCCGCACAGGGAGGACGAAATGAGCGTCATGGACATGAAGCACTGTCCCGCTCTGGAATCACACCAGCAGCCGAATCGTCGGAACATCCGCGTCGATCGCGATCTCCGTCTTGCAGCCTCCGCAGCACACACTCGTGGGGCGTCGCACGTTCGTCTGGATCGAGCCTTCGCTGGACGTCTCCTCGTGGGGGCAGTAGTTGCCGTAGTGCAGGCGGACCCAATTGCTCAACGGCGTTGCGTCCGTGCCCCGCTTGGCATCCTTGAACGGCGCCCACCAGAAGTCCACCACAGTCCGCAACGCCAGACGGTCTTCCTGGCTTGTCACGTCGAACGCAGCGATCCGAGCAGCGGCGAAGTGATGCTCGTCCCTGCCGCTCCAGCAGATGGCCCGCTCGGCCCCCCGCTCCAGCGCGTTGGTCCGGCCGACCCGCTCGCAGACAAAGCAATCCAGGTTCAGCTGAATCCTGGGTTTCCAGAACAACCGATCACGGTGAACCTTCTCAAGCCCGGACAGAACCGCAGTGATCTCAAGGCTGCGCAACATCTGGCGATCGTCGCACAGCTGCTAGAGCGACGCCGCAGGCGACCCCGACTTGCAAAGTGCAGAGAAGCGATCGCCTCCCACGCCGCCAACCACCCCGGCGCCGAGCACTTCATCGGCGACCTGCACGACGCGGACGTCGCCCGCTTCCCGGCTGCAGACCTGTTCTGGGCCTCGCCCGAGTGCCCCAAGTGGTCCAACGCACGCGGGGTACGCCGCGACTTCGACCGCCAGCCCGACCTGTTCGGCGACACCCTGCCCGACCCCGCCACCGACCGCTCCCGCGCACTGATGTGGGACGTCCCCCGCTACCTGCAAGCCATGGCCGACCGCGGCCGACCGGTCGCCGCCGGCGTGGTGGAGAACGTGGTCGACGTACGCGCCTGGACCGACTGGCAGCGCTGGGTGGGCGACATCCGCACCCTGGGCTACCGCACCCGCCTGGTGGCCTTGAACTCCATGCACGCCCGACCCGAACTCACCGACCCCTGCCCGCAGTCCCGCGACCGCCTCTACCTGGCCTACTGGCGCACCGACCTCGGGCGCACCCCGGCCTGGGACAAGTGGCTGCGCCCCACCGCGTGGTGCCCGACCTGCCAGCAGCACGTCAACGCGGTGCAGGCATTCAAGCGCCCTGCCGCCGACATGGGCCGCTACCGCCAGCAGTACGCCTACCGTTGCCCCCACGTGACCTGCCGCAACGCCGTGATCGAACCCAACGTCCTGCCCGCCGCCGCCGCGATCGACTGGACGCTCCCCGGGCGCAGGATCGGGGACCGGCAACGCGTCCTGGCGGACAAGACCCTGGCCCGCATCTGCGCCGGACTGGCCCGCTACGCCCACCCCCTAGTGGTCCCCGCCGGTGGCACCTGGCGCGCCGACGCGGCCCCGGTGACCGCCCCCATGGCCACCCGCACCACCCGCGAAAACGACGCCCTGGCCATCCCACCACTGCTCGTGCCGGTCGAGGGCAGGGACGGCAAGGTCGCCACGTCGGCGGGTGAGCCGCTGCGCACCCAGACCGCGCGCAACGAGACCGGGTTGGCCTGGTGCCCGTTCATCGCCGAACTGCGCGGCGGCCACTCCGACGCCCGCCCGGTCACCGACGCCCTGGCCACCGTGACCGCGTCGGGAAACCACCACGGCCTGGTCACCTCCACCGAACCAGCGGCCGGCTGGGCCGACCTGCTGATCCCCTACTACGGCACCGCCCGCGCCCGCCCGACCACCCAACCGGTCGGCACCCTGCCCACCCGCGACCGATACGCGCTGACCTCAGGCAGCACCGGCGACCTGGACGAGGTGCTGTTCCGGATGCTCGAGCCGTACGAGATCGGCCGGGCGATGTCCTTCCCCACCACCTACACCGTGCTGGGCAACAAGCGCGAACGCGTGCGCCAGTACGGCAACGCCGTCACCCCGCCCGCCGCCGAAATCCTCATCTCCGCCCTGGTCGAAACCGTCACCGGCACCGAGCTACCCCGGACCACGCCATGACCACACCCACCCTCACCGCAGCCGCTGCTGAGCGGCAGTACGCCGCCACGCTGGACCTGGGCCGCCTGTGCGCGCGCGGCGACCTGCCCCAACTCATCCACCAACTGCGCCGCACAGGCGGCTGCGCCAACCCGATCCACCTGCAAGGCTTCCGCACCCTGCTGCACGCACCCACCCGCCAGACCCTGCACCACTACAGCACCGAAGGTGAGCCCGGGAACCGGCTGAGGGTGGCCTGCGGCAACCGACGCGCCTCCCGCTGCCCCTCCTGCGCCCGCACCTACGCCGCCGACACCTACCACCTGATCCGCGCGGGGCTGGTCGGCGACGACACCAAAGGCATCCCCGCCTCAGTCCGCTCGCACCCCCGGGTATTCGCCACCCTGACCGCCCCGTCCTTCGGCGCGGTCCACAACCGGCCCGACCACGGGAGCTGCCGCTGCGGACGACAGCACGGACCCGCTGATCCGCTGGTCGGCACACCGCTGGACGTGGAGCGCTACGACTACGCGCACGCCGTGCTGTGGAACAACCACGCCCCCGAACTGTGGCGCCGCTTCACCATCTACCTGCGCCGCGAACTCGCCTCCGCCGCCGGCCTGACCCGCAAAGAGTTCGCCGACCACGCCCGGATCTCCTTCGGCAAGGTCGCGGAGTACCAGCGCCGCGGGGCCGTGCACTTCCACGCAGTGATCCGCATCGACGGACCAGACGGAGCCGACACCCCACCCCCGCCCTGGGCCACGGTCGCCCTGCTCGACCGCTCGATCCGCTCGGCTGCCCTGCGCACCTTCGTCCCCCTCGACGCCTCCGCAGAACTGCCCGACCGGACCGGGTACCCCTCCCGGATCCTGCGCTGGGGCACACAGCTCGACGTCCGCCCGATCAAGGCGTTCGGCGACGGCTCCGTCATCACCGAACAAGCCGTGGCCTCCTACGTTGCCAAGTACGCCACCAAATCGGCTGAGGCGACCGAGAGCATTGACCGCCGAATCGGCGAACGCCACGAAATCGCACGCCACGACCTGCCCGACCACACCCGCCGACTGATCGAAACCTGCTGGGACCTGGACGACCACTACCCCGAACGCCTGCTCGCGCACTGGTCCCACATGCTCGGATTCCGCGGCCACTTCTCCAGCAAATCCCCCGCCTACTCCACCACCCTCGGCGCCCTACGCCAGATCCGCGCCGACTTCCGCGCCGAACAAGCCCACGAAGACCTACGCCAACGGCTACTCGCCGAAGGACTGCCCGACCTGGACGACCTACCCGAAGCCGAAACCCTCGTCCTCACCCACTGGGCCTTCGCCGGCTCCGGACTCACCCCCGGCGAATCCCTGCTCGCCGCAGGCATCGCCGAAGAACTCACCTTCAACCACGACATGAAGCGCGAACTGCAAGCCAAAGAGAGGGAGGGCGCACATGGATCGACTTCTGACGGTGGCTCAGGTAGCTGAGCTGCTGGGAACCAAGGAGGACTCGGGGGAGCGCTTCCCCCGGCGGCTGATCGCCGAACGGCGCATCGAGTTCGTCCACGTCGGCCGACACGTCCGCATCCGTGAATCCGCCGTACGCGAATACATCGCAGCCAACACCGTGAAACCGGCGGTTCGCCGTGGTCGAGTGAGGAGGATTGCCTGATGGGGAACGCCAAGGGCTTCCGTCGCCGCTTCGGCTCGACTCGGCAGTACCGGTCTGGTCGGTGGACCGCGAGCTATCTCGGTCCGGACGGTCTTGAGCGGCGTTCTCCTGAGACCTTCGCAACGAAGAAGGAGGCTGAGGTCTGGCTGTCGCAGATGGAGGCTGACCTTTCGCGGGGGGATTGGCGCGACCCGGACGCGGGGAACGTCAACTTCCTGGAGTACGCCGAAACGTGGATCGCCGAGCGGGACGTTCGCCCGACCACGCAGGAGCTGTACCGCCGCCTGCTGCGGCTGCATCTGGCACCGTTCTTCGGTGAGTGGACGCTGCTGGAGATCACCCCGCCTCGGATACGCACGTGGCGTGCGGAGCTGGTGGCCTCGGGCAAGCGCATCACTGCGGCCAAGGCGTACCGGTTGCTGAGTTCTGTGCTGGCGACCGCCGCCGACGATGAGCTGATCCGTCGGAACCCCTGCCGGATCAAGGGTGCTGGTCTGGAGAAGTCACCCGAGCGCACGACCGCCAGCATTGACCAGGTGTACGAGCTGGCGGAGCTGGTCGGCCCGCGCTGGCGTGCCTTGGTGCTGATGGCGGCGTTCACCACACTTCGGCCGGAGGAGCTGGCGGAGCTGCGCCGCAAGGACATCGACCTGGTTGCCGGGACGGTGAGTGTTCGTCAGGCCGCGCCCGAGCTGACGACAGGCCGGCGTGTGCTGGGTGATCCGAAGTCGGATGCCGGGCGGCGTTCGGTGACGATTCCCGAGGTGATGCTGACGGACCTGCGGCGTCACCTGGAATGGTTCGCGGAGAAGGGACCGGACGGTCTGCTCTTCGTCGGGCCTGAAGGGGGCGCGTTCCGGCGTTCGTCCTTCGGCCGGATCTGGCGCAAGGCTCGGGACACGGCGGGGCTGCCCGGCTTCCGCTTCTATGATCTTCGCCACACGGGCAACACCTTGGCTGCGGCGACCGGGGCGAGCCTTAAGGAGCTGATGGCGCGCATGGGTCAGTCCTCGGTGAGGGCCGCGATGATCTACCAGCACGCCACGGCGGAGCGGGACCAGAAGATCGCGGCGGGGATCGACGACGCGGTGAAGAGGATCCGCCGTCCGGCGTCGTCCGATCGGGCCGATTCTGCATCTGGTGCGAATCTGGTGCGCGACGCCTGAATTGGTCTGGACAACAAACAACCCCCAAGCCTCTGGCCTGGGGATTTTCCATGGAGCGGGTGACGAGAATCGAACTCGCGCTCTGAGCTTGGGAAGCTCGCCAGCTTGGCTGGCGTAGGGCCTCTGACCTGCTGCGAAGTGGAAAAGGCTGCCCGCTCGGCGCGGTCTCTTTGTCCCCTGCTGACCCCTGTTCACCGGGGTATCTGGCACGGATCTGGCACGCGGTCTGATCATGGCCTCACAGTGGCCGCTCCCAGCCTCTCGGCCTCTCTCCATCCTGCCACACCCGGCATGGTGTAGGACGCCCGCAGTCTCCCACCCCCAGCTGACTGGCCGTGTCCGTTTGGCCGAACCCGACAGGGCCCGCGAGCCGAGTCATCCGTTCCCACACGCGTTCGCCCCGTACTCGGGCAGTCTGGGGAGCGTGAAGTACACCGTGAGCGTGGACACCGAGCCGCCCGCAGACTCCCCCGAGCTGGATGCCCTGCAACGCGCCGGCGTCATCTACCTGCTTCGCCGTGGGCTCGACGCGGTTGAGACCATCGAAGGCGAGGATGGCTCCGAGGTCGAACTGCTCGAATCGTTCTTGGCGGTCCACCCCACGGGCGCCCTGTTGAAGGTCGTCGTCGATGCTCCATCGCTGGAGGAAGCCGAGGAGGCTGTTCGCGCGGTCACTGACGAGATCCTGGAGGGCTCCGACCTGCTCGGCGAATGGGTGGTCTCGAAGTGCGAGGTCGAACTGCATCCGGACCTCGCCGAGGAAAGCCTGGACGAGGCCGACGGACCCGGTATCTCTTCCGCCAGCCCCTCCGGTCTGACCGCACACCCTGCAGACGGCACCACTCCCAGTGGGCTCTCCGAGGAGGAGCGGGAGGCCCTTCGGGCCAGGATCTGTGCCCTGGCCCCCGTCCTCGCCGCATTCGGTGTGGCCTCCTTCGGCCACTTCACCGAGCCCGACGAGGAAGACGATGAAGCACCAGGCGAACCCCTGGTGTCACATGAGGTTGCCGAGCTCGCGGCCGGCGCACTGGCCTACTCCATGGACATCTTCCTGGATGAGCTGTTCATGGACTTGGCGGTACTGACGGAGGAGAGCTCCAACGCGGCCCAGTGCGACGGCCCGATGACGCAGCTCCACAGCTTGCCGAGCCAGTTCTCCCTCCAGTACGACGAGCGCTTCGCCCGCCACCTCGTGGTCACCGCCGTCACCCTCACCGGACGCATGACCCAGCCCGGGTTCGAGAACCTCAACTGTGTTGCCGAGGAACTCCTGCTCCGGCTCCTCCTCCAAACGGCCGAGGTCACGCTGGAGCTGTACGGCCTCATGAACCAGGACGTAGCCACCGCCTGGGAGTGCTTCGCGGAGGGCGTCTATGAGGACATGGACCACGAGTGGCTGTACGACCCTTCCATGGACGGCATTGACCAGGACCCCGCCGCCGCCCACCTCGGCATCGCACCCATGGGCCTCAAGAACTGGTTTACGCCCTTCAACAAAGACCGGCACGTCCACCCGTTCGCCCTCTACGAAGACGAAGCGCCATAAGCAGCCGATTTGTAAGCAGACCGGCTTGGCTCATCAGGGCGACTTACGCGAGTGCTGCTGCGAGAAGGTCGTCGGCCTGGGCGGCGAGGTAGCCCTCGGCGTCGAGCGCGGATTGGCAGCGGCTGCTGGCAGGTACCCGCCGCTGTTCATGCTGCTCGCAGTGGCGCCACTGGCTGCCAGGGTCTTCGGTGGACTGGCGATGTCGTAGCGTTCTGGGCCCCTGGCGACCGACGGCGGGTGATCCGGCCGCTGCTCCGATGCCACCTGCCAGGGCGTCGGGATTCAACTGAGAGATCCCTTCGGCGGGTCTTTCACCTGACGGTGGAGCCGGGAGCCCGTGCTGGCGGCGACAGTCCGGGGACCACTAATCGCGCATTGAGACATAGGCCCGGGCAGTCGGTGCGGCACTGTTGCCATGAAGTCTTCATGCGACTTCTATGGAGGTCATGCCCTCTCCGTTGCGCTCGATCGATCCGAGACATCTGGTGGCTCGCCGCGTCGAGCTCGGACTCTCCCGCGCGGAACTGGCCACCCGAGCTGGCGTTTCACCTCGGATGATCTTCTTCTACGAGGAAGGACGTCACACCCCGACTCCCCTGCGCCTACAGCAGTTGGCGACCGCGCTCGGCTGCAGGGTCGACGCGCTCATGGGCGCAGCGCGTGGTCAGGAGACGCTGGTCGATCTCAGGTATGCCGCAGGGCTGACGCTGGAGCGTGTCACCGAACTTCTCAAGACCTCGCCTGCGGGGAGGGAGCTGTGTGTGTCCGCTCCGAAGGTGTCCGCGCTGGAGCACGGAGGGGAGGTCAAGGGTCGGCACTGGCAGGACCCCGAGGTGACGGGGCGACTTCTCGGCCCCCTGGCTAAGGCGTACGGCGTTCCTGTGCGCATGGTTCTCGACGCATGGCTGCGCACCAGACCGGACGATCCTGCTCCCGTGCTGTCGGCCAAGGAGAAGCAAGCACCCTCGAGAGCTGCCCTGGCGACATGGGATTCGTTGAATGAGCGTCAGCAGATCTACCTGGGGGAGGTCATGCGAGATGACCGGATGACCGAGACCGAGATGTGGATGCGGCGACTCCAGCGGCTGCCGGTGCCCAGGGCCGCTGAGTGGCGCAGGCTGCCTCTAGCGTTGAGGGCTGCTCCGTCGGCTGTCGGCTACACCCGGTTGCAGGAGCGGCTTCGCCAACGTGGAGTTCATGACCCCGGCGCCGGCTCGACAGTCCACGCGTTGGAGCGTCGGGGGTTGCTGGTGGTCAGCGAGGATTCGGTTGAACATCCGGCCGTCGGTGAGGTGGGCCGGGTCATGGTGGAGATCACCAGGCGTGGTCGCGCTGCTGCGCGGGCCGGGCTCGGTGAGCCGCGTGAGCCGGATCCTGCGCCGCACCTGCTTTCGGAGTGGCTATGGGGAGTCGTTGCCCGCGTCGCGTCCGCGGAACCTGTTGGGCTGGAGGATGACCAACTCGCCGGCCGGTCCTTGTTCTTCATCGGTGTGGGCTACCGGGGCAGGTCCGGGGCACAGCCGAGCCGTGGATTTGTGGACTCTGTCCCGGTTATGGCACCGGAGGGGACGTACGTCTCGGAATACCGCTGGCGGCTGACCCAGCTCGGTCGGCGCCACGTCGCGGAGTACCTGGACGTCTACCGGGAGCTCTATCCGAGCGTTAATACCACGGGACTCGAAGCATTGGCGGGCGACGCGCCGTAGTTCGTGCCTTTTCTCCCTGGGCGGCCCGATTGTCAGAGGTGCCGCTTACGCTCCATGACTGTGACAAGTTCAACGGAGAACGGCACGCAAGGGCTCGGCGATGTCCGGGTTCGCTACCTGGTGACTCGGGCCGCTCTGCGCGCCGCAAAGGCTGTGACCGAACCCGGACTTGAGCCGCAGCAGAGGTTGGCGACGCTGATGGAGTGCCATGGCACTCTCCATGCGGCGCGCGGCCCCGGCATTCCTCTGCCGTTCGGGGAGTTCCGCCGCGCGCTCGGAGAGAATCTCGCTGCCCTGCTACCCGACGGCGTGGATCCGCTGGACTTGGACGGGATGCTGGTCGTCGACCGGGATGGGCAGGTGACGGAGGACGCCTTCGATCTCGATCTTGAGCAGCGGATGCTGCTACACACGCTGCGGAAGCTCGACAAGACCGCGGGGGTGGTGAGCGACAGAGAACTTCAGTCGGAGATCGACCAGGAGACCGCATTCACGCTTCTGCACAAGCAGGGTGACCAGTCCGTCTACGAGGCCGGGCGGTCGGACCTGATCCGCTTCCCCGCCGGTGCGGTCGACGACCTCTGCGAGTTGCGGCTTCCCCCGTTGGTCGCGGACTTCTACCGAGAGATCCCCTACAACTCGCAGTTCCAGGGCTGGTGGTTCCCGTGCCCGGTCTGCCGGTGGCCGATGCGGATCGTCCTTCGGAAGAACAGCGGCGCTCTGGTTGGAGCGGTCCGTTGCTGGCACGCTCCGCACGCGGACATGGGTGCCTCCTACCTGTTCCGGCCGACCACGAATCCCAGCGCCCCCGAGTTGCTGCCTGAACCGTCGCCGGCCCGACCGGTGGGCCGTGAGGCGGTGCTGTATCCGGACGTCGGGGACATTCCGCTGGCTGTGCCCGTTGCCGGGCACAAGGCCATTAGTCGGGGGATCTGGCGGTACACCACCGTTCCCGGGCTTCCTGAGCTGTCCCTGTACGACCGGCTGGTCGAGCGCGGCCTCAAGGTGAAGCTGTGGCCAGGGCTCGATTCCTACGACCTGCTGGTCGAGGCCGGGCCCAAGCGGGGCAAAAAGGTGCCGTTCAGGGTCGACGTGAAGGACTACACCTCGGCTGCGACGCTGGCGAAGCTGATCCATGCCCAGGAAGGCGACCGCGGCGGCGCCGAGTGGCTGGTGGTACCGGACTACCGGGCCCGCCAGGTCCCGCTGTTGTCGGGGGTGTGCGAGAAGTACGGCATGCGGGTGGCTGCTGCCTCCGAGTTCGGCGAATTGGTCTGCGCGAAGGCTGGGGTGAGCTGGACATGAGTGATGTGCCGATCGCAGAGACCGCCGTGTACTCGGCGCTGGCCCTTGCGGCCCACTACTTTCCCAAGACAGTCGACGGGGACATCCGCACTGCGGCCCCGTTCGCCGAGGCGGCGTCCCTGGTCTCGGGGAAGTACCGGGCTTGGGACCGGTGGAAGGAACTGCCTCACGACGAGAAGCAGCGCATCGCCATGGTCTGCTCCATCGCCCCCGGCGAACTCGCCGACGTCCGCACATTCTCCGTGGCGGCACGCACCCTGCTGTCACCGCTCACCGCGGACGGAACCAGCAGCACCCCGGTGATGGGCCCCTTCGAGCTTGTGGGCACTGACCCCTTCACTGCGGATTCCGCGTTCCCCAGGCTCGGCGGTGATCCGCTGGGCTACGTCGACCGTCTGACCAGCCGATTCCGGCGCCCCAGCGCCCGCCCCAAGCCTGCGGAATTCGCCGGGCCGGGCACCTGGCTCACCCGCGAGATCTTCGTCAAGAACGTAGGCCAGATCCATGGACGCCTCCAGATCCCCACCTACCCACAGTTCACAGAAGCATCCGGACACGACAGCCTGCCCAGCGTCTCGACCGTGCCGTACCAGCCCGACCAGCGCATCCCCACGCCGGAACTACTGCGCTTGGCGAGAGAGATCGACATGCGCTTCCCGGAGGACAAGCGCTACCTGCACAGCACCCTCGGGCAGCTCTTCAAGGTCCTGAAGACCTCGGACACGGTGTCTCCCGAGGAGGCCCTGTCGCTGACCGCCGGCGGCATGGAGATCTTCAACGCACCCACCGGTACCGGCAAGAGCGTCCTGGTCCGCGTGATGGCTGCCTGGTTCGCTGCCAACGACCTGCGCATCGCCATCGTCCTGCCTGACATCAAGGCATGTCTGGCCATGACCTGGAATGTGCGCGAGGACCTGGCCCACCTGCACCGTTCCGGGATCATCGAGCAGAAGCGCACGTGCGCGCACCTGATGTCGTCCTCCGGGATGCACGAACGCGCCCTCAAGCTCGCCTCGCTGATCAAGGAGTCAGTGGACGCACCGGGCGAGTGGGGCGAACGCGCCCAACGAGACATCGATCCCCTGGCCTACGGATGCGCCCAGAGGACGTTCCTCGAATCCACCGGCGACTACCCGCCCGGACGCGAACCGTGCCTGTCCCTGTACCGCCAGGGCGTCGGATCGGCAGCCTGCCCATGGATCCCCACCTGCGGGAAGTTCACCCCCGTCTACGAGGCGGCCAGCGCCAATGTCGTCATCATGAACCACTACGCGTTCATGAAGAGCAACCTGAAGATCGGCGTCAACCTGGACGGCCGCCCCGTACGCAGCATGACCGTCGCCGAGTTCGCGCTGCGGACCTGCCACGCCGTGGTGATCGACGAGGTCGACCAGTTCCAGTCCCGAGCCGTCGACCAGTGCGCCAGCGAGATCATCCTTCACTCCCGCCGGCACTGGTCGGCTGCGCCCCAGGAGATGGACACCGACGCCAAGCGGCTGCGTATCGACGACGAGCACAGCCTGCTGCCCGCTGTCAGCCATGTCCGTCTCATGGCCGAGTTCCTGTTGCTGAGCATCTGCAAGAACGCTCTCAGCCTGCACGCCACGGAGGACGACCGGGCCCAGGCGCGCATCCCCGACCAGACCAGCACCCGCTGGCACCTGGCCCGCGGACGGGACCGCACCCTGCTCCGGTTGCTCTGGCCCGAAACCGCGGCGGCGGACGGGGCGGACATCCCCGTCGAGTACTTCCAGCGGCTCAACGCGCTGATGCCGGCCCGCTACCAGCGCCCCGACCCGCTCAGCGGACAACCGAGCCTGCTCGAACCCGACTGGCACGAGGTCAGGAGCGAGCTCAGCGCGCTGGTGGCGCCCCGTGGCGAACACCTGCTCGATGCGGTCAAGCTCGAACTCCACCGCCTCCTCGCGGACTCGGTCAAGGACCCCCACCAGCGGACGCAGGCGATCAACCTACTGGTCACCCGGACCGCCATGATCGAGCTGGACGAAGCCCTCTCGGCTCTCCAGGAGAAGGCCCACGACTATCGCTCCTCCGGTCTGCGCTCAGCCCAGAAGATCTCGAAAGACCTGCAGTCCGGCGCCGTCGCCTCCGTCCTGCCCCTCGGGATGCTGGGCCGGGCGATCACCGGCTACCGGGTCACCGGCCTCGACGACAAGGAGAAGAACGCCGCCCTGGTCGCCCAGACCATCGCCGGCGACCCGCACACCTTCACCGCCGAGCTGGGCGGCATCGTCTCGCTCATCCTGGCCGGCGTCGAGCGGCCGGTGATGGGGCTGTCCGCCACCGCGTACTTCCCCCAGGCGGTTCGGGAGCACCTGCACGCCCCGGTGCGCTGGTGGATGACCGACGCCCAGGCCAAGTCCATCCGGGCCCGGAAGCACCGCATCGACTACGGCGAGGGCCACCCTCTCTTCGGCGAAGCCATCAAGGTTTCCGGCACCCACCCCAGCCGTAAGAAGGACGCACTCATCGAGCTGGGCAGCAATCTGTACGACCAGTACATCCACCGCGAGCTCGAACGCACCGCCGCTAAGGACCCCGACCGGGCACACGTCCTGGTCGTCGCCAACTCCTACGAACAGTGCGCCTGGCTCGCCCGCGGCATCGCCCGGGCCGGGCGCTACGACGGAGGGCTCTGTCTGGCGGTGAGAGCCGAAGACCTGCACAGCCCCAACCCCGAGCTGCCCCGGGAGAACGTGGCGGTACGGCTGACCGCCGAGGAGTTCGAAGACTTCCCCCGGCACGGGAAGATCCTGGTCGTGCCGTTGTCGCTGATCGCCCGAGGACTCAATATCGTCAAGGGCACGCGCTCAGCAGTCCGCTCCGTCTACCTGTGCGTGCGCCCCCTCGCCCTGCTCAACGACCCCGCCGAGATGTACGGCAGCATCAACGCCGCCGGACTGCGAGCCCTGCCAGCGGGTGGCAGCCCGTTCCCATCGCAGGCCCTGACCGAGGCCAGGGGCGCGGCCTGGGACCGTCTCGCGCTTCTACTGCGTACCGCTCCTCAATTCACGGCAATGCACAAATCCCTCCAGGAGGAGGTCGTCGCTGGCATGATTGTCGACCTCATCCAGCTTGCCGGCCGCGCCCGCCGCGGCGGCACCGAAGCCGTTCTGCACATGGTCGACTACGCCTTCCACGAGGACACCTGGAGCGCCGACCTGGAAACCGTCCTCAAACGCATCCACTCCCAATGGACGCCGCAGGTACGGCAGCGCATGAACGACCTGTACGGGGAGGCACTCAACGCCTTCCTCTCCTACGCCGGCATCGAACCCCACGACCCGGGCCACCCCGGCAACTGAGCGAGCAGAGACGGAAGAGAACACGTGACCCAGCAGGACCGTGAACCCGGCAAGTACCTGAACACCCTCGCCTTCCGCTGCACCCCGGAACTGGTCGGCGACGCCGCAGTCCACGTGCGCCACTTCGACGAGGCGACCTGGAAGCTCTGGGACGACTTCGACCGGCTCTGCAAGAAGAAGTTCAGGAACGACTCGGCCCAGGCCCCCTACTCCATCGCCACCACCGTCCTCAACATGACCAGCGGCGGCTACGTCTACTTCGACCCCGACCGCCGCGCCCCGTTCCTCGCCTCGCTCAATCCTCTGGACGACAAGCAGCTCCGCCGCGTACTCACCCTCACCTACCACCTCGCCCTGGGCCAGGACGTCAGCACCATCGACCTCACCGCTCCCCCCGAACTCGCCAAGCGGTTCGCTGATACCCCCGAACACAAGTACTCGCTGGCCGCCTACCTCCAGACCACGAAGAACGCTCAACCCACGGCTCCCAACTGGCTCTACCGCACGGTCAACTGGCAGCTCGCCCAGCAGCTCGCCGCCGAGCCCTGGGCCATCTCCGACAGCCGGACCGTCAAGCTGCGGCCCGACACCACCGGCGGCCTGGTGGCCCTCGACGACCCCTGGACGAACGAGCAGGGCGGTCGCTACGCCCTCTCCCGGACGGCTCTCACGTTGAAGACGCTGCCCAACGTCGCCAACCCCGTCCTGCTGCTGACATCCCGGGTGACCCGGATCTCCTCCTCCCTGGTCTTCTCCACCACCGCCCTCGCCGAGCAACCCGGCGAGAACCACCCGCTTCTGGAGGTCGCCCTCAATGGCCGCGGCGGCGCCCGCACCATCAACCGCCTGGCGCTGCAGGCCCTCGGCCGCCTGGAGATGGACTACTCCGTCCTGCGTACCATCGACAAGCGGTCGCAGGCGGAGCAGAAGCTCCTCGCCGAGGTGGCGAAGGCGAAGGCGGAGGGGAAGGAGCCGCCCCGTTTCCCGAGAGAGCACCCCGGCCAGGTCTGGCCCATCCTGCCGAAGAACTTCTCCTTCCCCATCGGCACAGGTCCCGGCATGGAACACCTGCGCCTCCTGCACCAGCACTTCACCAAGGTCTTCGACGCCGACGCGGTGCCATTGGAAGCGCGTGAGGTGCGGATGAGCCTGCCGCACCGGCCGACGGACCCCGAGAACATCTCCAAGGAGGAAGAGCGGCGCCGCAAGGCCGAGCGCAAGGCACATCCGGAGCCCAAGACCCTCGGTCCGATCCGCAAGCGCGGCACCCTGTTTCCCACCTCGGAGTCCATCTTCGCCTCCGTCGAGGCCGCCGGCTTCAAGAAGCTGCGCATCCTCTGCCTCTGGTACGAGGACGACGCCCGGCTGCGGATGCTCGACACCTTCTGCAAGAGCTTCGACCTCAACCCCGCAGGGCTCAACCCGAAGAACGGCCAGGAGCTCCAACTGCATGGCGACCAGATCGTCGCGGAGTTCTACGAGGCCGCCGACTTCCTCAAGCCCGGCCCCTCTGGCGGGCGCAGGGAAGCACTGGCCGCCACCAGCGCACCGGTCCGCTCCCAGGACGGAGTGCTGGTCGCAGCGTGGTGCGAGACTGAGATCCCTACCTCGGCCGTGGGTGAGGAGCATGCGGGCATCAGCTTGGACGATCTCGATGCCAAGCCCCAGACCAGGAACCTCCTCGGAGACCTCGGCGTCCCCACCCAGTACCTCCGCGGCAAGGACGAGAAGGGGGTCGTCTTCAAGCCCAAGGCCAAGGACCACCCCGCCGAGATGGCCCTTCTCGACCTATACCGGTCGCTCGGCATCGTCGATGACCGCATCGCGGACGCGCTGCGACCCGAGAAGGCCGGATACCCGGTCGACCGCATCGCCCATGTCGGCATCCACATCCGGCAGCAGAACCGGCGTAAGGGGGAGTTCAGCCAGCCCAAGGTCGTCATCACCGCGTCTGCCCTCGTGCCCCCGCAGGCAGCGGGTGGCACCTGGACCATGCTCGGGTGGAGCTCTACCCGGCCCGAATGGCAGCTATACAACTTCGCCCAACCTGCCTTCCACGCCAGCGCCTATCCGGAGGGAACAGGCGACAGGAAGACCTACCGGCAGCGCTGGGACGACGCGGCCGAGACCGTCGAACGCGCTCTCGCCGACCTCGCCGATGAACTCGACGGCACCCCGTACGTGGTCACCGTGGACGAGCAGGCATCCCGACGGATGTGGGACGGGCTGCAGAACATGCGACAGGGAGGCTCGCCCGGCGACGGAACCAGCCGCTACTGGCTCCCCGGCACCACACTGAGCCGGGACGAAAGGCCGCAGGCCGTCATCCGCATCAACATCGACGGCGAAGAAGTACCGCAGCCCGTGAGCACCACCCGTCTCGCCAAGGCCAAGAGCAGCGAGCCGGTGGAGCAGGACACCGCGACCACGCTCTACCAGGTCACCACCGACTTCGGCACCCCGGCGTGGATCCTCTGCAATGTCCCACGAGCCTTCGACGGGAACGGAGTAGGCCGGCTGGGCTCGAAGTACACGCGCTGGGATGCCCAGGTCTCCGTCATGTCCGACAAGAAGGAGGACCGGCGCAAGGGGGAGATGCCGCAGAACTGGTACTCCATGACCGCCAGCGAGATCTACCCGCTCGCCTGCGCTGCCGGAGTTTCCGAGGAGGCCCTTGCCATCACCACGGCGAAGCTCTGCCACCAGACCCAGTTCTGGGACGGCCGCTCGCGCTTCCCCCTCCCCCTGCACGCTGCGAAGCAGATGGACCTTGACCACCCGCAGTATCGACGTACTGCCGCTCCCGAAGAGGCCCTGAATGCGGAGCCCGGTGTCGAGGAGACCGCCGGGGACGAGCCCATCGGTGAGGAACCGTAGGGACGCAGCTGCATCTGGGGCCGACCGTCGTGCCCCCGGGCCCGGCAACCGCCAGAGGTTGCCGGGCCGCTGCGGCCCTCGTCGTCCCGCTAGGAGTTCACGGTTGAGCGCGATGTCAACTGTCGCTGCCGTTCTGCCCCCGGATGGTCAGCCATGTCTCGACGCCCATGAGGTGTTCACCCATTGCTCCCAGCGAGCCGGGAGACGATGTGTACAGCCGAGACAAGTTGACCTCGTACAACTGATATGCGGTGGGCAGCTGCTGGGCCGCCTTTAGGGCCTCCAGTAGATGCTGGATCGCGCCGTCTCGGTCGCCGGCACCCAGTGCCTTCTCCAGGTCCGGCCAGACGGTTTCGCCGATCCCTTCGATGATCTTCTCGATGTTGCCCGCCGCGGTGCGTACGACGTTGCGCAGGGCGTCGTTCTCATGCTCGGCACGATCCGTAGCCCACTGATCGTCCCGCTGGCTTTCGTCCCAGTCCGTGTCGCCCCAGTGCGCCTCCCAGTCCTCGGCCGCATTGGCCAACTCGGTGGCCTGCTGCGCATCAAGCTGCTCTTGAGTCAGGAGCGGCGAGTTGTCCGCCTCCGCTTCCTGGTCGAATGCATGAGGCCAAGCGCGGGAGGGGAGCGCCCTGTCGTCCCGGATGGCGGTCAGCAGCAGTACTGCATCCACCGCAGGCAGGATCGTTCGTGGGTCGATGAGGCCCACCACTGAGTTGACCGACTCCTCAACAGCCGCGTAGTTATGCTCAGCGATCTGATTGTCCAACTCGTAGTGCGCTTCGCGGACGGCACTCCCGACGCTATCGATCTCATCGAGGTTTGCTGCGATCTCGGTGTCGAGGCGCTCGGCGATAGCTCCCAGCTCTCGCGCCTCCTCAAGCTGCAGCTCCAGTTCGGCAACTGCCTTGGCCAGATCCCCCACGGTTTCCCCTCCGTATGTGCGATGTCAGGATCGATTGAGCATTCGGTTCATGTGCCTGCCGCCATGCGTCTGACCTGTGCCGTCAACCGACCTTCGTAGCGGCAAGGCCGAGCAGTGGAGCGAGGTCCGGAAGACGCCACACGCTGCCGGACTTCCGCTCCCGGCTCAGTCGACGAGGTAGTGGGCTTCGATGTAGGCGACGGTGGAGTCGTACGGCTCACCCACCGGTTTCAGCGTGTAGCGGCGGAAGACGGCGGCGGTGGCGCGGCGGGCACCTCGATTGCGGGCGTCGGCGTTGTCCCAGGAGCGGGTGAGCGTGTGGGTGACTACCTGATCGATCTCCTCGGCCAGGTTCCTCTCCGTGACGGTGAGACCAGGCGGCGCGTGGTCGTGGATGATCCGTGACAGGACGCCTACTCGATCGTCGTCCAGCACGACGACGGCTTGGTCGGGGTGCTTCTCCGCGTCGACGACGGCCCGGGCGACCTGGAGTGCTTCGGCCAGGAACTGGAGGGCGTCCTGGGCGTTCTGGATGATGCGGTCCCGCAGTTGTCGTATCCGCTCTGCCAGGGCGGTGTATTTCGCGGACCCGGGTTCGACGCCCTTGTCGAGGGCGGCCTTGATGCGGTCCAGGATCTCTGCCGCGGTTGGCGGAGTGTCCTCGTCGGTGTCCTTGTCGGGCTTGGGGCGGACGAGGGCCAGCAGTTCCTTGAGGAGGGCGATGCCCTGGGCGTCCAGGACAAGCCTTTCCTCTTGGGAGGCGGCTACGGAGAAGGAATGGACGTGGGCGTTGATGATCTCCAGGACCATGGGGCCCAGCTCGTTGAGCCGTTCCTTGCGTTCCTCGTCGGAGGACTTCTTGAACAGGGTCGTGTAAACGGACCCGAACAGTCCGAAGCCGTCCCGGTACTTGGTGACCCGCTTGTCTGTGGTGATGAGCGGGTAGAGGCGGGCCAAGAGCCGGTAGTCCTTGGCGAACGCCTCGGCGGCGGCAGGGTCACCATCGAGGAAGGCGTTGATGGCTCGCACGGACTCGTAGCCGTGGACTGTGAGGTCCAGCCCGTCCACGTCCACGAGTAGGTCCTCTATGCGGGCGAAGGTGGTACGGAACTCTGCGACCAGCTCCGTCACGTCGGTGACGAACCCGCCGCCCTTGCGGGCCCCCTCCGCGGTGGGGTCGGCGACGGCACGCTGGACCTCTTCAGCCAGGCTGATGTAGTCGACGACGACTCCGGACGTTTTCACGAATCCGGTCGGGGACACCCAGGTGCGGTTCGGGCGGGTGATCGTCTGGAACAGGTTGTGCGCCTTCAGCGGCTTGTCCAGGTAGAGGACGCCCTCGTTGGGCGCGTCGAAGCCGGTCATCAGCTTCGCGGTCACCACCAGGAAGCACAGCGGGTCGTCCGGGGCGAGGAATCGCCGCTTCTGCTCTTCTTCCTCTGTCTCGGAGAGCTGGTATTGCCGCATGGCGGCTACCTCGCTCTTGGCGTCCGAGACGGAGATGTTGACCTCAGCGGTGATCCGCTCGTGCTTGGCAAACTTGTCGAGGACGAGCTTCGCCTCGAAGCCGGCCAGCAGCTCGTTGATCTTGTCCGTGTATGCCACGGCCAGCTCGCGGTTGTAGGCGACGACCTGGGCCTTGAGGCCGTTGCGGTAGGCCCCGGCCAAGTAGTGGTCAACGATGTCCTGGCAGACGGCCTCGATGCGCTCGGGGTTGGCGAACACCGAAGTGAGGCGGCCGAACTTGCGGGACAGTGCCTCACGGTCGGGGTCGTCGAGGTCGAAGTTGTCGGCGAACTCGTCGAACTCGGCTTGGAGTTCCTGGTCGTTCATCTCGAAATCGACCGGGCGCGAGTCCAGCATTACGGGGACGGTCGCCTCGTCGAGCAGGGACCGGGACACCGAGTACCGATGCAGCACCCGGCCGGGGTCGGCCTCCTCACCGAAGAGGGCAAAGGTGTCGGTGGCCAGGTTCCTGATGGGTGTGCCGGTCATGCCGAAGAACCTCGCGTTCGGCAGCGCTGCGCGCATCTGCCCGGCCAGGGACTTCTTCTTGTCGGACTGGGTGCGGTGCGCTTCGTCGACGAGCACGATGATGTTGTCTCGGGTCGACAGGTCCTTGCCGGCGTCGGCGAACTTGTGGACGGTGGTGGAGATGACGCCGCGCACGTCGTCGGCCAGCAGGGATCGCAGTGCCTGGCTGGTGGCGGGCTGGTGGAAGTAGGCGTCACCCATCGCGGAGGTGAACACCCCGGAGGTCTGCCGGACGAGCTGGGTCCGGTCCGAGAGCAGGATGATCGTGGGCGAGTCGGTGCGGGTGTCGGCGAGCAGCAGCGAGGCGGCGAAAACCATCAGCAGGGTTTTCCCGGAACCCTGGTGATGCCAGATCAGGCCCTTGCTTCCGCCTTGCAGGAACCGCTCGTGGATCAGGTGCGCGGCCTCCATCTGCGGGTAACGCGGGAGGTACTTCGTGTCTGGGCCGCCGCCCGAGGTGTCGAAGAGGGCGAAGTTCTCCAGCATGTCCAGGATCGTGGCGGGGTTGAACAGCAGTTCGGCGGAGCGGCGCAGGTCGGCTTCACCGGAGAGGTTCTCGTCGTCGGCAGTGGAGCGGAACGGCTGCCACAGGTTGATGGGAGCGCCGGCGGCACCGAAGCGCATCTTCACCCCGTCGGAGGCGACGGCGAAGACGTTGGGAGTGAAGAACCATGGGTACTCGGCAGCGTAGACGTCGTTGATCTCGCGGGCGGCGTCCGCCCACTCGGACTTCGCCGTCGGGGACTTCACCTCGACCACGACCAAGGGCAGGCCGTTGACCCAGTAGACGAGGTCGAAGCGGCGGGAAGTCTTGCCGGGGACGGTGATGGTCACCTCGTCGGAGACGACGAGGGTGTTCCCGGTCGTCGGGTGGTCGAAGTCGATGACCTTCAGGGCGTGCCAGGCGCCGTCAGCGTCTCGGTACTCCTTGCGCCCACGGAGCAGGTGGAGCACTTGCTCGTTCGCCCGTACCAGTCCGCCTTCGACGCTGTTGACCTCAGCGACGATCTGCTCGACCACCGTGTCGACGTCGAAGGTGCCGATTACCCCGGGGTTGAGCCGGATGATGGCGTCCCGAAGGTGGCTGGTGAGCACGGTCTGTGTCGTCGTACGCGGCAGCGACCTGCCCGCGGTGAAGCCCCAGCCCATCGGGAGAGACCACTGGATCATCAGATTCTGGAACTCACGCTCACGAATGCCCTTGGCCACAGCTCAGACCCCCAACTCGGCAGACTCGATGTCGATCGTGCGATCCAAGAGGCCCGAGAGCAGTCCCTCTCGGAGCTTCCGAAGACGGGCCTCCTCAGCACGGATCGCCGTGATCCCCTTGGCTAGAGCGTTGCACCGTCGGACGTACTCACCCTGCTCAGGAAGCGGCGGGATAGGCAGCTGAAGAGTGACGAAACCGCGCTTGTTGATTTTGACCATCGACCTGCTCGTCCCACCAGCAGTACCAGAGATGCGCGTCCGAAGTTCGTGTGACGACAAAGCATGTTCAAGGTAATCTGTGGAGACGCGAGATTCGTCCACGCGAAGCCGCCAGATGAGGTCAGGCATGAACGTACCTGGGGACACGTTTCTCGCGACGGCGACAAAGCCAACCCGCTCCGGCGTATTGCCGCGCGTGATGAGCAGGTCCCCATTTTTCACCACATGACTCGGCGAAAAAGAAGTGTCATCTGTCAGCGCCTTGGCCTCACCCGGCTTGAACCAACCACGCTGCACTGCACTGAGCTTTAGGATTCGATACTTGTCCTCAGTGGAGGCCTCACCCTCAGCCTCGACGCTCTTGCCACTGTCGATCCCCAGCAGTACGTCGCCGACGGGCTGATGATCCATCTCTGGCAAGTCTGAGCGAACGGATGCCAGAATCCTCTCCAGGGCTTCGGATTCAGTCTCGAGTGCAGAAATTTGGGCATCAACTACGTCAAGGATCTCGACGATCCCTGCCTGTACTTCGCGAGGTGGGATCGGGAATTCGATCCGCAAGAGCTGCTCTGGGTTTAGGCGCTTACGCCGTTGAACTGTCCCGCTCACCCGGTTCTTCATCTCTGCCCACAGTCGCGGTGAGCTGCAGACGTACCGCATCCAATCGGGCACCAGTTCCGGACCAAGCGTAAATGTCGGGAACTCGCTGCTGGCGACGAATCCATCGAACTCTGCAGGTACTACGGTGATCGGGCCTTCCCACGCCGTCAGTTTCCGCATCACGACCTGGTCGACGCGCAGCACGTTCATTGCCGCGTACTCTGTATCCCCGCCGTCGAGTTCTCCTTTGGCGACAAGCCCCTGTCCCGCGTTCAGGACCCCGGCCAGACGGTAGGAGGTTGCGGGCAGCATCGGTGTGCGCTGAATGTCGAGACGCATCACGTCTCCGAGCGGACGGAGCGGGTAACCGTCACTCATCGAAGCCCTCGATCCCGGCCTTCGCCAGCACAGCGAGCATGTGCTCCTCGGCTTTCTGACGTTCTGCCCTGGCGAGGTTGTACGCATCGATGAGCGTGCCGAGGTCTTCCTGCTCGGCGGCGGACTGCTTGATGTACCGACCAAGATTGAGGTCATATCCATTCGACACGATCTCCGCGATGGGGACGAATCGTGCCGCCAGTCCGCTGTCTCCGTCAGGGGGCACCAGGTTGTTGTCCGCATCGACGCCCGAGCCGTAGGCGCTCACCACGTCGGCGATGTCTGCCGCATCCAGGACGTTGCGGTTCTTGCCCTTCGTGAATCGCCTGGAGGCGTCAATGAAAATCACGCCATCCCGGCGTCCCTCGGCCCTAGTGCCGGGGGCACGGAAGACAAGGATGCAAGTCGGGATAGAAGTCGAGTAGAAGAGGTTCGCTGGCAAGCCGATCACGGCTTCCAGTAGGCCGTCATCCAGAACCCGCTGGCGGATGGCTGCCTCCTGGCTGCCGCGGAAGAGGACCCCGTGCGGCAGCACGACGCCAGCGCGCCCCTTCTTCGGATCCATGCTGGCGATCATGTGCTGCACGAACGCCCAGTCCGCTGTCGACTGCGGGGCGATCCCTCCGAGGGCGCGGGGGTCCTTGCTCCAGGGCTTCCACTTCAGGCTGTATGGCGGGTTGGCGACGATCACGTCGAACTGCGCGATGGACCCGTCCGGCTTCTTGAAGCGCGGGTCCTTCAAGGTGTCGGCCACCTCGACCTTGAAGTCCGTCAGGTTGTGCATGAAGAGGTTCATGCGGGCCACACCCGCCGTATCCGGCACCGCCTCCTGGCCGTACAACCTGAGCGAGTAGGCGCGCTCGTGGCGAGCTTTCAGCAATGAGACGGCGGCGATGAGCATCCCGCCCGACCCGCAGGTGGGGTCGTATACCGACTCGTACTGCTTGGGGTTGAGGAGTTCGACGATCAGCTGGACGACTTCCCGTGGGGTGAAGAACTGTCCGGCCCGGGTGCCGGACCCGTCGGAGAACCGCTTCAGCAGGTACTCGTACGCCCCGCCGAGCACGTCGTAGGACATGTTGCCCTCGTGCATCTTGGGGGTGCGGTCCATCTCCCGCATGACCGCCGCCAGGACGTCACCCGACAGCACCGATTCGGAGGTCCAGGTCATGGACCCGAACAAGCGCGAGAACTTGTCAGGGTTGGCGGTCTCAATGGCTTGCAGGGAGGAACGGATCCGGTGGCCGAGGCCGGGCTGGGTGACGGTAGCGAGGATGGAAGACCAGGAAGCGCGACGCTCGTGGACTGTTCCGGAGTTGATGTACGGGATCTCAAACGACTGGTGGTCGCGGTACTCGATCTCGCGGGCTTCCTCGACGGAGAGGCTCCCCAGGTCCTTATACGCGGCCAGGAACTGTTGGTGGTTGTGCTCCCAGGTGTCCGAAAGGTACTTCCAGAACATCAGCGGGAAGACGACCGAGGAGTACTGCGCTTCAGGCATCGCCGCGCGCAGCTCGTCGGCGGCGGCCCACAGCCGGTTCTGGATCTCCTGCTGAGTCACTGCCATCAGTTGGGGGTGTCCTTGCTCGTTAAAGGGCGGCGGCCCGAGGGCCGCGCTCTTCCTGCTGGTCACTCGGCCTTCAACTCATTCGCATCGACATGCCACCATGCGAATCCTGCTGTCCACCGGTCGCTGTAGTGATCCCTACACGGGCGACTTGCCAACGATATCCGTCCCCACTGACAAGCTCTGCAGCAATCGATCAAAGCAAGCGGTGTCCGCGGCTCTCGACAGAGGCGGGGCTGTGACGGGCCCTACAGCCCAACCACAGCCCCGCCTGCGGTCATGCCTCGATACGGGCGACCTTTCGGCCAGCCTTGAGATAGAGGGTGGCCTCGACTGAGGCGCTCGCCTGGGGAATCAGGGCGGCGAGCGGCTGGTGGATGGCGTCTTCGTCCAGGGCGGTGGTCTCCTGATCGCCCTCTGCGGTCTCGGCGATCAGGCGGAGGCCATTCTGGGCGGCGACGCGGCGCGCGGCGGAGTTGCTCGGAGCGAAGGCCAGGACCTCAGTAAGCAGGGTTACCAGAGCCGTGCCGGCGTGCTCCTTGAGGGAGAACGACGGGAGGTTCTGGGTATCGCCGAAGGCCCGCTTGGAGAAGCGGGCCGTGAACTCGGCGCGGGCGGCCTCCGCGGACTCCAGGCCGTGGAGGGCAGCGGTGACCTCGCCGGCGAGGATGCGCTTGACGGCCATGGGATGCGCCGTGTCATCAGCCAGGCGGGCGCTGATGGTGGCGATCTCGTCGTCGGTCCACTCGGTGAGCTGCTTTAGGTAGGGCACGACGAGGTGGTCGGGGATGGACATTAGGCGCCCGTAGATGTCGTCCGGGGAGGCGGAGAGGCCGACGTAGTTGCCCTTGGACTTGCTCATCTTGGCGCCGGTGCCATCGGTGCCCTCGATGAGCGGGGTGGTGATGATGACCTCCGGGGTCTGCTCCCGGATCTCCATGACCCTGCGGCACATCTGCAGGTTGAGGAGCTGGTCAACACCGCCGAGCTCGACGTCCGCGGTGATGGCCACAGAGTCCAGGGCCATCACGACGGAGTAGACGAACTCCGCGACCGAGAGGCCGTCGCCGGCGGCCAGGCGGCTGCGGAAGTCTTCGCGCTGGAGGGTCATCGAAACCGGGACGCGGGCCAGGATGCCGACCAGCTCGGGCAGGCTGACCTTGTTCAGCCACTCGCCGTTGAAGCGCAGGTCTGCGCGGGCGAAGTCGATGAACGGGGTGACCTGCTGCTGGTAGCCACTCAGGTTGTGGGCGATGTCCGCGTCGGTGAGCGGCGGCCGTTCCGAGGAGCGGCCGGAGGGGTCGCCGATCTTCGCGGTGACGTCGCCGATGATGAAGACGACGTGGTGGCCCATCCGCTGGAACCGGGACGCGATGATGATCGGCACCGAGTGGCCCAGGTGCACGTCGGGCGACGTCGGGTCAATGCCGTACTTGATCACCAGTGGTCGCCCCTCCGCCTGGGCGGCGCTGATCCGGTCCGCGAGCGTCGAGGCGGACGGGATGACGTTGATTGCGCGGCCCTCGACCAGCGCGGCCTGCTCCGCCGGGGAGAGGTCGGACAAGTCCAGGGAGCGGCGGCGATACGTCTCTTCCAGGAGCCGAGCGACCGTATAGTCCGCCGCCAGGTCCGATCCCTTGAGGATCCCCATGGCGCGGACTACGGACTCGCTGAGACGGCTCATGGCGTCGCTACGCTCCTTTGTTCTCTGTGTGCTGGCGTGGCCAGCAGGGCTTGGGAGGGCAGGTGACTCTAGCACCGGGCTGTACCTCACTGCACTTGAATAGTTACGTTCCGTTTTGCTGCTGGTGGGGATGGCACCAGCGGTTGGTTGCGTATGACGCTGACGATCGCGCGGCAGCAGGCACCAAAGGGCGCCCGGCCGCGAAGGGTGTGGCGGAGCAGCGAGACCAGAGGGCGGATCGTACGGAGGCGGTGTTGCTGCTGGAGGTGGCCTTCGACGAGGTGGCCAGCGGCGCGGGCGCGGTAGCTGTGGGTGGCGCGGTGCAGCGCGGTGCTGGTGGTCCAGAGCGGTGCGGAGGCGGCGAGCGCGGTGAGCCGGTCGGCCAGCCCGGTGCAGATGTCGGCGCGGTAGAACTGAGAGGCGCCATTGCGCTCCCGGTCGGTCATGCTCGCTGGGTGTATCCGGTAGTTGACCAGGGGCTCGGTCAGGGTGAGGCCCTGTCCGGCATCACGCAGTGCGTGGAAGTAGAGCTCGTTGGTGACGGGCAGCAGGGATAGAGCAGCGGCACGCTGCAACAGCAGGGTGCTGGTGTTGCCGCCGGGGTGGGGCTCGGGCAGCAGCGGGTTGCCGTCGGCGTCGACGACGGTTTCCCAGTGGTCGATGAGCAGGCAGCCGGGGGTGATGGCTTCGGCGCAGGTGCGGAGCTTGGCGGGGTGGAACCAGTCGTCGGCGTCGAGCGGTGCGATCCAGTCGCCCTCGGTGAGGAGCACGGCGTCGGTGAGTGTCTGGCCGAATCCCTGGCGTGGACGTCGGACGACGCGGATGCGGCCGTGGTGGCGTCGGCAGATCTCCGGGGTCTCGTCGGTGGAGCCGTCGTCGATGACGATGATCTCGTGGAGTTGGTAGGGGCCAGGCTCCTGGTCCAGGCAGCTGGTGATGGCGCGGTCGAGGTAGCGCCCGTAGTTGTGGCAGAGGATGACGCACGAGATCCGCGGCACAGACGGTTGGCCGCCCGTCATGGTGTGCCGCCTTCGTAGAGGGCAAGGTGCGCGGCGAGTACCCGCTCGTGCTCGTGGACGCGGTAATCCAGGAAGTTGTGGTCGATGCGGCGCCGGGTGGCAGCTGCTCGGGTGGTCGCGGTCTCCAGGGCTGCCAGGAAGCGCTCGCCGAAGAGGTTGGGGTGGCCGGTCGTCCAGTCGAACCACTCCGGCTCCGGGACGCCCTGGCCGTGCTGTCGGTGCAGCTCGAACTGCTCGGGGAGGTGGCCGACTCGGGAGCAAACCGGGATGAGGCCGAGGTCGAAGGCCAGCTCCAGCTGCCCGGAGTGGGTGCCCCAGAGGTAGGGGAGCAGCAGGAGATCGCTGCCAAGCGCGGCCTCCAGGAGCTCGGCGTCGGTTGGGTAGGGGCGCAGCGTGATGCTGATGCGCGGGTCGCTGCGGGCTGCGTCGAGCAGCATCGGCAGCTTGCCGGTGGCGCCCTTGGTGAAGTCGGCCGGGCTGGCAGCACGGAGCAGCAGATGCAGGGCCCGGCTGGCGTCGCTGTTGGAGAGGGACCAGTTGACGACGGGCGAGACCTGGTCGCGGCTGGCACGGACGGCGCCGTAGAGCAGCGAGCGCACTCCTGCGCCGGCCGGACGGTGAGCGCGGTGGCGCAGGGTCTCGGGCGGGACGACGTAGCCATGCGGGATGACAGCGGCCGGGAGTTTGGCGCCGAGGATGGTGGCCAGGTCGGTTCGTGAGCCTTCGGTGAGGCAGATCCAGGGAACCTCGGCGGCGAGGAGCAGTCCGAGTCGGCAGACGAAGGAGTCCATCCCGTCGATCATGGGCTGGGTGTCGTGTGCGGTGAAGACCACCCGGACATCCGCACGGGCGCAGGCGTCGAGGAGGCGTTCCAGTTCGGCCGGGGTCTCCAGGTCGATGTGGTGGAGGTGGAGGACGTCGAGCCAGTCCAACGGGGTGTGGCTGAGCAGCCAGGATGCGGTGACGTCTGGGGGGACGGTGACGCCCGGGCTGATCTCGGGCAGCTCGGTGGCGCTGTAGGCGTTGAGCGCGTGGATCCCTGCGCCGTTCAGTTTCCGGGCGTACGGGGTGCGTGCGGGCAGGTGGACCACGCGCAGACTGCTGCCCTTGGGAACGCTCTCGGCGCTCATCTGCGTACCTCCGGCAGCCCGACGGTGACGAGCTGGGTGGACATGCCGTTGGAAGCGTCGTCGCTCCTGGTCAGCCCGGCGTAATGGATCTCGAATCCGTGATGCCGGAGGAGGGCCTGGAATTCGTCGCAGGCCCATTCGCGCACGTGGCTGGTGTTCCGGGGTGGCCCAGGGGCGTCGTAGCCGCTGCGGAACTCCCGTGCGGGGGTGGAGAACACCGCGGCGCGGCAGCCGTCCGTCAGGAGGCTTCTGGTGAGGGTGAGGAGCGGCAGCGGGTCGAGGAGGTGTTCGATCACGTCGGAGCAGACAATGATGGCGCTTCGCAGCAGAGTGGGGTCGATCTGCAGGTGCTCGGTCTTCTCCAGGTCGGCGTCGATCCACTCGCCGAAGGGGTGGTTCGCGCTGCACCAGGCCAGGTTGGGGCCGAAGTCGACGCCGGTGTAGCTCCAGCTCGGTTGCTCGGCGGCCAGGGCAGCGAGCTTGGCCGCCCGGCCGCAGCCGAGGTCGATGACGGCGTCAGCGCAGTGGCGGAGCACGAGGCTGGCGGTGTAGGGGTAGACGTCGGGTTGCCAGACGACGCCGTCGTCGGCGCTGTCGGTGAAGTACTCCACAGCGCTGCGATGGCGGTAGTCGGCCCTGATGAAGTACGTGTCCGCAGCGCCGAGCGGCTGATGCGAAAGAACGGGGTACGGCGCTACCGCAGCCGCCGGCTCGGGGGTACCGACCATGGGGGACCTCCGCATGCGCGTCATGACTGCGGCCACAGGGCGAGGATGCCGATCAGCCGTTCCGTGAGCTCGTCGCGGAGCTGCTGCCACCGACGTCCGCCGGAGCGGCGCGCCTCGGAGGCCAGGTCGTAGGCGGCTCCGTCGGTCTCCGGGAGGCAGGCGATCATCTGCAGCAGGGCCGAAGTGTCGTCCTCCGGGCCGGAGTCGGGATCGGCGGCGAGCAGTGCTCGGATGTCGTCCGGGGGCAGGGCGGCGGTGATGCCGGAGCCGGGGATGCTCTTGCTCATCTTGGGCAGCCCTCCGAGGCCGGGGATCATCTTGGTGTAGATGCCGCCTAGGTGGTCGGCGGGCAGTCCCCAGCGCTCAGCCCCGCGGCGGGCGAGTGCCACGTACTTGTGCTCGTCCACACCGAGTGAGACCAGCACGTGGCGACCCTCGGCGAGCAGGTGGACGAAGTCGGCGGCCATGAGCAGGGTGGCCTGCTTCATGCCGTAGCTGAGGTGGTCGAAGACGCCGTGGTTCCGGTAGAGGCCGGAGAGGTCTTCCTCGGCCCACTGGAAGTCGGCGTCGTCCAGGTGGCGCGAGAGCAGGAACGCGGTGGCCAGGACGTCGGTGCAGCCCTCTTGTCGGCGCAGGACCCCCTGCTGCTCGTCGAAGCCGATGCGACGCACGAACTCCTCGTACTGGTCCGCGAGTCGGCGAACCTCGACCAGGGGCGTACGGCGGGCGTTGTAGGAGTCGAGGTCGCCCAGCACGATCTGGACGTGCATTCCGTGCTGCTGCAGCACGACGGCCCTCAGCAGCTGGAAGACGGTGCCGGCGTGGGGCGGGCCGCCCAGGCCGACCCCGGTGGTCACGGTGGTGGGCCTGCCGTCGGCGACGGCGGCGGCGAAGTCGCGGCCCCCGGTGTGGCAGACCCACTTGGTGCGCAGGTCGCTGGGGCTCATGTCGGCGAGCGGGAAGTCGATGGCACCGAGGCCGGGCGCGTCGGGGGTGCCATCGGGGCCGATGCGCTCGTAGCTGTGGCGGGCGATCACATCGTCGTAGTAGGCGGAGTCGAACTTCATGGAGCAGTCACTCCTTTGTCAGGATGGAACGGAGAGGACGGGTGTCAGGCGCGGGCTGCGAAGGCCCGGCGAACCAGGGGTTCGAAGCCGTCGGAGAGGAGGTTGCCGAGGACTGTGTTCCGAGGTGCGGCAACGCTGCCGAGGTCAGCTGTGACCGTGCCGTCGGCCAAGACCCAGACCCGGAAGGGATAGGGGTCGGTGGCGGCACGGGTCGGCTGGTCGTAGACCTGGATTCCACTGGCGGCCAGCTGCTCCCGGACGCTTGCGACGGCTTCGGTGAATGCCTCGCGGCTGTAGGCGTAAAGGGCGGCCTTGCGGTCGTCAGCGCGGCCGATCGGCCGGTACTGGGAGATCAGCCAGTACTCCACCGGCGTGCGCGTGGCGATCGCGGCGATGGTCTTCGCGAGTTCGGGCAACTCGGGCAGAGATGCGGCGCTGGTGAAGGTGTTGAAGGCGAGGCGCCGCCGGTCGGCGATGAGCAGGTCAACGTTGGCCTGGAAGCGGGAGAAGTAGCCGTCTCCCCGGAACCAGTCGGCAGTGCGTGCGTCGGGGCCGTCGATCGCGAGGGAGTAGAGGCTCACGTGCTCGTGCAGTCCCGGATAGCGCTCGGCCAGCAGCAGGCCGTTGGTGTGCAGGTTAGTGGCGAAGCCGGCAGCGCGGGCGTGCCGCAGGGCGGGCTCCAGATGGTTGTCGTAGGGCATCACCGGGTCCCCGCCGGTGAACACGATCCGAGTGGCGTCCGATTCGGCACGGACCTGGTCGATGACGCGACGAACCGTCGGCTCGTCGGTGTGGACCCGATTGCGCTCGCGATAGCAGAAGCGGCAGACCCCGGGGGAATCAGCCGTCTTGGGCAGAGCCCAGGCGTTGCAGTCGGTGTTGAGGACCAGGTGGACGATGCCCAGTTCGTCACGGCTCAGCATGCGGTCAGCTCCTCGGCGGGGAGGACGAGAGCGGCAGGGCCGTCGGCGAGCGTCAGCAGCTCGTCCACGGTGCTCGGGCTACCGCCGGTCAGCTGGACGAAGCTACGCAGGGTCGTAAGGGCCGCGCCGTCGTTCAGCACGGCGAGCGCCGTGTCCAGGGCGGCAGGCAGGCTGGCTGCCGCACCGGAGGTGACCAGCAACAGGGCCGCGTTCAACGCCACGGTGTGCATCGCCGCCGTCGGGGCGCGGCCGGCCAGGAGCTGCACGACCGCTGCGACGTTGGCCCGCGGGTCGGCGCGTTGGGTGAGGTAGCCCAGGCCGTGCAACGACGTGCTGTCCGCCGCCTCGCGCACGGCGCCGGGGAAGTCCGCGTCACTGCTGCCGGACTTCAACCTGCAGACTCGGACCGTGCCGCCTGGAATGATCTCGTCGGTCTGACTGCCTTCGTATGGTGACGAGTTGACAACGGTGATGTCGCCGAGGCCGAGCCGGTGGAGCAGCTGTGCGGAGACTTCCACTGCCGGATGGGCGAGCCCGTAGACGAAGCCCTGGCAGGCCACTGGGCTCAGCACCGCGGGGAAACCCAGGCTCAGCGCGTGCACTGCCTGGAAGCGGTTCCCGTAGCGCCGGTCGAATCCGGGCACCCGGTGCTCGATCGAGAAGAAGCCGAAGCCGCACTCCCCGGCAATGTCCACCATGGCCTGGGGCGGGATGTCCGTGCAGTGGGCGCCCACCAGGTCCACGAAGTCCCGTGATCCTGTCCGGGAGGAAGCGCTACGCGAACCGAGCTTGGCGATGTGCGCACCCCCGGCCGCCGCGACCAGCGCTGCAGCCGAGCTGATGTTGATGGTCTTGTGGGTCTTCTTCCCACTGCCGGTGTAGCCGACCAGGTGCATGCCGGGCGGCGGGACCAGGTACTCCCAGGAGGCGCGGTCCAGTTGGGTGGCGGCCCGGATCGCCGCCTCCACCTCACTGGGGCGTGGACCGCGCAGGAGTAACCCTGTCAGCACACTGCCGAGCATCACATCACGGGACGGCCCCTCCGGGAGCGCGAGCAGGTGCAGCAGTCCGTCGTGCACCTCCTGCGGGTCGAGGTCGTCGGGGGAGTTGATCCGGTGGACGAGGGAGGGAAGGGAGTAGGCGTGCATGATGGACCTCCGGTGCGGTGAAGCGGTCAGCGGCGTGAGGCGAGCAGGACCTTGATCGGGCGGTTCGCGGCATTCGGGTGGAGCGTGGCCAGGGCGTCGGGGAGCCAGGCGAGCGGGTAGCGGGTGGCCGTCAGGGCGGTGGCCCACGTAGAGCCTGCGCACTCATGAAGGAGCCGGATCGCGTCGCGGAAGTCGTCGCCTCCCGCTGCCCGGCAGTGGGAGTAGGACCCGCGCAGGGTGATCGAGCGCCGGAACACCTCCCGTAGTGGGACGGACAGCGCCACCTGCGGCGCGTAGGCGTTCTGGATCAGGACCGTCCCGCCGTCTCGGACCGCTTTCAGGGCGCTGAGCAGCGGAGCGTCCGACCGGCCCGACGCGGCGTCGACGACGGCGTCGCATGATCCGGATGCGAGGTCGGTTGCCGGTAGCACGGAGATCCCAGTCCCGGCCAGGATGGCGCCCAGCCGTCCTGCCTGGTCGGCTGTGCGGGTGACGAGGCATACCTCCCACCCAGCGTGAACGGCGCTGACAGCGGTGCAGATGCCGAGCGTTCCCGCGCCTATTACTCCGAGGCGGCGCGTCCCGTCGGCAGGTGGTCCGGGCAGCCCACAGCGGATGCCGTGCAGCGCGACGGCCATCGGGTCGGCCAGCACGAACACCACCGGGTCCAGGGTGTCTGGGGGTAGCGGGACGGCACTATGGGGTGGGATGTGAAGGGACTCCGCCATGCCGCCGGGCAGGTCCCAGCCGATGCGCTGGAGGCCGGTGCAGAGGTGGATGCGGCCGATCGCGCACTCGGCGCATCGGTCGCAGCTGACCAGCGGGTTGACGGCCACCCACCGATCGGTCCTGGTGTCGATGCCGACGACCTCGTGGCCGGGCACCCATCCCTGCGGAATCGAACCGGCCCAAGAGCCGACGTCGAGCTTGCAGAGGTCGCTACCGCAGAGCCCAGAGAACCGCATCCGGATCTCCGTATAGCTCTCCACCAGCGGCGCGACGGTTCTGCGTACGGCGGTGAGACGTAGGGGCTCACCGGCTCCGGGCGAGCGCGCTTCCCAGACGAGATCGCTGCGGGCACTCACCGGAAGCTCCCGGTACCGACAGGGAGGCCAGCCAGCCAGGTAGGAAGTTCCTCGACCAACTTCAGCGTCACGCCCCGCCAGGCGGAGGGCTCTGCGCCGAAGGCCAGCGCGGTCGGCCCACCGCGCCTCTCCACCCGCACCGCGCGCAGTCCGCAGTGTGCCGCCCCGGCCAGTTCTGCACCGCCTCCGTCGCCGCAGTACAGCACCGACCGCGGGTCGCGGTCGAGCCGCTCAAGGGCCTTGGCGTACAGCTGGCGCGACGGCTTGACCGCCTGCTCACGGCAGCTGAACAGCGCGACGTCGAAGTGCGAGGAAAGCGCGGACCGGCTCCATGCCTCGGCGATGTCCGGGGCCGCGTCGCTGAGAAGGCACAGCTTGAGGCCGGAGCGTCGCAGCTTTGCCAGGCACTGCAGGACCGTGGCGTCGGCCTGCAGTCTTCCGGGCGCCAGCTTCCGCAGTACCGCCTCCACGTGAGGCGCGCGCCCTCTGGGTGCGCCGCAGGTAGCGGTGAGTCTGGCGGCCACCTCGCCGGTGGTGCGCAGGGTGCCGTCATGGCGGGGCAGCCAACTGTCCTTGAGCGCGACCTTGACGAGGTTCTCGGGAACCTTAATGGCGGAGGCCATCTCGTGCACGGCCAGGGCTCGCTCGCGGGTGCTCGGGGCCGGAACCAGGGTTCCGAAGAGGTCTAGGACCAGGGCGGTGAACTGGGGCGGACTGTCCATCAGGTTCCTTCCGCTGCAGGCTGGTGGATGGAATGACAGCGTGCCCGGCGACCGGCTCTGAATCGAAGGTCCGCGTGCTGCACTGCCGTCGAACCGGCACCGAACCGGATCGCATCGGACCAGCGCATCGCGGCGTCGATGCCGGCAAGTCCTTGTCGTACTCGTGCTGAACTCCCGCTGAACCGTTGGGCGTACGGCGCAGGTCAGTCCGCAATACGCTGCTAGCGTCAGTGCCATCGATTGCGGGGGCTCGAGTGGGATCTGTACAGCGCTGGTCGGGCCGCGAGGCCAAGGCTCTGCGCGGTGCGCTGCGGATGACTGTCCGTGCCTTCGCAGCCCACCTCGGCGTCAGCGATCGGACGGTGTCCAAATGGGAGGCCGGCGGGGAACATCTGTTTCCCATGCCCGACTCCCAGGCGATGCTCGACACGGTGCTCGACCGTGCGGACCCGGACGTCGTGGAGCGCTTCCGGGAGCTCCTTGACGGACCAGGCCGACGTCAGGCACCCGCCTCAGGTAGTTACGTCCTCGCACCAGCTCCGGAGCACGGCTTGGTCCACCGATCAGAAGACTTCGACAGCCTCGTAGCCTTGCTCGCCCAGACGGACGGCAGCGCCGGGGCCAGTACGCCCCTGGCCGTGTGCGGCCCTGGTGGCTTCGGGAAGACCACGCTGGTCACCCAGGTCTGTGAGGATCCTGGAGTCAGGGCGCTGTTCCCCGAGATCCTCTGGGTCGAGACCGGCGAGGGGTGCACACCCGCGCGAGTCGTCGAGCTGATCTCGGACCTCTGTGTGCACCTGGACGGTAGTCGCCCCGCCCTCAGCGATCCTGTGCAGGCCGGGTTCCACCTCGCACGGCTCCTCGGTGAGCGGCGCGTGCTGCTGGTTGTCGACAACGTCTGGTCGGCCGCGGACCTGGAGCCGTTCCTCCTCGGCGCTCCCTCCTGCGTCCGACTGGTGACCACCAGGAACCTCCGCACCTGCCCCTCCACCACCAGGGTGCTCCGGTTGGGGCCGATGACAGGAACGGAGATCAGCGAGCTGCTCACACGCGCGGTGGCGCAGCTCGCCGCTCCGGCTGCCGACCGGTTGGCAGCCCTCTGCGGCGGATGGCCCCTGCTAGCAACCGTGGTGGGCTCCAACGTCTCCTCGGACCTCTCTGCTGGCGCCTCCGTCGAGGCCGCTGTCGAGGAGGCGGGGGATGCGCTCTACGCCTACGGGCCTCAGGCGTTCGACGTATGGGATGCGGACCAGCGTTCCCACGCGATCGGCCATGCGATCACTGCCAGCCTGCAGAGCCTCGACGAAGGGGTGCGCATCACCGGTGGCTCCGCGCTCCGGGAGCGCTACCTCTCGCTGGCGGTCTTCCCCGCCACAGTGCCGGTCCCGTTGAGCGTGCTCAACCACTGGTGGGGCTCCGCCCACGGCTGGTCGGCTGGCGCGGTCCGCCAGTTCTGCCGCGTTCTCGCCGACCGGTCATTGATCAGCGCCTACCTGGCGGACCAGCAGGCGGTCGTCCTCCACGACGTCTTCCGCTCCTACCTGCGGCACCTGGTCGGCGATCAGTGGACGGCACTGCACCGTTCCCTGATCAACTCGTATCGGGGGTCTGATGGCCAGGGCTGGCCCCAACTCGACCCCCGGCATGCGTATATGTGGCAGCAGCTTCCGTACCACCTGCACGAGGCCGGGCTCGACGACGAACTGGTCGAACTGCTGTCCTCCGTCTCCTACGTGGCGGGCAAGGCCGCTCTCGTCGGCAGCCAGTCGCTGGCAGCCGACGCCGTCGTCATCGCGTCCGCTGGAGCCCACGGAACCGCAGGCCATCCACGGCGTGGGGACTGGCTCAGGGCCACCAGGCTGACCGGAGCGGGGTATCTGCTGCACGGTATGCAGACCCCGCAGGACATGGCTTCGACACTGGCGCTGGCCCTAATGCGCGGCGGCGACGCACCCGCCAGTCCTTCGGGTGACAGCCAGCACGCCACTGGCTTCCAGCCGGCCTGGGCCCAGCAAAGCGAATCCGGCGAGGCAGGCAGCGGCCATGTGGGTGCGGTCGTCTCCGTGGCGACCGCAGCGGGACTGGTCGCCTCCGGCGGCGAGGACGGCACCGTCCGGGTCTGGGACTCGAAGTCCCGCACGCCGCTGCATGTCTTCCGCGGCCATACCGGCTGGGTGTTCGCCACCGCGCTGTCCCCCGATGGTTCTGTGCTGGCCTCGGCTGGCGAAGACGGTCTGATCCGCCTCTGGCAGCCTCGCACCGGCCACGCCCTCGGCGTCCTCACCGGGCACGAGCGGCGCGTTCGCTCCCTGTGCTTCACCCCGGACGGCCAGCGGCTGCTCTCGGCAGCCGAAGACGGACATGTGCACGTCTGGGACATCCAGCGGCTGATGCTCAGCCACAGCATGGCGGCTTGCGGCACACCCCTGTGGACAGTGTCAGTCGATGCCGCGGCCAGGGTCGTGGCTGCAGCGGGCGAGGACGAGTTCGTTCGCCTGTACGACCTTCCGACCGGCGCGCTTCTTGACGAGAAGCCCGGACACCGCGACTGGATCCGTTCCGTTGCCTTCTCCCCCGCCGGCTCGCTGCTGCTCTCGGGATCCGGCGACTGCTCGCTCGCGGTCTGGGACACCAGCACCGGCAGGCTCAACCAGGTCAGGCGCGTACAGGACCTTCCCGCCCGGATCCGGTCCGTGGCCATCGAAAGCCAGTCCGGCATTCTGCTGGCAGCCACCGAGGACGCCGTCATCCGGGCCTTCGACGCCACCGGGCCGGTCGGCGAGGTCAGAATGCCCCCCGGCGTCGACTGGATCAGATCCCTGGCTTGTGGCGCAGACGGCACAGTCATCGCGGGCTGCGAGGACGGAGCAGTCAGAACCTGGACGAAGTCCGAACCCGACGGGCTGCAGGTGCTGGCCCACGGCGCCAACACGGTCTGGTCCACGTACATCGCCGACGGCGGCACGCTCGGCGCTGTCGGATACGGCGACGGCCGCATGGAGCTGGTCGACCTCTCCACCGCGGGGCCGCGCCGCGAACTGCAGTGCGGAGTGGGCCGGGTCTGGTCAGCCACCGCAGGAGGCCAGTACCTCGCAGCTGCCTGCGGCGACGGCTCGGTACGCGTCTGGGCGCTGGACGACGAGAGCTGGACGCTACTGCTCAACGACGATGTTCATCGCAGTTGGAGCGTCGCTCTGCCTCAGTCCGGCACCCGCCTCGCAGCCAGCACCGGCGACGGACGTATCCGCTGCTGGGACCTTCCGACTGGAGACCTCCTCTGGGAGCAGCAGGCGCACGCCGGGCGAGTCCGGTCGCTGGCTTTCGACGCCGCAGGTGATCTGCTCGCGGCCAGCGGCGGGGACGGCACCGTGCATCTCTGGGACGGCAGGACCGGCCGCCACCTCACCCGCTTCGTGAACCCCGGCGGCTGGGCCCGCGCGGTCGCCCTCGATGCCGCAGGCTCCCGCATCGCCGTGGGTTCGGGCACCGGGGAGGTCCACATCCGCGATGTTCATACAGAGCAGTTCGTCGGACACCTCACAGGCCACGCGGGCCGCGTGCTCATGCTCGCGTTCACGGACGATGCTGATCGTCTAGTGTCGGCAGCAGCTGACGGAACCGTCAGGGCCTGGTCACTCAGCCTCCAGCGCCAGCTCGCCGAGGTCCGAGTGGATGCGTCGCTGAACTGCGCCGCTGCCAGCTCCGCGGTCGGCAGCGTGCTGGTCGGAAGTGCAGCTGGATCGGCAGCACTGCGCCTGGTCCTCGGCGACGCCGCAGCCGACCAGGCCGACGCCGCCCTGCCCGCAGGCTCCGGCGGATTCCGACGAGGAGAAGGACGAGCCTGACCGTGCCCACCGCACCCGTGATCCTGAGTGGTACACCCGGCTCCTTCGCCAGGGACGTCTTCCATGAGCGACACCCGAAGCTCATCCAGCAGGTACTGGACGCCCTGCCGTACGGACCCGCCGAACGGCAGGCGGCTGAGCAACTGCTCGCCGAGAGCACCAGCGGCCTGCTGCGGCCCCTGGACGAGAGTGCGCACGATCACGCGCAGTGGGCGGCGTGGGGCTCTGGACTGTACGGACGCCCCTGGGGCGAGGCTCCGTTCCTGTGGGCGGAGAGCTACTTCTACCGTCGACTGCTGGAGGCCACCGGCTTCTTCCGCCCCGGCGCCTGGCAGGGCATCGATCCCTTCGCCCCGTTCAAGAACGCCGAGCTGGCCGGCGCCGCAGTGGACAGCGAACTGGCCGCCCTGGACGAGCTGCTGCTCCTGCCCGAAGAGGCGCGGTTCGAGGCGCTGCTCTCCTCAGCGCTGTGGGGAAACCGGGCGGACCTCAGCTTCCAGATCACCGCATCCACCGCCGGGGATCACTCCTCCGCCCTGCTGGTGGACGACAGCGCCGCCCTACGGGCAATGCTCGCCACGGCGGACAGCCCGCAGGTCAGCCTGCTCGCCGACAACGCCGGGCGAGAGCTGCTGCCCGACCTCGTCCTGCTCGACCATTTCCTGACCACAGGTCTGGCTGCTGAGGTCGCCCTCTACGTCAAGCCCGCTCCCTACTACGTCTCCGACGCGACCACCGCCGACGTCCTCGCCACCGTGGAGAGGCTCGTCGCTGGACCGGGCCAGGAAGCTGAACTGATCGGCCGTCGCCTGTGGAACGCGATGTCCAAGGGCACCCTGACGATCCGAACGCACCCGTTTCTGTTCGCCCCGCTGCCGTTCCACGACATCCCCAGCGACCTCAGGAGCGAACTCGCCGGGTCCACCCTGACCATCGTCAAGGGTGACCTCAACTACCGACGACTCGTCGGCGACCAGCTCTGGGACGCCACCGAACCTTTCGCCAGGCTGGTCAGCCACTTCCCCTCTCCGGTGGCGGCACTGCGCACGCTGAAGTCGGACGTCGCCGTCGGCCTCGACGCAGCCGTGGTTGCCCGGCTGGACTCCACCGGAGAGTCCTGGCGCACAAGCGGAACCTACGGGCTGATTCAGGTCTGCAGTCCGGCGCAGCACTGAGGACTGCTGCGCCGCCGCCTTTCCGGTGAACCTTCCGGGGTGTCGCCGACGCGGTCCCGCCCCCGCGGCAGCAGGACGCCCATCCTGCTCCTGCTGCCGCGGGCAGCCTCGTACGAGGAGAGCCGGGAGCCACGCGTGCAGACCACCCCGCCGGAGCAGGACGGCCAGTACGGCTCGGCGGACGGTATCCGCTCCTTCTACGACCGCCTCGCCAGCGGTGAGGCGGACCGGCTGGTCAAGGACCTCCCCGGCAGGGTCTCGTTCGAAGTTCACCGTCGCTTCTTGCGCCGCCACCTCAGCCCTGGGTCGCGGGTGCTGGAGATCGGCGCCGGCCCGGGCCGGTTCACCGTCGAGCTTGCCGCCCTCGGCTCCACCGTCGTCGTCACCGACATCTCACCTGTGCAACTGGCCCTGAACGCGGAGTTCGTCGCCGCCGCCGGCGCAGAGCACGCCGTAGAACGGCGCGAGGAACTCGACGTCCGCGACCTGTCCGCCTTCCCCGACGGCTCCTTCGACGCCGTCCTCGCCTACGGAGGCCCGCTCTCCTACGCCTTCGAGGCAGAGCGGACGGCGATGCAGGGGATGCTCAGGGTGGTCCGGCCTGGCGGGGTGGTGCTCGCCTCGGTGATGTCGCTATGGGGCACCTGGCGCGCTGGCCTCAGCAGCGTCCTCTCCATGGAGGCCGAGCACGGCACAGGAGTCGGCGACATGGTCCTGGCCACGGGCGACCTGCGCCACGTCCCGGGCCTGGAGCACGTCTGCCGGATGTTCACCTGGCAGGAAGTCGAGGCCCTGGTCCACGCAGTTGACGGCCAGATCGTCGACGGCTCGGCCAGCAACTGGGCCAGCCTCCACCACGTCGACACACTGGCCGTCCTGGAGCAGGACGAGAAGCTCTGGCAGCGCTTCCTCAACCACGAGGCCACCGCCTGCTCCGCCCCCGGGGCCCGAGACGGTGGCACGCACATCCTCTTCGCCGCGCGGAACTGAGCTCACCAGCGACCGTGAGCCGCTGACTACGCTCCGCAACGGCTTCCGCGAACTCGTCTTCGGCTGAGCGTGGCCACCGGAAGGCTCTCGCTGCCGGGATCTGCGGCGGATGTGGAGTCGGCTTCAGGCAGCGTGCCCTGATGACCTCAGCAGCCTCAGCACCGGGGAGTGATGCAGCCGCGTGGCGTCCTTCCACCGGTCGTAGGCGTCGGCCAGCCCCTGTTGCTGGAGAAGGTGCTTGATCCACGTGTTGGCGATGCGGTCCGGCACGGTCAGGGCGGCGGCGATCTCTTGGACGACGGTGACGGCCAGCCGGTAGTCGGCGCGCTCGACGAGGTTGAGGTCCACGTCCACGCCGTCCTGCTGGAAGGCGAACAGATACCTGGGCCCCGCAGTCGGCACGGACCTGGTCTTGCGGTACTCGGCGTGGCCGTCCAGCAGGGCTCGCAGTGAGTCGAGGTCTGGGCAGTTCGGCGGGATCGGCGCGTAGAGGTCGACGTCCGAGGCATGGAGTGCGGTCCCGTACTGGGAGGAGCCCATGGCCTGAAGTTCAGCGATCCCTCTGACCCGGCTGGCCCCGATGGCGCGGGCCGTGGCTGCGGCCAGATCCGCGCGGCGGCTGGCGAGAGTGGCGTAGAACCGCTTGGCCAGGCCCTGCTCTGCGAGGGCGAGCTGGTGCAGCCGTATCCGTCCGGCGTGCAGGATCGCGTGCAGGTCGGCTTCGCTCGCAGAAGGCCGCAGCCCCGCCTGACCTGCACTTTTATCGTTACGTACACGGTGCATTGGGTGAGGGTACGTGACGATCCGCGCAGTGCTTCAGCGGGGGCGGTCGTCCTCCGGAGATCGTGTCCGGATTGCTCCGCTAGGGAACATCTGCCCTACCCCGAATGGGAACGCCCGGCTTGTTCCGTGGGAGAACAGGCCGGGCGGGAACCCCGTGGGCACCTACCTACCGAGGATCAAGTCCAGGTGGTCCCGGCAAGGAGTCCGTCGAAGCCCAGGCTGATGATGACGTCGGGGAGGCTGTCCCAGACGCGGTCGACTTCGCCGAAGAGGTCGTTGAAGGCGTCGAGGTCGAGGTCGGGTTCGAGCCATTCGTGGGAGCAGCGGCAGCGGATGTAGACCTTGCCGTGGACCTCGACGATGAGCCAGTCGCGGGTGGCGTTGCAGTAGGCGCAGGTGATCAGGAAGCCTCGGGGTCGCAGTTCCTCGCCGTGGACGATGGAGCGGGTGAGGATCTGTCCGGGCAGCAGCGGGGGGATTTCGACGGGGTAGTCGGGGATGCGGGGGGTGGGCTGGTCCTCGGGCTGCTGGGGGTGGGTCAAGCGGGGCCTCCCTGGCCTTGGCGTCGAAGCAACGGCACCAAGGACTGCAGGGTCCGGAAATATTCCCGATCGGCATGGTCTGACACCAAATCAACACCTATCTCCGGCAAGGGGGTCTGGCTCGCCGGAGTGGTGTTGGCGCTGCGTGCAGCGTCGGGGTGGTGGTCAGGTGGTTGTGGCGGCGATCTGCTGGGTGAGCAGGTTGCGGGCGTGTGCGTGCAGTGCGGGCTGGTGTGCTCCCATGCGTGCATGCACAAGACGGTCTACGGCGGTATGCCAGGACTGGTGGGGGTGGGCGGCGAGGTAGTCCTGGACGGCACCTTGGTCGATCGCGGCGAGGGTGCTGGTGTCGAAGGCGGCGGTCAGGTCGTGGAGGATCCGCTGTTCCTGGAGCGTGTGGGCGATCGTCTGGGCGACGATCGCCTTGAGGTGGGACTTGACCGCGGTCTCGGCGGTGAAGCGGAGTTCGGAGTCCGGGGGGACGACTTTGCCGGTAGCGCCGTGGCGGGCGAGTCCTTCCTCGATGTAGGCGATCAGCTCGGGGGAGGAGAAGGCGTTCAGCTCGACGCGCTGGCAGTGCCACTGGGTGACCTTGCCCTTGCGGTTGCGGGCGGCCTCCTCGCCGGTGAACCAGTCCAGGGCGACCTGGCTCAGGTGGGGAACGATGCCGGCGGGCAGGGCGGTGGTGCGCACTTCGGGTTCGGACTCCAGGTCCTTGGCGATGGCGTCTTCGACGCTCAGGCCCAGGTCGATGACCTCGATGTGGTGCCTGGGCATGCGGGCGGTCTGTTCACCCAGGGTGCGGGCGATGTTGTAGCCGTGGGGGTCGGCGTCGTGCAGGACGAAGATCTGCACCTTGCCCGGCGGCAGCGCCGCGAGTAGATCGCGGCAGGCTTCAGTGCTGTAGCCCTCGTTGGTGATCACCGCCATGTCGTACTTCTCCGCCAGGCCGGCTTCCTTGACCGGGGGCCACAGGCCGGTCTTCTCGATCACCAGGATCTTGTCGAACGACCAGGCGGGCGGGAAGTACTGCTGGACCTCGCGGGTGCCCAGGCGCACGTCGCTGCTGCCGCTGGGGTCGTGGGGGTGGTGCAGGGTTCCGCGCGGTTCGCGGTACAGACCCTGGATCGGGTGGTGCTCGCGTTCCCAGCCGGGGATCAGGGTCTGCTCGACGTAGGGGGCGCTGAGCTTGGTGCCGGCCGGCAGAGGCTTCAGGGCCAGGGGGCGGATCTTGTAGAACAGGGTGTGGGAGGAGAACGACAGGCCCTGGGCGCCGCGGGCCTGCGCGACGGCTTCCTCGATGACAGCGGCCACCGCGTCCTTGACCGTGGTCTTCCGTGTGCGGGCGGCCTTGGCCTCCTGCTTCGCGGTCCGCAGGACGGCACGCAGCTGCGCGCTCTCGGCCCTCCTCTTCGAGCGGTGGGCGCGTTGCAGGGCTTTGGTGGCGGCGTCCAGTGCGGCGGCGCAGGCGTTGGCGACCTCGCGCGGGACCACGAGGGTGGCCTTGCCCTTGTCGGTGAACTGCGGTGCGGGGCAGATCAGGTGCAGGACCGCGGCGCGCTGGTATTGGTTGCCGGGGTCGGGTGCGGCGTCGGCCTGGTCCAGGAACGAGCTGACGCCGTAGCCGGTGACGGTGTCCCCGATGAGGGTGGTGTTGGCGAGGGGGTCGCTGTAGGTGGGCGAGTAGTTCACCGCGAACGTGATCCGGCCCGCGCGGTGGGTGCGGGCGACGGTTGCCTCGATCACCCAGGGGATGCCCGCGTGGTCGGTGAGCTCCTTGCGGGCGAACCACGCCTGATCCAGGCCGAACGCGTGGTCCAGGACATGCTCGTAGTGGGTGCGGTCGACCCGGCCCAGGGAGGAGGGCTTGGGTGGGCGACTGTGCTGGCGCATCGCGGCCAGCAGCACCGCGACTTCGTGCCGGGAGTCCTTGAACCCGGACATGCGGGTGATGCCGGGCAGCAGGGCGGTCACCTTCTGCGCCTTGACCGAGCCGGACAGTCCGGCGAAGGAGACGACGAACTCGCGCAGCGTCATGTCCTTGCCGCCGCGCGCGGCTTCGCGGACGTGCCCGAACACCAGCTTCTCCATCGCGGGTAGGTCGTAGTGGTGGGCGGAGGTCGGATCTGTGGGCAGGGGCTTGCGCCACTTCCCGCCGGCGGTGGGCTTGTAAATTCCGGCCTCCTCGCCGAAGCCGCTGTGAGCGTGCTCAACGAGGAGGGCGTGCGGATTGACGAAGGCGAACTTCTGCAACCATTCGCCCACCTCACCGGCGCGCAGCAGCCCGGCGGGCAGTGGGACGCTGACCGAGGTGCCCGTGGTGCGGGTGCTGGGGGAGGTCTCGTGGCGGATGGCAGGCACGCCGTCGGGGTCCAGTGAGACCGCGATCTCGTGCCGCACCCCGTGAGCCCCGATCACCACCGGTGCGGTGACGCCCAGGGTACAGGGGATGCCGAGCAGGGTCTTGAACGCGTTGCCCTGCATGCCGCGCGTGGGCGAGCGCAGGGTCTCCTTGTCGGAGACGTTGTCGTTGAAGTTCAGGATCCGCCCCACTACCTCGGGCAACAGGCCCGGGCCGTTGTCGGTGACCGTCACCCGCACCACGCCCGGCTCGTGGTCGGTGGTGACGGCGATCCCGATCTCAGGGGCGAGGCCGGCGGACTCGGCGGCATCCAGGGCGTTGTCCAGCAGCTCCTTGACCACGACGCGGCCGAAGCGGGCGGCGTCCTGTCCGGTCTGGGACTGCAGGGAGCGCTTGTCGAGGAACTCCGCGCTGCGGGGAGTGGAGAACACGGAGCGCTGCACAACAGGAAGGGTGGGCAAGGGCATCGTCCTTGTCGGTAGGAGACGGGGAGGTGGTGCGGGAAGCGGGTCAGCGCCTGCGGGTGGGGGGCGGCGTGGGCGCGATGGCCGGTCGCGGTGCCGGTGGTGTGGCGGGCTTGCGCTTGGCCGGCTTCTTCACGTTGGCGGGTGCGGGGAGGTCGATGGTGCGGCGGATGCGCCACAGCAGGACAGCGGCCGGATTCTCCGCGCTGTCCATCTCGCGCGCGCCCAAGGCCTGCTGGAGCAGTCCGGCGGGGCTGTGCCCGAGTTGCCCGGCTTGGGTGAGGGTGGCGGCGAGTGCGGGCCAGTCCTTGCCGCCCAGGACCCGTACGGCCAGGTTCGCGGGCAGGGCCTGGTGCACGGCTTTTGTGGTGTGGTCACGGACCGTCGGCGGCAGCCGCTCGCCCTGGGCCTTCAGCGCGGCCAAGGGTTTGGCGGCGGCCTGGGCGTAGGCAGTGCGGAGCTGGTCGGCGGTGGCCTGGGCGATGCGGGCCTGCTGGGTGTGCCCGGCGGCCCGGTGGCTGCGGTGCAGGGCCACGGCGATCAGGATCAGCACGTCCAGGAACGCGGCGATCGCGTCTCCCTCCAGGGCCCCGTGGCTGGGGCCGCCGGCCAGCACGGCGCGGGCCATCGAGCGAAGCGCCCGCATCTCCTGCTCTGCGGCGCGCTCGTGGAGGTAGGCGGCCTGTCCGTAGGCTTTCGCGGCAGCCGCGATCTGGGCACGCTGGGATCCGCGGTGGGTCTGCGCGAAGGCGTCGAGGACCTCACCGAACCCCGCCGCCCACACCTGCCATACCTCCTGATCGGGCTCTTCTTCGCCGGGGTACGGCGCGGTGAAGGAGTCCAGGGCCTGGTCGGCCAGGCGCCCGGCCTGCTGGAGGGCGGGACGAGCGCTCCGGGCCTGCGCGATGGCAGGGTCGGGCTCGTCGGCGGTGATCGACAGGCGTGCACGGATCTTGGGCAGGCTCAGGTCCGGGCCCAGGCTGCTGCCGGAGTACCAGAGTGGTTGCCCGTCCCCGTTGCGGTCGCCGGGCAGGTGGAAGGAGTAGCCCTTCGCGTCGCCCGACGGCAGCCGGTGGACCTTGACCTGGACCCCGTGCCCGGCCAGACGCACGAGGAACTCGTCCTCCGAGACCGCTCCGGCCAGCGATTCGCGCACCGCGGTACGCAGCACCGCACGGCTGGGCTCGGGCAGGCCCTGGGCCTTGGCCTTGTGGATCTCGGCGCGGGTGGGCCGCTTGACCGTGGTCCGCGCGGTGCGCTTGCCGGAAGCCGCCCGTTCGACTTGACGCAGGCCGTAGTCCTGCTCGACGAGGGTGAGTTCGTCCATGACGCGTTGCCAGTCGTTGTGCAGCCTGGCGCCGGTCAGGTCGGCGCGCACGGTGGTGGCGACGATGTGGACGTGGTCCTCGGCGTGGCGCACCACCACCCACCGGCAGCCGTCCAGGTCACCAGTGGGGGCGATGCCGGCGGCGTGCATCACCCGGCGGGCGATCTGCTCCCACTCGGTGTCGGACAGGTGCCGGTCCTCGGGTGCTGCACGCAGCGAACAGTGCCACACGTGGTCCTTCTGCGCGCTCGCGCCGGCCTGGACCACGCGCAGGTCCAGGATCTTCGCCAACCGGGTCAGGGCGCGCTCGGGGTCCGCGTCCAGGCCCGGGTCGAACAGCAGGGGCTCGAAGGCGGCGACGGTGTGCTGGTCGGTGTGTTCGTCCTCGTCTCCGGGGCCGTAGACGTAGGCGAGGATGCCGCGGGTGCGGTCGCCCCGGGTGACGGAGGCGATCATGCGCGGCCCCGGCGGCGGGCGATGCGGTGGACGGCCTCGTCCACATGTTCCACCTTGGCCTGCACCTGGTCCAGCAGTGCGGGGGCGGCAGCGAGGAAGTTCTTGGCGGGGCTGGTGAGGAAGGTTCCGTCGGTATTGAGGCGGCGGGCGACCTGGTTGAGGTTGTTGCCCCAGGCTGCGAGGTCGCTACGGGTGGCGGCCAGCTCGTCGATGGCCGAGTCCAGCTGCTCGACCCGGGCGTCGGCGCTCATCCCGGTGCTCTGGTCGGCCAGGGCGCGGCGGGCGATCAGGTGGGCCAGGCTCAGATCGGCGGCTTTGGCCTGAGCTTGCAGGTGCTGTCGCTCGGCATCGCTGAAGCGCACGCTGACGGGCTCTTTGGGATCGTCGGCGTCGCGCTTGCGGCGCTTGGGCTTGCGTCGTACGGCAGCGGCGGCGGACGCGCGCACGACGAGCGGCGCGGACGACGCAGCAGCGGCGACGTTCGGCGTCGCGGCGGGGTGTGGCTCCTCCTGCTGGTCGCGGCTGCCCTCGGCCGCGACCCCCTGCTCCGGCGCCCCCGCCGGAGCTCCCCCGCCCCCCTGGGCGGGGGCCTGCGCCTGCGACCCTCCGTAGGAGGGTCGCAGGCTATTGCTGGCTCCGCCGGTCGCACGAGGGACCTCAACGTCGCTGTTGACCAGGGTAGTTGCGGCGGTGTCATAGGCGGACGGGTGCTGTTCGGGACGGTCGTGCATGGGCGGCTCCGAAGTTCGGCGAGTGGGTGGAAGCTGTGTCCGGCTGCGGTCCCCGCTCTAGCGCGGGGTGGCAGGTGGTTGGTCCGGTGGTGCGAGGGGTTCGCGCGGGTGGGGAAGGGGTGGTTCGGAAGTCGTCCCGGACCACCCCTGCGGGTGGGTCAGTCGGGGTCGGCAGCCAGGCCCGTGCGGGGACGGGCTTCGGCGTCGGGGCGCAGGCGGGCCAGGACCTCGGTCAGCCGTTCGGCGCCGACCGTAAGTCCCCGTTCGGTGATCGCGGCGCGGGCGGAGCTGCGGCTGAGGTCGTCCAGATCGGGGTGCGCGGCGCGCACGAGCTGGACCAGTTCCTCAATGGACGCGGCCGGGGGACGCCCGGTACGACCCGGGTGGGCAAGCCGACCGGAAGTCCCAGCACCGCCCTGACCAGCAGCAAAACCCTCCCAGTCGAAGAGCTGGTCCGGCTCGGTGACGCTGTCCGGACTGGGGTCTGGGACCAGCTCCGGGTCCGCCTCGATGTCCGTGGCGGGCACGGCGCTGGGCACCTCGGGTATCGGTGCCGGTGTCGGCGTGGGGAGCGGTTCAGCTGAGAGGGCGAGCGGCTGCGCGGTCTCAGCAGGGTCTCCGGAAGTCGGGACCAGCTCCTGATCCGCCTCCGCGCCCGTGGCCGGGACGGTGCTGAGTACCCCGAGTGCCGGTGCTGATGCCGGCGTCGGCGCGGGGACCGGACCGGCTGCGGGGACGGGCCGCTGCGCGCTGTCGGCGGGGTGTCCGGAAGTCGGGAGACGGGTGCCGCCGTGGCGGGTGATCAGGATGTGCAGGTGCGTCGCTCCGGCCAGGGCGAGCGGGGCCAGGGTGGACAGGATGCCGACGGTGGTGTCGCCCAGGCGCAGTTCGGTCCCGGTGGTGGGGAGTTGGTTCAGGCGTACGGCGTGCAGGGCGTTGGCCCAGATGCTGGCCAGCGTGGCGGTCGCGAACAGCGCCCAGACGTAGAGCCTGGCCCGTAGCGGTGCGGCGCGCAGGACCAGCAGGGCGCGCACCCCGTAGGCGATGAAACCGTCGATGACCACCGGGAACAGGTACGTCAGGGCGGGGCGGACGTGGATGGCGAAGGCCATCTGCCGCAGCGCGTCGTACGACAGGACGCATCCGGCTGCGCCGAGCAGCAGGACCGCGAGGCGGTCCCAGAATGTGGCCGCATGGCCGGCGGAACGGGATGTCACGGCTGAGGAGGAGGGTATGGCGGCAGTGGGCAAGGGCGCTCCAGAAGGGTGCTCAAGGGATGGGTGGGGGATACGCCGGAGGTGCGGTGTCGGCGGCTGGTGTACGGGTGCGGGCGGGGGCAGGACGCGTGGGGCGTCCGGGGTTGCTGGACTGCCCCGGGAACGAGGGGTCAGCGGTGAAGCCCGGTCCAGACGGCGGGCTGGGGCGGCCTTCAGGCTGCGCTGAGCGTGGGGATGCGGTTGGTGGGGCGCATGGCAGCGCGGACCATGGCGATCCCCCGTGCGGTGCTGGCCTCACCGCCGCCGACCTTCACCGTCCGCTCGCCGACGCCCTCGCAAGGGCGGCACAAGCCCGGTCGTCCGACCGGGTCGGCGCATCGGCCGCACTCGTGCCACTGCCGTGCGACAGCGGCCTCCACGGGCTCCGGGGCCGGTGGGAGCTTGCGCAGCAGCCGGTCGCGCAGCAGTGCCGCAGCCGAGTGCATACGCTCGGGCAACCCCGGCAGTAGCGCCGCAGCGAGGTCGCGCTCGGTGCAACCGCGCTCCAGCCACCGCGCCACCAGCGGAGCGAGTTCGGCAGCCTCGACTGTGCCCAGGCGCAGACGCGGCTCGGGTCGGATCACCCGGAACAGGGCGGCGACCACTGCGCCGACGGTCGCGTCCGTCGGACCTGCCGAGTCGGTCTTGTCGGGAGTCGCATCCGCCCTCCCTCCCGGCTCAGTACAGCCGGGCTGCTGCTCGTGCGTCTGCGCGCGCTCGCTGCGGCTGCTGGGGAGGGAGGGTGCTTTCTCCAGGTCCTTTACGGGGTTGGAGCCCGCGTCTTCGAATGCCGAGGAACCGGATCCCGGACGGGAGAGATCCGGACCGACCTGCTGCGGGGTGTCCCAGACGTGGGCCTCGCTGACGAAGGTGCCGTCGTTGCGGCGGACCCTGTCGACCCGGTAGTAGCCGGCGGCGGCCAGCTCGCGCAGGGCTTTGGCCACGGTGTGGCGGCCCTGCGGACTGGTGTCGGCCATCCGTCGGCCGTCCTCGGACCAGCTGTCGGGGCGCGAGAGCAGGTCGACCAGCAGGCCACGGGCGGTGTACGACAACCGCCGGTCCTGGAGGAGGGCGTTGGGCAGGACGGTGAAGCCACTCAGGTGGCGGCTACGATGAACACGCATCGGGAGTTCCAGCTCCTTGGTGCCGGACCCCGGGGCGTTCCAGCGCTGCCGGGGTCGCCTATTCAGTTCGTGGACCAGGGACAGTACCACCCGTTCCCCGGGCAACTCGGCATGATCGTAGAGACCCTGATCACATATCAGGTTGCCGATGCGACCACCTCCGACGGCCTCCTTTCCTGGCAGTGGCCACTCCGAGCCACGCCTTCCGAGACTCCACGCCGCACCGCAGCACCCACCTCGCTGTGGGCCACTCCGGTGGCGGCGGAGCCAGTGCTCCGATTTTCCCGTTTGACTAGCTTGCTTTCCCTCATGCATCATGTGTACCATGCGGACCACGCGTATGCAAATCGGAGAGGAGGCGTTTCAAACGGGAACATTGTCGGTAGGGTGACAAGAACGCTTAGAGGAGGTCGGGATGTGGGAAGCGGAGTCCGCCAGGGCGCCCCTGCTGTTCAGCGAGGGCAACGCCGCTGCGCGCATCGGACTTGAGCGAGAAGTGCGGGGGTGGAGCACCACGGAGCTGGCCGCCCGCATGACCCGCGCCGGTGTCCCCATGAACCAGACCGCCGTCTGGCGCATCGAGAACGGAACCCCCCGACGCAAGATCACACTCGACGAGGCCCTCGGCTTCGCCCGTGTCTTCGAGCTGCCCCTCGAAGAACTCATGTCCCCACCCCTGGCGAACCTCGACGTCGAAGCCAGAAGACTCGTCCAGGAGGTGGTGGAGGCGTTCACCGAGACGCAGACAGCTGAGGACCGCCTCCACCACGGGGTCGTCGCAACCGCCACCTATCTCGCGGCCCATCCCGAGGCCGGGGAGAACCTCCTCGTCCAGTTCATCCGCATTCTGGGCGACGGACGCGAGGCACAGGGGCTCTGGAACCACATCACGGAAGGCAGTTACTACTGACCAACGACAAGGGCGCACCGCCCCCGCAAGACCCGCACCCCGACGGCGACCTGCCGTCCATCGTCGGTGAGCACTCCCGACGCGCCCGGACAGTGGCTGCCCTTAGCCCAGCCACGCTCAGCCGCGTATCCAGCCGCCTTCGCAGCAGAGCGATCTAGCGGCACCCTCGGTCGGCCGGGCCTGAAGCACCCCAGCCCAACCCGCCGTCTCCTGCCCCACGGCGAAGGTCTGGCCCCAGCCTCGCCATGCCCCTGCGGCCCCCACCACCCCCCTTCCTGACCAACGCGACGGCGTCGCCCCCCGCCGTCGCCGGAGGCTCCCCTCTTTGACCGACTGCTACCTCTCCGTCGCCCAGGTCGCCGAGATCCTCGGCACCACCGAGCGATTCCCGCGCCGACTCATCGCCGAACGGCGCATCCCCTACCTCAAGGCCGGCAAGCACGTCCGCATAGCCCGCAGCGCGCTCGACGCCTACATCGCCGCCAACCTGGTGCCCGCTTCCCCGCGTCGCACCACTCTCCGGAGGTCTGTCTGAATGCCCAACTCCACCGGTCGCCGCCGCCGCTTCGGCTCCGTCCGCAAACTCCCCTCCGGCCGCTTCCAGGCCCGCTACCTCGGCCCGGACGGCCTGGAGCGCACCGCCAGGGAGACCTTCGCCAACAAGAGTGAGGCGAACTCTTGGCTCTCCGAGGTCGAAACCGACCTCGCGCGCGGGGACTGGCGCGACCCCCTCGCCGGAGCCGTCAACTTCACCCTCTACGCCGAGACCTGGATCAACGAGCGCGACCTCGGAGCCACCACCGAGGAGCTGTACCGACGGCTGCTGCGCTTGCACCTCGCCCCGGTCTTCGGGGTCTGGAACCTCGACGAGATCAGCGCCCCGCGCGTCCGTGCCTGGCGCACCGACCTCCTGGCCACCGGCAAGGCCACCACCACCGCCAAGGCGTACCGCCTGCTGAAGACCATCCTCGGCACCGCCGTCGAGGACGAACTGCTCCGCCGCAACCCCTGCCGGATCAAGGGAGCGGGCAAGGAGAACGCCAAGGAGCGCGGCGTCGCCTCCATCGAGCAAGTCCTGCAGCTGGCCCACCGCATGGGACCGCGCTGGCAGCTCCTGGTCTTCATGGCCGCGTTCATGGCCCTGCGCCCCGAGGAACTGGCCGAGCTCCGACGCCCGGACATCGACCGAGCCCGCGGGGTGGTGTGGGTGCGTCGCGCAGCACCCGAACTCTGCAACGGGAAGCGTGTGGTGGGCGACCCGAAGTCCAAGGCCGGCAAGCGCTCGGTGGTCATACCCCCGGAGATCCTGCCCGACATCGACCACCACCTCGCCCTCTACGCCTCCCCGGAGCCCGACGGACTGGTGTTCCTCGGCGAGCGCGGCGCCCCCTTCCGCCGCTCCACCTTCGGCCGTAAGTGGAGGAAGGCCCGCACGGAACTCGGGATGCCCGACTTCCGCCTCTACGACAGCCGCCACACCGGCAACACCCTGGCCGCCAACACCGGCGCCAGCCTTGCTGACCTCATGGCCCACATGGGGCACGCCTCGGTGCGCGCCGCGATGATCTACCAGCACGCCACCGCCGAACAGCAGCGCAAGATCGCCGACGGCATCAGTGCGGCCGTCGTCGACATCCGCAGCAGGCGCCGCAAGACGCTGCCCAGCCTTGCGGCCTCGGCGGAGCGGCGAGAAGAGGTGTAGCGAGCTCCAAAGGCTCAGCCTGGACCGACGATCGGATCGTCGGTCCAGGCCGCTCGACCTTCACCCGGCTCGTACGACGTGGTCGCGTTTGGAGCTGCGGCACGCGAGGTCGGCCGAAGTGTCAGACCCCGGGCGTAGCGTTCTCCTATGACGCAGGATCCCCTGCTCATGCGCGTGGTTTCACGGCCTGCGAGGTTCAGTTGGCGACGGAGAAGAGCGGCTACAAGCGTAAGGCCCTGCCCGAGAAGGTCAGACTTGAGGTGTGGGTCCGCAGCGGGGGTCGATGCACGATCTGCAATCGCTACCTCCTCGACGGGGCCCTGGCCAACAAGACCATCCGCCTCGGCGAGCTCGCCCACATCGTCGGCCAGCAGAGCACGGCAGGATCTCCCCGAGGGCAGAACGACCTAGTCGAGCGTGACACTGCGGACAACGTAATGCTGGTCTGTGCCGACGAGCACGACGAGATCGACGCACCGGAGAACCTAGACGTCTTCACCGTCGAGAAGCTGCTCGCGTTCAAGCGCGCCCATGAAGACCGGATCAAGCACGTCACAGGAATCGCACCAGACCGCGCGACTACCGTGCTACGCATGATCGGCCAGGTCCGCGGCCACGAAGTCGAACTGACCCGTCAGTCTGCATCGTCCGCCGTACTCACCTCGGGTGATCGCGTCCCCTTGTTCCTGGAGTCCTACTCACGCCACGGAATCGAGATCGAGCTCCGCCATGTACTCGGCGAAGCCACGATCGACCTCCGTGACGTCCCAGGAGAGGACGGAGCCAACGGCGAGTATTACCGCCAGGCCAAGGCGGTAATCGACAACGTGATCGACAACAAGCTCAACGAGGGCATCTCCCGCGACCAGGTCGCCCATATCAGCGTCTTCGGATTCGCCCGGATCCCTCTCCTCGTCTACCTGGGGTCACGTCTCGACGACACCGTGCCCACCGACGTCTACCAGCGCCACCGGCACGACGAGACCTGGACATGGAGCGAAGACGAACCGGCGGTCGCCTTCTCGGCGCACCTCGACCAAGACGTGCCACCCGACGAGGAGGCCGTGCTGGTACTCAACATTTCCGGCACTATCCAGCCCGGAGAGCTACCGCCTCACCTGGCGGGACTGCGCCGCTATCGGATCAGCCCGGTGGAAGCGATGGCATCCCCCGACATCATGCGCCACCGCGACAGCCTGGCCAGCTTCCAGGAGCGCCTGCGTGCCTTGTTCTCCGATATCGAAGCCACCGCGAAGCGCGTACGCCGTCTGCACGTCTTACCCGCTGTGCCGCTGTCCGCTGCGGTGAGCCTGGGCCGTGTTCACGACCGCCATGTCCACCCCAGTCTGACGATCTACGACCGTACCAACGGCGGCTACCGCCCTGCGCTGGAGATCAAGTGAAACTCAACGGGCACTTCACCACCTTGCTCAAGGGCACCGTCAACCTCAATCAGACCAGGTTGGACCAGTTGGACGGCCGGGTGACGGCCATCATGAATTTCCTGAACAGCGACTCGATCCTCGGCCCGCTGATCCTCGGCACCACCCGACAGGGCTCCTGGGCTCATCGCACCATCATCAAACCGGTGGCCGGCAAGAAGGACGAGTTTGACGCCGACTTCCTGCTGAACCTGACCATCGTTGAAGCATGGACTCCGACGCCGTCGGAGTACCTCAATGCCTTGTACGCCGCACTCAAGCGCAGCAGCACCTACAAGTCGATGGTGGTGAAGAAGAACCGCTGCGTGCGGATCAACTACACCGGCGACTGCCACGTCGACATCGTCCCCCACCTCGTCCAGCCTGGCGGGCTGCAGGTGATCGTCAACTCGGAGGAGGAGAAGTTCGAGGAGACTGATCCCGAGGGCTACACAGAGTGGATGAAGGAGAAGGACTCGCTGACCGGCGGCAACCTGCGCAAGGTCATCCGCCTGGTGAAGTACCTGCGGGACTCCAAGGACACCTTCAGCATCCCCTCGGTGATCCTGACCGCCCTCCTCGGCGAACGTGTCCAGGTCTACGACACGGACAACCGCTACAGCGGAGTAGCCACCACACTGGTCCACCTCATCGAGGACCTCGCCACCTGGCTGGCCCTCAACCCGCAGATGCCCATCATCGCCGACCCCAGCTGCCCGCAGACCAGCTTCAACCATCGGTGGGACCAGGACCGGTACACCAACTTCGCCAAACACATTCAGTCGTATGCGACCCGGATGCGTACCGCCCTGGACGAACAGGACAAGGACAAGAGCATCAAGCTCTGGCAAGACCTCTTCGGCGACGGGTTCAGGGCACCCGCCACCACAACCGAAGCCTCCCTCGCCAAGGCCGAGCAGCCGGCCTTGAGGGAAGCGGCCACGCGGGCACCGTCGGAGAAGTTCATCGAGGAGATGGGCCTGCGCCTCGCCGGTGGGCGCCGTGCCCGGATCGAGGCCCGAGTCGCGAACCCCATCGGTACCGGGTCAGCAGACCTGCGCCGGACCGGCTTCGCCCCCGTCGGCCGGGACATCTACTTCACGGTGACCACCGACGCCCCACAGCCGTACGAGATCTGGTGGAAGATCCGCAACCACGGTCCGGATGCCGAGAATGCACAAGGCCTGCGAGGTGAGATCAAGCCAGGGCGCGGAACACGGATCCACGAGCGCACCAAGTACCGGGGCAGGCACTACGTGGAGGTGTGGATCGTCAAGGACGGCAAGATCGTCGCCAGCGATCATCATGACGTGGTGATCCGCTAACCGCATCGCCCCCGGCGCCACGCTGCGGGCAGGGTGCTCCAGCCCAGTTGGTTGCGGAAGCCATCAGGACTGAGGTGTCCCTGCTCGGGGTGATGATAGGAGGGTGACCGACGAGACCGTGGAAAAGTGGTACCGCAACGAGGAGGAATGGGCACGCCAGGTCGCCGCATCGTGGTTGGGGCATCCGGCAGTGCGTGTGGCGGTCGAGACAGCTGCCCCGAAGGCTGGCGAGATCGTGGCACCGCTTGCCCGCCACCTGCTCTCCCAGGTGGAAATCACCCGGTTCTGCTGGCAGGTGTGCGGTATCGGGCCCTCCTTCCCGGACGGCACCGTGGGCCCGAACCCGTTCGACCCGACCGCACCGGGAGCGTGGCTCCTGACCGAGGAGGAGCGGGAAGCAGCTGGCTACATCGCTGCGGCTTTCCATCAGTTGGTCAAGCTGATCGTGCAGGTCCTCGATCGCGCTGAGGTGCACGTGGACGCACCCTGGGGATCTGACCAGGCATTGATCGCGGTGCTCCTCCTGCTGGTGGCGGACAGCTACGAGATGACTTGGGACAATCCGGTGGTGCTTGCCGACGAGCTGCAACCGCCAGGCGTCTCCGCGATCTCGCCGGACGGACGCACGACCTCCGCGCGCGACGGCCGGCCCGAGGTGATGGCCCGCAATGCCGACCGGATCCGCAAGCTGGTCCGCGAACAGGCCGGGGGCCGCGAGTTCCGCCGCCCCTACGCCGCAGCCACCGGTCGGCGCGCCCAGCCGCGACCAACCGTGATCCGTCGGCAGCTCCTGAAGGAACTCATCGCCGACAAGCCCGATGTGACAGTGCAGCTCCTCCGTACGACGTGGGACCACTCGGACCGGACGGCGGGCGGGTGGCTTCGCCGCGAGCTGACGCGCCGCCTGGCCAGCGAGGGATTCCAGGCACCAAGCAAGCCCTCGAAGACGACTCTGTCCGACGACTTCCGGGCACTGAAGCACTGTGCGGATTGACCCCGGTGGAGAAAGAGTCCGGGTGAACACGCGCGCGCCTTCGCCCGGACTGGGCAACCGGCAACCTCCCAACGTCAGCAACGCGACGAACTGTGGAGGACCAACCGCCATGACTGCCCACCCCGACCGCACGACCCCGTCCGTCCCACCGACCGCGACCTCAGAGCCATCGCACCGAAAGCCCCGGTGGAGGTGGCCGGACCCGGCCTCGCCCTTCGGCTCCGTTGCCTCCGCCTTCCTGGGCAGCGTGGCCTTCTGGGTTCTCGTGGATGTCCTGCCGCGGCACATCCACGTCTATTGGCGATGACTCCGAACGGATGCCCCGTCAATCAGCGTGCAGTGCAAGGACATGGCTGCCCGGTTGGGCGGCCACCCAGTCCGGCCTAATTGCGGACCGGACTATGCGGGAGCGCGGTCAGTCCCAGGAGTTGAAGAGCACCTCGCCCAGTCTGGTGGCGCGCCAGTACCGGATCTGCATCCATTCGGCAGGGCGCAGGTCCGAGGTGTCCACCTGACTGAGCGGCGAGTTGAGCAGGTGAGCGGACAGCACTGTGAATCCTGCGTCCGAGAAGATGTTCGACCAGACCGGAGGGTCCTGGAACTCGTCCACGTAGCCTGGCCGCTGGTCGGCGGCGAAGGCGATGAGCGGGAGATGGGCGTGGCACAGGACGACGTGCGTGCCGTTTCGGTCCGCGACCGTGGCCGCGTGGAAGCTCCGCGGATACGTCTGCCGAACGAACGCGCCCACCTGCCCGTCGGAGGTCCGTGCGGCCATGTGCCAGGCAGCTCGGAATGCTTGTAGGTCGGTCCCCGGGAGCGGGTCGTCCTTGGCGCCCCGGAACCCGGTTGCGCCCCTCGCCAGCTGGAACACCACAATCCCTCCGCTACACCGCTCCTGCGGCATCCAATTTGCAGCTCTCCCGGATGCCGCCTCCATCGCTCATCAACTGTCTGGTGGCCACGGCCCATTCAAGAGGGCGTGGGCCTCCTGAATGATGCGGTCCTTGTAGGTGTCGCGGGGCAACGTGTAGTTCGGCGTCCAGTCGTCGTACTCGCTGGTCCAGCCGATGATCGGGCGCAGCGCGTCCGGGTGGCCCAGCTTGTCCCAGCCCTCGTACCAGATGAGGTCACCACCCTCGACGGGGTTCAGACTGCCGTTGGCGATCAGCCGGAGCCACCAGCGCACCAGGGTCCAGCGGGCGGCCGGCTGGGTGTCGGGGATGGCGGGAGCGAGGCCGAGTTCGTCGATGACCTGGACGAAGAGGCCGTTGGCTAGCGGTTCCTCATTGCGGGTCAGGCCGGCCAGTACCCGCAGGGCCGGGGTGTCTACGTCCAAGACGAGGGCGACCAGGGCGGCTTGGATGAGCTGGTCGGAGCCGACCATGCGGCCGAGGCGCTGTTCGATGGCGAGCATGCGCAGGTGGTCGACTGCCTCGTCCGCACTGACGGCGTAGGGGTCGTGGGGCGTGGTGATGACGACCTCTCTCGGCATCCCGGTCTCGCCGAGGAAGTAGGACCAGAAGGGCACGCTTGCTCGGGTGCGGGTTAGGGCGGCTGCGGGTCCGCCGAACTCGTGGTGGAGGTAGTCGGCGAGGTGGTTGCCGTAGTAGATGATGTCGGTCTGCATGACGGAGAGCACGGGGTGGCCGCTCTGCCCGCTGCCGGCGGGCAGGTAGCGGTGCCCGAAGACCGGAACCAGTTGCGGGACGTTGAGCAGATGCTCGCGGGCGAGCCGCAGAGCCGCTGTGCGATCCTCCGGCCGCTCGCCCCAGGCGGGGTACCAGAAGCCGGCGTGCTCCACGTCGAAGAGGACCCCGTCGGCGGGGGCGTCCAAGCGGTTGCGAAGCTCCTGCGGATCACCGTCACGCCAGTCCGGCCAGGACCGGCCCAGTGGCAACCCGGCTTGGAGCAGGACCCGATGGTCATCCGCAAAGGTGAACCCGTACCGGCATTCGATCGCCTCCAGCTCGGCTTCGCTCAGTCCGGGACCGATCTCAGCGGGCAAGGCAGCGAGCAGGGCGGACGCCGTTTCGTGGGTCAGGGGCTCGGGCTGGATGGCGGTCACAGGCCGGAGCATAGCTGCGGCCCTTGCGCTGGCCAGCGTTGGTGCGGGCATCGCAGTGAGCACCACTTTGTGGATTGTCGCCAAACCTGCGCGGCAGTCGCGATCGGAGGGCACCTGCCAAATCAAGTGACCCAGATCACAGAAAGTCTGTCTCGCCATTTGAGACGATCGCATGCCAATCGACCGCTATTGCACGAACGGTGACCGCTTATGATCGAATCTGACTGTCCGTTAGCGTCAATCTGGCACGCAACTGGCACGGCGGCATGCAATTGGTCTAGACAACAACGAAGCCCGAGGTCTCTGACCTGGGGCTTTCATATGGAGCGGGTGACGAGAATCGAACTCGCGCTCTGAGCTTGGGAAGCTCATGTTCTACCATTAAACTACACCCGCGTGATCAGCCGTCAGGTACGGCCTTCGGCGTTTACTCTACCCCATGGCTGCGACCGCTCGCAGCGACCACTCGGGGGTGGGGCGTGGCGTGCCCTGGGCGGGTGGTGGGTGTGGGGCGGGTGGGCGTACTGTGGCGGGCGGTTTCCGTGGCGGGGCGGTCGGCGCGTCATTGGATGTGATGTCCAAAACATCCCCTAATGTGACAGCGCCGGGCAAGCGGCGGACAGTCGGCCAGGCGCCCGGATACCCGTGCAGTGAAGCGAGTTGGGCCAGGTCAGACCCTGTCCATGCGGCTTCGGCGCGGCGACTCGTCCGATGGGGAAAGGAAACAATGGAGCGCACTGTCGTCCGTTGTGCCGAGGGGCACCTGTTCAGCACCGCCACGTTCCCGCTGCAGAATCTCGGGCCGCGGCGAATCGGGCCCGGGCGGCTTATCCGGTGTCCCCTGTGCGCCCGGCTGCGCAGCTCCGTGCCGGCGGATCTCGGCACGCTGACCGGCGAGCAGATCCAGCAGGCCCTTCGGCGGGAAGCCGTCGAGTTCCTGGCGTAGTAGCCAGAGCGAGCGGGCCCCGCCGACGGGTTGTGCCCGCTAGCGCCGCTTGGGTGTGGTGACGGCGGTGAGCTCACTGCCGTCGTCGCTCAGCCGCAGCTCCGTGGTGAGTGCGACGAGCTCGCCGAGGTGGTGCAGATGGGTGCCGCCGCAGAAGATCGAGGCATGGCCTTCCGGCAGGTCACAGGCCCAGCGGCGGCGTGCGGTGAGTTCGGGGCTCGGTGCTTCGACGCGCACCGGGGCGTCAGCCGCGACCCAGGCTGCGAGCCGCTCGTTCACGGTTGCGGTCAGGGCGGGCAGGTTCGTGCCGAGGTCGTCGGCGGTGAAGCCCTTCTTCCGCAGGGACTTGCCGATCCGGTAGACGTCCGTGCTGGCCTGGGTGTCCATCCGGGAGGAGTCCATCGCCAGGCTGTCGAAGTCCGGGTGGCCCAGCGCGTCGGTGCGACCCGGGTCCTTGCGCCAGCGCGGGGCCAGGGCCGCGTTGAGAGCGAGGGCGAGCAGGTGGCAGCCGGTGTGCGAGGCGCTGAGGGCGGCGCGGCTGTCGGCGTCCACCCGGAGCTCGACGGTGGAGCCCACGGCCACCGGAGTGTCCACCACATGCACCACCAGCCAGGCCCAGCCCTCCTCGCCGCGCCGCACCGGGATGTCCGCGCCGACGAGGAACTCACCCTCCGGGCCAACCGCCCCGGTGACGCAGTCCAGCACGGGCAGGCTGGCCAGCGTTCCGGTGTCCGCGGGCTGGTCCGGCCAGGTGTGGTCCAGCGGGTGGAAGGGCGTGGCCTCGGTGACCACCCCGTACCGCCCTCCCGGCAGCGGCTCCGAGGCGAGGACTGTGGAGCGGCCCTCGACCGCACCCGCCGGGAAGCTCACCTGCGTGGACGTCATCGGGAAGGGAAAGGGCATCGCTGTCTCCTGCTGTTACGGAACGGATGACACCATCTTCACCCGGCGCCAATGGTCCGGTCACACCCGAGCAGGACCCGCGACGGCTCGCGACGGCACAGGAGCTCACCCCAGCGTCGGCAGCTTGATCACGATCAGCAGTGCGATCAACTGCATCGCGGCCGCCCCCGCGGCCTTCCCCCACGGCAGGTCGTGCATCTGCCGGACCATGGCCGCCAGCAGTCCGGCGCAGAGCAGCCAGGTCCCCCACCCCAGCACCTGGACGAAGGCATTGGAAGGGGCAAGGAAGAAGGAGAAGAGCAGCCGCGGCGTGTCCGTGGTCCAGGTGATCAGCATCGCGAAGCCGATGGTGGGCGCCCATGCGCCGTCGCCGCCGAGCCGCCGGGCGAGAACGTGGGTGACGCCGCCGAACATCAGCCCGGCAAGGATGAAGCCGACGGCGCTCGACAGGACGATGGTCAGCGCGAGCGAGAAGGTCGAGTGCAGCACCTGGTCGCGGGTGGTGCCGAAGCCGAAGACCACGAGCGCCCCGTACACGGCGGAGACGATCAGCGCCGGGGACCACACCTGGTGCCAGCGCATCTGCGCGAACGTCCGCTCGGGGTGGCGGTAGATCCCGGCCAGCAGCGGACGCCAGGCCAGCCGCTCGCTGCCGACCTGGGGGTGGGACTGGCCCGCACGGTACGTAGTCACGCTGGTCGGCGTCGGGGAGGGCGACGTCCCCCCACCGGCCGCCCCGAACCCGTCGACGTCCGGGGCGAATCCCGCATTCGGATCCACAGAGAACGACCGCGTGTGGCCCGGGGAGTCGTCCTCGCTCAAGTCACTCAAGTCAGTGCTCTGCGAGGGCTCGTACCCCTGCTGCGAGGCCGGTGCGGCCGGACCGCCGGGTGCCCCGAGCGATGTCCCGCTCCGCTGGGGTGCTCCGCCTCGCCTCAGTCTGAATCCCTTGGTAGCCACCCTCTGACGGTACCCGGCGCATCGCACCGCCGACGCCCGAGTCCGCACCCCGGCCGGGCGCAGGGTCCAGACCTCGGTCGCCCCGTCGCCCCGTCGCCGCCGCCCCAGCCCGGTTCAGTTCCCGAATCCCGGAGCCAGGTAGATGGTGTAGTGACCTGGGGTGCCGCTCTTCTCGCTGACGACGGTGGTGAGCACCCGGTAGCCCGACTTCTTGAGCGAGGGCTGCACTTCCTTGTCGATCTGCGGGGTCTCGGCGAAGTCCAACACGACGATCTTGTAGGCGTGGTCGGCGATGGCCGCCTTGATCGCAGGTGCTCCGAACAGGTGTCGGCCGGTCTTGGAGTCGGTGTAACTGATCGCCACCAGGTCGTGCCACTGCTGCCAACTGGAGGAGTCGCGAAGGTAGTAGGCAGGAACGTCGTAGTCCTCGACCAGGTACTGGTCGGAACCCTTGTGGATGTACGGCTCCAGCCTGGCGACGAAGGACGCGGAGTCCGGCCAGGCGGTGAACATGTCCTTCGCCTGACCCGCACCGACGTAACCCATCGGGACAACGACCGAAGCTGTCACCAGAACCCCCGCGACGAGGTGCACCCGTCGGCGCAGCGCTGCGAAGATCCGCGCCAGCAGGATCCCGGCGACGATGCAGGCGAACCAGGCACCGAAGTCGACGTGCTTCTGGAGCGAGAGCCAGGTGTGGATACGGACCTGGTTCACCGGCGCGAGCAGACCGCCCAGCAGGAGTACCAGAGTCAGCCAGAACTCGGAACGCCCGTTGTCCTCACGGGCTCGGGTCGCGAACCAGGTCACCACGACGCCCAGCAGAGCCACGATCAGGAGCGGGCCAACCCACTTGGCTGCGGCCTCCGCAACGTATGACGGAGCGTCATGGCCCGGATTGCGCTTCAGAGTCGTGTGGTTGAACCCGCTGATATAGCTGCTTCCTGCGAGCGCCGCCGGGACGGCCAGCGCCACCGACCAGGCGCCCAGCAGGCACAGGCCGCGCTTCCATCGGGTCCACTGCCAGGGCGAGCCGCTTCGGCCTGCGAAGACCGCGATGCCGAGCACGACAGGTGTCCAGAGCAACGAGGCGTACTTGGTGCAGTCGGCCAGGGACATCGCCAGAGCTGCTGGTATCAGGTTCAGGTAGCCGCCGCCCGTGGCCAGCCGCACCGCGAAGTAGCCCGCCCAGGCCAAGCAGGCGAGCGCCATGGCGTCATAGGTGGCGTACATGCCCAGGAACTGGGTGGGGCCGAGGGCCGCGAACAGTGCTGCCGCGAAGAAAGCCGCGACGGAACCGCGGATGCGGCGGGTCGCCAGATGGACGGCGACCGTTGCGGAGAGCATGAACAGGAGACTCAGGATCCGCGCGCCCTGCAGCCCGCCGGCCAGGTCAGCCAGCGCCACCACGACCGGGTAGATGACCGGCGCACCGGAGAAGAACGTCTCATAGGCCGACACCGGATGGCCGTGGAGCAGATGCGCGAGTTCCTGGTACCCCGAGTAGAGGTAGGTGCCCTCGTCGAGGAACGCCGTGTTCATGGCGGACAACCGATAGGACAGAGCGCCCTGGACCAGGAGGACCACAAGCAGCGGCAACCAGTCCGCCCGGAACGCTGCCCGAGGGGGCTTGTCGACCGCCGGAGTGGTCTTGTGCCGCCGGGAAGGGCGCACGCTGTCCTCGGCCCAGCTCGGCGCGATCGGCGTCGACACTGCAGCCGACGCGCCAGCACCCCAGGAGTGAGGGATGTCGGTTCCCACAGCAGCGGGCTGCGGCAGATCGGCCTGCTGCGGACGCGGCGACGACCCCGAATGGGCGTCCGACCCGGTCCTACCAGGCCGAATCCACTGGCCACCCGAACTCATCAAAAACTCATTCCTGATCGGAGTGATCGGCCTGACATCAAGCGGAGGCCATCCGCCCAAGGGCGCCTGGCAATGTTAGGTGAGCGTCCAATCGCGCACGGAACACGCCAGGACACGGTTCCGTCACGCTTTGGAGGGAACACCGAACGGCGTTGCCGGATCAACCGGTCAACCAGGCCGCCGTCGCCGGACTCCCGGGTGCGGGAGTCGGTCCCGCCGTGACGCGGACGATGTCGGAGACCGACAGGGCGACATCCCATGCCTGAATGTCAGTGACCGCTCCGTGCCAGGGGTCGACCCACTGCGAGTTCGACCTGACCCGGCCTATCTGAAGCCCTCCTGTGGATTCCTGGATACCCGGGACATCCAGGATTCCCTGCTGCGCGCCGTTGACGTAGAGCCGGAGCTGATGGCTCGACACGTCGTAGACACCCGTCAGCACGGTCCACTGGTTCAGCGCCGCCGCTCCCTTGGAGAGCACGCTCTTGGAACCGCCGCCCGGAGACTGGACTTTGAAGACCCAGTGGTTGCCGCCGCCGGAAAGCACCCGTCCGATCGAGAACGAGTAGAACGAGCCCGCTCCCTGGCTCACCACGGCACGGTTCCCCGAGGGGGAGTCGCCGAGTACCCGGACCGACACGGTGAAGCTCTTGGATGTGTCCACGACGGGCGTCGAGGTCATGGCGAAGGAGTTCGGACCGCTCGGCAGTTTCAGTGCCTGCCCGGCGTAGCCGGCCACCGTGCCGGTCTTGGCATCCACGCCCAGCCCCAGCGGGATCGACCCCTGTCGAGGAGCGATGGAACCGACCGTGTGAGAGACAGCCGTCGGCACCTGAGTGGGTGCTGGTGCGGACGACCCGGTCGGCTGAGGATGATGACTCGGGGAGGCCACCGGTGCCTTTTGGTCCGAACTGTGACCGTTCATCATGAGCACCCCGGCGCCGGCGCCACCGACTGCCAGCACGCCGATCACGGCTCCGCCGACCATCAGCAGGCGACGCCGCTTCAGCCGGGTGTCCTGGCGTGCGGCCATCGCTGCCCAGTCGGGCTCGTTGGGGTTCGGCGACGGAGGACCGCCCTGCCAGGGCTGCGGGGGAGGCTGTTGGAACGGGGCGCTCTGCGGCGGCCCGAATCCCTGCTGCGGCGGAGAGACCGGCTGGTGTGGCAAAAAGAGGCTGGCCTGGGTCGGGGCATCCGACTGAGGTTGTTGCGGAGTCCTCCCCGAAGGCTGCTCAGGGCTGCCAGGGACTACCGGTCGATCGCTCATGTGTCGGAATGCTAAGGCATTGGTTAGGAGAGGCCGTTGTAGGGGAGCCGCCAGTGCTGCGAGCTACCACCACGGCACGGTTGGAGCTCAGCTGCCACACCCACGGCGAGTGATCCTCCGGCGGTGCCCAGGCAATTGCCCGACTGGCCGTTCACCAACTGGTGGTCCTGGTTGGACGACCATCGTTGTGCTACTCCACCGGTGCAGGCGGCGAGCGCCAGCGCCGTACCGCCGCTCCCGCTTGCCTCGAGGCAGTATCCGTCCGCTCGGACAGTGCCGTCGTTGGCAAGCGTCCAGGTGGTCGCGCCCTGGCCTCCGCAGGGTCCGGTCACGGGCGCCCCTGCTGCCGTCCCGGCAGAGCGGCGAACCAGGCAGATCCCCGGGGCCCCGGAGATCACCGCGCCGCGCGGCAGACCCACCGCATTGTTGAAGGCGAACGACCAGGTGCGCAGCCCGACACCGCCACTCCAGATCTCGAAGCCGGCCGACACCTTGCAGAGGTAGGAGCCCGCGGGCACGTAGCCGCGGAGCAGGGCGTCCTGCGTGAACAGGCGGAGGTCGAGTCGGTGTGCCGTGTGCGTCGGCGTTGTCCTGATGTAACTGATCACGCTGTGCGCAGTGGTGATCGGGGCCTGGTAGACCGCGTAGGTGGCGTCCCCGACCACCACGTTCACTGATGTCTTGGTGCCGGCCGGCTCGACGTTGTCGGTGGCGTCCAACCAGACCATCAGCTCCGCACTTGAGGCAGGGTCGCAGTTGGTGGCGCTCGGGCCGTACCAGAGGTCGTAGGCCATGTCGTACGAGCCCGAGGCCCTGGCCGAAGCACTCCACTCACTGGTCGCGTCGCCCAGTGCGCTCACCGGCACAGGCAGGCCGAGCGTGCCGGACACGGCAGCGATATTGGGATACGCCCCGGGCGTGCCGGCGGTCTTCGGGGTCATCGCCTGGACGGCCGACACGGTGAATCCGGTGTCTCCAGGCGTGTCGAGGCACACGATGCCCGATGCGTTCCACTGATCGGGCTCAATGCTGTAGCTCCCCGCGCTGACAAGCCGCTTGGGGAAGGGGACTTGGGAAGAGGTGCAGAGCTTGGCCGGCACCGCTCCGGTCGGACCCGCATCGGGAGCGGGGTGGGGACTCGCACTCGTGTCCCGGCTCGCGCCCGCTGCGGGGCCGCTCGCGCCAGGGAACTGGCTGCCGCACGCCACGAGCAGAACCATCACCCATAGACACGCGGCGGCAGTCGACGCCCGCCGTCCCGTCACAGTCAGAGAACGATGACGGTTGCTGTCGACCACCTGTTGACTCCTCCTTGCGCAGCCGCCAGTCGGCCTGGCTTCACCTCGGAAGACCGTACCGGCCCGGCGGCACCGGCCGTGACCGCCCCTACGCCGGGTGACCGCTGCCCCGCCCATGGTTACGATCCCATCTCGATGGGACCGCAATGAGCGGATTAGTGCGACTTTTTGGCGAACTCCTCCCAGAGACCTCCCAGGTTCCCTCACGTACGATTCTCAACCATCAGCCCAAACACCAAACAGACGTTCACCTAACGCCTCTGTATGCCTCACCCTGGAGAGGATCACCGTGACCGTCACCGATGGCCTCTCCACGCCGGAGAGGCAGGCCGATTCCGCCTCGCATCGAAAGGTCAGGCGGAACCGATCATCGGTGGCTATGCGGGGGCTGCTTCCCCAGCCGCCGAACGACGTCGAAAAGTACTCCTACACCAATCGTCGGCTCTGGATCCTCACCTGCTGTTCCATCATCAGCTTCAGCTGTCTGCTGGTCAGCCAGGTCGCACTGGCCCGCTCAACGCCCTGGCTTTGGATCTACCTGCCCTTTCTGGTGTTCACGGTGATCTACTATCTGATCTCCCTGCGGGTAAACGGATTCACGAAGGACTTTGACATCAAGGCCCATCGCGCGCTGGTGCGCGCATGGCGCCCCGAGGAATATCCAACGGTGGATGTCTTCCTCCCGGTATGCGGCGAACCGATCGAGGTGTTGCACAACACCTGGACACATGTGGCACGCCTGCGCGACCGCTATCCGGGCTTGGTCGTCCCCTATGTCCTGGACGACTCCGCCAGCTCCGAACTCGCAGCAATGGCCCTGGACTTCGGTTTTGCCTACGGCACCCGCGACAACCGGGGCTGGTTCAAGAAGGCGGGCAATCTCCACTTTGGGTTCGAGAACTCCGACGGCGACTACATCCTCATCCTGGACGCGGACTTCGCTCCGCGGTCGGACCTCCTTGAGGAGCTGATCCCGTACCTGGAGGACGACCCCAGGGTCGGGATCATCCAGTCCCCGCAGTTCTTCCGCATCCTCGACTCCCAGAACTGGATCGAGCGAGGCGCGGGAGCAGTACAGGAGCTCTTCTACCGGTCTGTTCAGGTCTCCCGGCAGAGCAGCGACGGCGCCATCTGCGTCGGCAGTTGTGCGGTGTACCGGCGGGCCGCCCTGGAGACCAACGGGGGGACCACCCTCATCGAGCACTCCGAGGACGTCCACACAGGTTTCGACCTGCGCGGGCTCGGCTGGGATCTGCGCTACGTACCCATAGCCCTGTCCACCGGCGTCTGCCCGGACACCGCCGGCGCGTTCTTCAACCAGCAGTACCGCTGGTGCTCCGGCTCCATGAGCCTGCTGGGCAGCAAGAAGTTCTGGAAGGCCAAGCTTCGGACCGCGAGCCGGCTGTGCTACATGTCTGGATTCTTCTACTACATCCACACTGCGCTGTTCACCTTCGCCTCACCCCTCATCCCGATCGTGCTGCTCCTCGCCATGCCTGACAAGCTGCAGATCGCAAACATGGAGCTGGTCATCCCCAGCCTCGTGTACACCACGCTGGTCTTCCCCCTCTGGCACCGGAACCCGTACCGCCTGGAAGCCTGGGCGGCCCGGATGATGTACGGGTGGGCGCATGTCTTCGCCATCTGGGACATCCTGCGCCGCAAGCGGATGGGTTGGCAGCCCACTGGTTCGAGCGGCGCCAAGAAGAACAAGACCAAGCGCTTCTGGATCGGCATGGTCGGCTGGAGCGGGGGCACCGCCCTGATCTGGGTGTGCGCAGCCATCTGGCGGATGTTCACCATGCAGCCCCTCAACTTCGCCCTGGTGCTCGCCTCCGGTCTGTTCTACGCCGTGGTAGTCGGCCGTGTCCTCGTCCAACCGCGCATCCGAGAAGTTGTGTGATCACACTGTCCGCACCCTCCGCCACGGCCGCCGCCCGCCGGATGGCACCAGTGCTGTCCCTCCTCGCAGCAGCTGCACTGCTGCTGTCCGCCTGCGGCCTGAACACCGTTCCGATCATGACGGGAGCCGGCGGGTCACCGGTCGGTTCGGTGTCGTCCGCAGACAGCACCGCGACAGCGAGCACCCCCTACAACCTCGCACCACTGCTCAACCCGGCTCACAAGTACTTCGGTGCCGCCCTGCCGAACGTCCCGAAATCCATCAGTGCGCTGGCTCCGTACACCGCAACTGTCGGCAAGAAGCCGAACGTGCTGGAGTTCTACTCGTCGTGGGGCGACGGCTTCGACACCAGCGGGGTGCGGCGCATCTACAACGAGGGCGCCCTGCCGTACATGGCCTGGGAGCCGTACAAACCGTCACTCGCCTCCATCGCCAAGGGTGACACCGACAGCTACATACAGTCGGTTGCCAAGGAAGTCGCGGCCGCCAACCTGCCCATCGCCATCAGCTTCGGGCACGAGATGAACGGCGACTGGTACCCCTGGGGGAGGAAGGGCAACACCGCCGCCGACTTCGTCAACGCCTGGCACCACATCCACGACCTCTTTGAGCAGGCGGGGGCCACCAATGTGATCTGGGTCTGGAGCCCGAACATCATCAATCCGGCGCCCACGGTCAAACTCGCGCCCTACTACCCGGGCGATGCCTACGTGGACTGGGTCGGCATGATCGGCTACTACACCCTGTCCGGGGAGAAGACCTTCGACACCCTGTTCGGACCGACCATGCGGCAGGTCCAGGGGTTCACCAAGAAGCCGTTCCTGATCAGCGAGACCGCTTCACAGCAGGGCAAGCGCCGGCTTGCCGATGTCGATGATCTGTTCAACGGCGTCCAGGCGAACAGCAATGTCCTCGGATTCATCTGGTTCGACATCGTGAAGCGGGCGGACTGGCGCATCGAGATCACGCCGACCGCGCTGGCCGACTTCAAGAAGCGCGCATCAAAGCCCCTGTTCGGCTTCGACATCCGGAACCCCTGATGGACAGAGACCTCGATTCCTGGCGTGGCCTGTCGGCCCCCGCTCCGGCCCCTGCTCCCGGAAGCGGTCACGTCACACCGAATGCCCCCACCGGATACTCCTGGTTCGAACAGAGCAGCGGTGCGGCCGCCGCCGAACCCGAGTTCGATGAGTTCACGGTTCCCCTCCGGACCGTGCGGCGAACAGAGTCGGGCGAACTCTCGTACAGCGAACCGGACGTCAAGGCATACGCGATCCCCGAGGTTCCCGAGGCCGGCTGGTCCGCAGCCCCGAGCGCTCGACGCTTCTGGATCAGCCGTGCCCTGGTGTTCGTCGTGCTCCTGATTCAGGCCGCGCTCTCCTTGCGGCTACGCAACACCGCGCAGACGGACGAAGCCAGCGTCCTGGTCATCGGTCGCGACCAGCTGAACCATCTGCTCCACGGCACCCCGCTGACCAGCGACCTGGTGCACCAGTTCTCCGGTGCGCCATGGCTGTACCCGATGCTGGCCGGCGTCGGGGAGTCGCTCTACGGAGTCGCCGGAGCCCGACTGCTCAGCCTGGCGTTCGCACTCGCCGGTACCGCGGTGCTCTATTCGCTGACCCGCCGACTGTTCAACGAGCGGGTGGCGATCTGCGCCGCGGGCAGCCATGCGGTGCTGCAGTCCACTGTGGTCCTCGGCTTCTACGCGTCGGCCGACGCCCTGGCGATCCTTCTGATCGCGATCGCGGCCTGGATCATCGTCCGCACGAACCGCTCCCCGGTGGCTGCCGTGCTGCTTGCGACCCCGGCCGCGACGTTGGCGGTCGGCACCGAGTACGCCGCCTTGCTCGTGCTGCCCAGCCTGTTCCTGCTCGCAGTGGTGACCGCTCGGCCGCACCACGGCATCAGCGGCGCCCTGCTGCGCGGTCTGCTCCTCGCGGTGGGCACGATCGGTCTGTTGATCCTCCTCGGCGACCTGACCCACACCATGACCGGTCTGAGCGCGAGCACGCTCGCCCGGCATCCGGGTACGGAGGCCGGTACCGCGGTTCTCGCCGCTGCCGTGCGGTGGGGTGGCCTGTTCTTCGTGATCGCCGGCGCCGGAGGCGCTGCCTACATCTGGCGTGAGCGCATGTACGAGCTACCGGACGGTGAGCACCCTCTGAGCTCACGCCCCCAGCGCGTGCTGCTGGTGCTGCTTCTCTGCGGGACGGCTCTGCTCGTCCCCGCCTACCAGGCGCACCTGCACAGCTCTGCCGCGATGTACCGGCATATCGGGCTGGGACTGCTCTTCGCCGCTCCGTTGGCCGGCTTGGGCATCACCCGGCTGGTCGGCGCCCACTTTCGGCAGCCCCAACTCGGCATCCTGGTCTGGGTGCTCATGCTGGCCCTGGGCCTGTCCCAGTCGACGCAGCGGTTCCAGACCTGGCCGAACGCCTCCCCGTTGCTGGGCGCGATCTATCCGCACGTAGATTCAAAAAGCCACTACCTCACCGAGTTGGACGGCATCCCGGCGTACTACCTGCGTGGTGTCACCAGCGTCGGGCAGTGGACCTCGGCCCAGGTCGGCATCGACTTCCAGGATTCCAAGGGGGTCTGGCGGCACGGTGCAGAGGGCTCCCAGCTCGCCGCCCAGAGCGGCTGGTTCAAACTGATCGTGCTGGACAGCAGTGCGCCCAGGGCCGAGGAGAACGCACTTGCCTCCGCCATCAACAGCGGCGGCCACTACCGCTTGATCGCCCAAATCCCCTATCGCGGTTCCAGCGGACTGCAGCAGACCTACCGGGTATACCTCGCCTCCTAGGACCGGTCCTCCCACTCATCCTCCATCGCTCCCCCGGCACAATCGAGGTTCCCAGGGTGTCCACGCACTTCCACCCCCTCCGACTCACCGTCATCGGCACCGGCTACCTGGGCGCCACCCACGCCGCCTGTATGGCGGAGCTGGGCCACGAGGTACTCGGCGTCGACGTCGAACCGGACAAGATCTCCGCGCTGCAGGCGGGCCGTCTCCCCTTCTACGAGCCCGGGCTGGCAGAGCTGATCAGCAAGCACGTGGCCAGCGGCCGACTCCGGTTCACCACCTCCTACCAGGAGGCAGCGGAGTTCGGCGAGGTCCACTTCTCCTGCGTGGGCACTCCGCAGAAGAAGGGCGAGTCCGGTGCCGACCTGCGCTACGTCGACGCGGTCATCGACTCCCTCGCCCCGCATCTGACACGCCCCACCGTGGTTGTCGGCAAGTCCACGGTCCCGGTGGGCACCGCCGAGCGCCTGGCCGAGCGCCTGACGGCACTCGCCCCGGTGGGCGCGCAGGCCCAGCTCGCCTGGAACCCCGAGTTCCTGCGCGAGGGCTTCGCGGTGGACGACACCCTGCGGCCCGACCGGCTGGTACTCGGCCTCCAGCAGGAGGGCTCCGCTGCCGAGGTTCTGCTCCGCCAGGTCTATGCACCGTTGTTGGACGCGGACATCCCGCTGGTCATCACCGATTTCTCGACCGCCGAACTGGTGAAGACGGCGGCCAACGCCTTCCTCGCCACCAAGATCTCCTTCATCAACGCGATGGCTGAGGTCTGCGAGGCAACCGGCGCCGACGTCACCCTGCTGTCCAAGTGCCTGTCCTATGACACCCGGATCGGCGGACGTTTCCTCAACGCCGGCGTGGGCTTCGGCGGCGGCTGCCTGCCCAAGGACATCCGCGCGTTCATGGCGCGTGCCGACGAGCTCGGCGTGGACCAGGCCCTGGCCTTCCTCCGCGAGGTCGACTCCATCAACATGCGCCGTCGCGACCGGATGGTCGAGCTCGCCCGTGAACACTGCGACGGCAGCCTTCTCGGCCGCCGGATCGCTGTCTGGGGTGCCGCTTTCAAGCCGGACTCGGACGACATCCGGGACTCTCCCGCTCTCACCATCGCGGCGCGGCTGCAACTCCTCGGCGCCGAGGTGACCGTCTACGACCCCAAGGCGATGGACAATGCCCGCAAGATGTACCCCGGTCTCTCCTATGCCGATGATCCGCTCCAGGCAGCCCGCGGCGCACACCTGATCCTGCACCTCACCGAATGGCAGGAGTTCCGCGACCTGGATCCGGCCGCGGTGCGCAAGGTCGTCGCACGTCCACAGCTCATCGACGGACGCAACGTCCTCGATCGCGATGACTGGAGGGCGGCGGGCTGGACCTGCCGTGCCCTCGGCCGCCCGTAGACCGCACCGTAGGCTGCCGAGCACAGTAGGAGAAGGCATGCAGAACCCCGTTCGGGCACCCCATCAGTCGGCTCTGGAGATCCCCCCGTCCTGGGCCCAACTGCCGCTCACCGTCGTCATGCCGACGTACAACGAGGCGGCGAACCTGCCGCGCGTCGCCGAGCTCGTGATGAGCCTGCCGCTCCAGGGGCTGCATCTGAAGATCGTCGACGACTCGAGTCCGGACGGCACCGGCCGACTGGCCGAGGACCTGGTCGCGACGTACAACTCCGGCGGACAGCGACGTATGAGCGTGCTGCACCGTGCGGGCAAGGACGGGCTCGGGCGCGCGTACGCTGCCGGAATGTCAGCAGCACTCGACGAAGGCGCCGAGTTCGTGGTGCAGATGGACGCCGACGGCAGCCACCCGGCGAGCGTCATCCCGCAGATGCTGGGGACCGCACTCTCGACGGGGGCAGGATTCGTGGTCGGCAGCCGGTACGTGGACGGCGGCTCACTCGACGAGGAGTGGGGCAAGCACCGGCGGGTGCTGTCGCGCTTCGCCAACCGCTATGCCCGTACCCTCCTGGACACCAGGATCCGTGACCTTACCGCGGGGTTCAACCTGTGGCGGGCCCGGACTCTGGAAGACATCGGCCTGGCCACGCTGAACAGCGCGGGCTACAGCTTCCAGGTGGAGTTGAAGTTCCTGGCAGTGCGCCGAGGGCACAACGGCGTGGAGATCCCGATCCGCTTCGAGGAGCGCACCGAAGGCGTCTCGAAAATGGACATGTCGACTCAGATCGAATCCGCGCTGACACCGCTTCGGCTGCGGATGCGCAACCGCCGTCCGTGACCCGGTAGCCCAACACGTCTGCCCTGGTCCGCGAGCACGGGACCAGGGCAGACGGCGGTCAGGAGTTGGCCGGCTCCGGTGCGGGCTCCTCGGCCGGGGCCCCGGGCAGCGCCTTCACCGAGTCGAGCAGCAGCTGGGCCACGTCCACGACCCGCAGGTTCTCCTTGGCAGCGCCCTCGCTCTTCTTGCCGTTGGCCGAGTCGGACAGCATCACCAGGCAGAACGGGCAGGCGGTGGAGATGATGTCGGGGTTCAGCGACAGCGCCTCGTCCACCCGCTCGGTGTTGATGCGCTTGCCGATCCGCTCCTCCATCCACATCCGCGCGCCACCGGCGCCGCAGCAGAAGCCGCGCTCCTTGTGACGGTGCATCTCCTCGTTGCGCAGTCCGGGGACGGCGGAGATGATCTCGCGCGGCGGCGTGTAGACCTTGTTGTGGCGGCCCAGGTAGCAGGGGTCGTGATAGGTGATCAGACCCTCGACCGGGTTGACCGGCACGAGCTTGCCCTCGTCGATCAGGTGTTGCAGCAGCTGGGTGTGGTGGATGACCTCGAAGCGGCCGCCCAGCTGCGGGTACTCGTTGGCGAGGGTGTTGAAGCAGTGCGGGCAGGTCGCCACGATCCGCTTCGCCGGAGCGTCCTCCAGCGCCGTGTTGAGGGTCTCCACGTTCTGCGCGCCGAGCATCTGGAACAGGAACTCGTTGCCCAGGCGGCGGGGGGAGTCACCGGTGCAGGTCTCCTCCTTGCCGAGGATCGCGAACTTCACGCCCGCGGTGTGCAGCAGCTCGGCGAAGGCCTTGGTGGTCTTCTTGGCCCGGTCCTCCAGGGCGCCGGCGCAGCCGACCCAGTAGAGGTACTCGACCTCGGTCGGGTCGATGTCCTCGCCGATGACGGGGACCTCGATGCCGGTCTCCTTCTTCAGCTCCTTCACCCAGTCCAGGCGGGCCTTGGTGGCCATGCCCCACGGGTTGCCCTTGTTCTCCAGGTTCTTGAGCATGGTCCCGGCCTCGGTCGGGAACGAGGACTCGATCATCACCTGGTAGCGGCGCATGTCGACGATGTGGTCGATGTGCTCGATGTCCACCGGGCACTGCTCGACACAGGCGCCGCAGGTGGTGCAGGACCACAGCACGTCGGGGTCGATGACCCCGTTCTCCTCGGCGGTGCCGATGAGCGGGCGCTCGGCCTCGGCCAGCGCCGCCGCCGGGACGTTCGCCAGCTGCTCGGCGGTGGCGATCTCGTTGCCCTCGGCGTCCTTGCCGCCACCCGCGAGCAGGTACGGGGCCTTGGCGTAGGCGTGCTCCCGCAGATTCATGATCAGGAGCTTGGGGGAGAGCGGCTTGCCGGTGTTCCAGGCGGGGCACTGCGACTGGCAGCGACCGCACTCGGTGCAGGTGGAGAAGTCCAGCAGGCCCTTCCAGGAGAACTGCTCGACCTGGGAGACGCCGAAGACGGCGTCGTCGGCCGGGTCCTCGAAGTCGATGGGCGTACCGCCCGAGGTCATCGGGCGCAGCTCGCCGAGGGCGACGTCGCCGTCCTCCTCGCGCTTGAAGTAGATGTTGAAGAAGGCGAGGAAGCGGTGCCAGGCCACACCCATCGAGGGGTTGAGGCCGATGGTGGTCGCCCAGCTGAAGGAGATCGTGATCTTCAGCATCGCGAAGAGGTAGATCAGGGTGTGCAGGGTGCCGACCGAGGTCCCGGAGAACGCCTTCACCAGCGGGTAGGTGATGAAGTAGCTGGCCTCGTAGTGGTTGACGCCCTCGAGCGCCCCCTCCAGGCCGCGCAGCACCAGGATGCAGATGCCGATGCCGAGGATGACGTACTCGACGAAGAACGCCTGCCAGGCGATGGAGCCGGCGAAGCGGCTCTTGCGTCCGGCCCGCCCCGGCAGCGACAGCAGGCGGATCACGATGAGCGTGAGGATGCCCAGCGTGGTGAGCGTGCCGACAAGCTCCTCGAAGACCAGGTAGGGGGCCCAGTGCCCGATCACCGGCAGCGCGTAGTTCGCGTCGAAGAGCTGCCCGAAGGCCGTCACCAGAGTGAGGATCAGGGTGAAGAAGCCGACAGCGACAAACCAGTGCGCGACGCCGACGACGCCCCAGGTGATCATCCGGGTGTGGCCGAGGAACTCCTTGGCCACCGTTTTGACGCGCTGCACCGGATTCCCGGTACGGGTCCCGGCCGGCACGTCCGCGCCGAGCTTCACGAAGGTGTAAATGTAGAGGGCGGCGCGCGCGGCCAGCGCGGTACCGACCAGTGTCGTGACCAGTGAGATCACGATCGCGGCTAGCTGCATCGGCGCTGCTCCCTTTCCTGGGTCTGCTGGCGTGGTTCCTGGTGGCCGTTCAGGGCCGGTGGCGACGTGGACCACGACGTAGCATACCGGCCAGTAACATTCGCTACCGCGTGAGCAATCTCCCACTGCTCACCTGCGGCGCCCCATTCTCCCCGTAGTGCGGACGCTCCGCACGCACCCCCCCTGGCGCTCGCGAGTTCAGCGCAGCGCGCGGCGGCGCGCTCTCGGCTGAGGTATCTGTGACGGCGGTCGCCCGGGGCGAGCCGGATCATAGGGCCGGAGCTGCCGGGATCGGCACCCCCTTAGGTAGGGGCTATATAAAGTTGAGCCTCACTCGCTCAGCTCTGTTGACCAATCAGGATCCATGAGGCACGCTTGAGCCTGTTCAGCTCAACTTCCCTCTGGAGGGTTCCACGATGGCTCGTGCGGTCGGAATCGACCTCGGTACGACGAACTCTGTCGTCAGCGTCCTCGAAGGCGGTGAGCCCACCGTCATCACCAACGCAGAGGGCGCCCGGACCACACCGTCCGTCGTCGCCTTCGCCAAGAACGGCGAGGTCCTCGTAGGCGAGGTGGCCAAGCGCCAGGCGGTCACCAACGTCGACCGGACCATCAGGTCCGTGAAGCGTCACATGGGCACCGACTGGAAGGTGAACATCGACGGCAAGGACTTCACGCCGCAGCAGATGAGCGCCTTCATCCTGCAGAAGCTGAAGCGCGACGCCGAGGCGTACCTGGGCGAGAAGGTCGCGGACGCGGTCATCACCGTCCCGGCGTACTTCAACGACTCGGAGCGCCAGGCCACCAAGGAGGCCGGTGAGATCGCGGGCCTCAACGTCCTGCGTATCGTCAACGAGCCGACCGCCGCCGCGCTGGCCTACGGCCTGGACAAGGACGACCAGACCATCCTCGTCTTTGACCTCGGCGGTGGCACCTTCGACGTGTCGCTGCTGGAGATCGGCGACGGCGTGGTCGAGGTCAAGGCCACCAACGGTGACAACCACCTCGGTGGCGACGACTGGGACCAGCGGGTCATGGACCACCTGGTGAAGCAGTTCCAGAACGGCCACGGCGTCGACCTGTCCAAGGACAAGATGGCGCTGCAGCGTCTGCGCGAGGCGGCCGAGAAGGCGAAGATCGAGCTCTCGTCCTCGACCGAGACCACGATCAACCTGCCCTACATCACGGCCTCCGCCGAGGGCCCGCTGCACCTGGACGAGAAGCTCTCCCGCTCGCAGTTCCAGCAGCTCACCGCGGACCTCCTGGACCGTTGCAAGACCCCGTTCCACAACGTCATCAAGGACGCCGGCATCGCGCTGTCCGAGATCGACCACGTGGTCCTGGTCGGCGGTTCCACCCGGATGCCCGCCGTCGCCGAGCTCGTCCGCGAGCTGACCGGCGGCAAGGAGCCCAACAAGGGCGTCAACCCGGACGAGGTCGTCGCCATCGGCGCGACCCTCCAGGCCGGCGTGCTCAAGGGTGAGGTCAAGGACGTCCTGCTGCTCGACGTCACCCCGCTGTCCCTCGGTATCGAGACCAAGGGCGGCATCATGACCAAGCTGATCGAGCGCAACACGACCATCCCGACCAAGCGCTCCGAGATCTTCACCACGGCCGAGGACAACCAGCCGTCGGTGCAGATCCAGGTCTACCAGGGCGAGCGCGAGATCGCGGCGTACAACAAGAAGCTCGGCATGTTCGAGCTGACCGGCCTGCCGCCGGCCCCCCGTGGCCTGCCGCAGATCGAGGTCACCTTCGACATCGACGCCAACGGCATCATGCACGTCTCCGCCAAGGACCTCGGCACCGGCAAGGAGCAGCGCATGGCCGTCACCGGCGGCTCCGCCCTCCCCAAGGAGGACATCGCGCGGATGATGCGCGAGGCCGAGGAGTTCGCGGACGACGACCACCGCCGTCGCGAGGCCGCGGAGACCCGCAACACCGCCGAGCAGCTCGTCTACACGACCGAGAAGTTCGTCAAGGACAACGAGGACAAGGTCCCCGGCGAGGTCAAGGATGAGGTCGCGGCCGCCGTCGCCGAGCTCAAGGAGAAGCTGAAGGGCGAGGACAGCGCCGCGATCCGCGAGGCCACCGAGAAGCTCTCGGCCACCTCGCAGAAGCTCGGCCAGGCCCTGTACGCGCAGGCCGGCGAGGGCGCGGCCGCGGCCGGCGGCCCGAGCGACGCCCCGCACGACGCGCCCGGCGCTGCCGAGGACGACGTGGTCGACGCCGAGATCGTCGACGACGAGAAGCGCGAGGGCGGTGCGAAGTGACGGATGAGACGCAGGGCTTCACCGAGGAGCCCGGCGCCGACTCCGCCGCGAACGGAGACGGGAACGGGGCCGCCGGTAAGGCGGCCCCCGCCCCGGGCCCGGAGGCGAAGGGCGCCGGCGGTGCCGAGGAGCTGATCGAGGCCCGCAAGGCGCTCGCCGAGCGCACCGCGGATCTGCAGCGGCTCCAGGCCGAGTACCAGAACTACCGCAAGCGGGTCGAGCGGGATCGGGTGACGGTGCGTGAGATCGCCGTCGCGGCGCTGCTGGAGAACCTGCTGCCGGTGCTGGACGACATCGGCCGGGCGCGCGATCACGACGAACTGACGGGCGGTTTCAAGTCCGTCGGCGAGTCGCTGGAGACCGTGGCCTCGAAGCTGGGGCTGCAGCAGTTCGGGAAGCAGGGCGAGCCCTTCGACCCGCAGCTGCACGAGGCGCTGATGCACAGCTATTCGGCAGACGTCGACGAGACCACGTGCGTGCAGATCCTGCAGCCCGGGTACAAGATCGGCGAGCGGATCATCCGTCCGGCCCGGGTCGCCGTGGCGGAGCCGGAGCCGGGTGCCGCGACGGACGCCGAGGTGTCGACGGCTCGGGACGCCAAGGCGTCCGGTGCCGCGGGCGACAAGGCTGCGACCGGATCGAACGGCTCGACCGACAAGGGCGCCAAGGGCGACGGTGACGGCGAGGACTGACCCGATGGCCGTTGTGGGACCGTACGCCGGTGACTCCGGGGTGCGGTCCCACGCTCCCATCACGATGATCAAAAGGCCTGACCGGTTCAGGCAGAGCGCGGGAAGGAGGCTAGTCCGTTGAGCAGCAAGGACTTCGTGGAGAAGGACTACTACAAGGTCCTCGGTGTACCCAAGGACGCCTCCAACGCGGAGATCAAGAAGGCCTACCGCAAGCTGGCCCGGGAGTTCCACCCGGACGCCAACAAGGGCGACCATGCCGCCGAGGAGCGCTTCAAGGAGATCTCCGAGGCCAATGACGTGCTCTCCGACCCCAAGCGGCGCAAGGAGTACGACGAGGCGCGGGCGCTCTTCGCCAACGGCGGGTTCCGTACCGGCGGAGGCGGCACCGGCGGCTTCGGCTTCGACTTCGGCGACCTGTTCGGCGGCAGCCAGCCGAGTGGCCAGGGCGGCACCTTCGGCGGCGGCGGAGGCGGCGGCATCGGCGATGTCTTCGGCGGGATCTTCAACCGGGGCGGCACCCGTACGGCGCAGCCGAGGCGCGGCGCCGACGTCGAGTCCGACGTCACCCTGAGCTTCATCGAGGCCGTGGAGGGCACCACCGTCCCGCTGCGGATGACCAGTCAGGCGGCCTGCAAGACCTGTGCCGGCACCGGCGCCAAGGCCGGGACCACCCCGCGGGTCTGCCCGACCTGTGTGGGCACCGGTCACGTCCAGCGTGGGCAGGGCAACTTCGCCCTGTCGGACCCCTGCCGGGACTGCAAGGGCCGCGGCCTGATCGTGGACGACCCCTGCGAGGTCTGCCACGGCAGCGGCCGGGCGACCTCGGCCCGCACCATGCAGGTGCGGATTCCGGCCGGAGTCGCGGACAGCCAGCGGATCCGGCTCAAGGCGAAGGGCGCCCAGGGCGAACGCGGCGGACAGCCGGGCGACCTGTACGTCACCGTGCACGTCCAGGAGCACCCGGTGTTCGGTCGCAAGGGCGACAACCTGACCGTGACCGTTCCGGTGACCTTCCCGGAGGCCGCACTCGGCGGCACCATCCGGGTGCCCACCCTGGGTGGTCCCCCGGTCACCCTGAAGATCCCCGCCGGTACCGCCAACGGCCGTACCATGCGGGCACGCGGCAAGGGTGCTGTTCGCAAGGACGGCACGCGTGGCGACCTGCTGGTGACCGTGGAGATCGCCGTGCCGCCGGAGACCGAGGGCGAGGCGCTGGCGGCGCTGGAGAAGTACCGCGAGGCGACGACCGCGGAGAACCCGCGGGCGGCTCTGTTCAAGGCGGCTGAGGAGGCGTGAGGTGATGGACGGCAACGGAACCGGTTCGCCCGGTCAGATCCCCGGTGGTGCGGGCCCGATCGGAGTGGGGCTCGGCACCGGACTGCCCGGCGGGCTGCCCGGCGGTCGCGGCGCACGCGGCGGTCCGGCCGGGTACCAGCTGACCGAGTACACCCCGGTGTACGTCATCTCGGTCGCTGCTCAGCTGAGCGGGCTGCACCCGCAGACGCTGCGGCAGTACGACCGGCTGGGCCTGGTCTGTCCCGACCGTACGGCCGGGCGCGGTCGGCGCTATTCGGCTCGGGACATCCAGCAGTTGCGCGAGGTGCAGCGGCTGTCCCAGGAGGACGGCATCAACCTGGCCGGCATCAAGCGGATCATCGAGCTGGAGAACCAGGTGACCGCGCTGCAGACGCGGGTGGCCGAGCTCCAGGGCGAGGTGGCGAACGCGGGTGTGGCGGCGACCCAGCGGGAGGCGGCGGTGCACGCCTCGTACCGGCGGGACCTGGTGCCCTATCAGCAGGTGCAGCAGAGCAGCGCGCTGGTGGTGTGGCGCCCGAGGCGGCGCGGGGAGTAGCCGCTGCGGCGGTGCGCGGAGGTGATGGCTGAGGGGCCGTGTCCGGGGAGGCACGGCCCCTCAGCCATTCAGTACCCGGGCCGTCGAGGAGAATCGGCCAGGGGGTCGGCGGTCAGGGGGCGGGCGTGGAGTGCACTGACAGGCTGTTGGAGTTACTGGCCCAGACACTGTCGGCGGATGCTGCCCCAGCCCCTACCAGCAGGGCCGCACCCGCGATGCAGATCGCCACGAGAGCAGTACGAACTGTGCGTAGTGCGGTGAACATGCGACCACTTCCTTCCGCGCGAGGAACACATCACTCGATGAGAACCCGAAAGTCATTTTCTGTCTGGCACTGAGTGACCATCCCCCGGCAGTCACCCACCACAATGGGGTACAGATCAGCCCTGCTTCAGTGTTCGATGATGGCAACAAGTGGTCGGACGCTAAGTGGCCAGAGAAGATTTCGGGGTAACTGTGGGCAAATCACAGCAGGCTGAGCTGCAGCTGCCGCCTGAGCTGAGCGAGGCCACAGTGGCCGTCTACCTGCAGGCTCTGCACGACGGCGAGTTCCGGTGGGAGGCTGCCGCAGGCGCCACCGGTCTGACCGGCGAAGCGCATGCAGTCCGCCGACCTCGCCTTCGCGTACATAGGCTCGCCGCTCTCGGCGGGTGTGGGCATGGAGCTGGGCTGGGCCACCGCGTTGCGCAAGCCCGTGGTCCTGCTCGTGGACGAGACCGTGGCGCACAGTCCGATGATCTCGACCCTCGAAGAGGTCTCCCCCGTACTGCCGATCCACTTCGATGCGGGCTGGACCGCGCAGGCCCTGCGGCATGCCGTGGTCACCGCGCTGGACTGGGCGGACACCTCGGTCATCTACCCGGAGTCCGCGGAGTCCGCCTGATCCCGGCGGCCCCGCAGGCCCAACTCGGTCTCACCTCGCGATCAGCGCACCGCTCGCCAGTCCCCGAAGGGTCCTCGCGCCCACAACCGCCCACGCAGTGACGAGCAGCGCGAACAGCGCCACCGCGAGCACGGCGAACAGGTCGAGTCCGGTCATCCTGGCCAGTCCGGCCGCGCCGGTGACGCAGGTGCCCACCGGGAAGGTGTACGCCCACCAGGTCATCCCGAACGGCATCCCCTCGCGAAGCGCCCTGAGCGTCACCGATCCGGCTACGCCGAGCCACAGCATCGCGAACCCGAACACGGCCACCCCGTAGACCAGCGCGAACCCGCGCAGCGCGGGCGCGACACGGGCGAACTGGGTGACGGCCGTCACCGACTGCCCGAGCGGGCCCAGGACCAGGAACAGTGTCGGGACGAGCAGCAGCGGCAGGGGCTGCTCGTGCACCAGGCGGCTCCAGATCCCGGGCAGCAGGACCAGCACCGCCAGCAGGCTCGCCCCGAACAGCGCCACGCAGACGGCCAGCATCGTGCCCTGCGCCTGCCCGGCGGGAAGATGCGGGATCAGCGCCGGGCCCAGCGCCGCCGACACCATTGGTGCGACCACGGGCAGCAGCCAGGTCGGGGCGCTGCCGCCCCGCTCGACCCGGTAGCGCGCGATCAGCAGGTACAGCACACGCATCGCGACGCCGATCCCGTACAGGGTCCCGGCCGTCCACAGTCCGGCGTCGAGCAGCACTCCCGCAGTGGAACCGACCCCTGCCCCGGCGCCCGCGCCCGCTCCCGTCCCCACTCCCGCTAGGGCAGCGATCAGCGGCGCGCCGGCACCCAGTGCCCCGGCGCCGACGGCGAGCATCGCCATCGGCGGACAGCCGAGGAAGACGGCGGTCGCCGGGTCGTCCAGGGCCCTGATCCGGTCCGGCAGCCGGCGCGCGGTGAGTCTGGTGGCCGCGAGGGCGACCAGCAGCAGCAGCGACAGCGCCCACACCGCTGCCGCCAGGTCGGTCAGCTCCCGGCTCTGCACCGCCTGCGGCAGGGCGTGCGCGCCGTTGGCGACGATGGCCGTGCCCATGACCGCCGCGTACCAGTTGGGGCCAAACCGTCCTGCGGCGCCGGGGATGCGGGGTGCGCGAGGGGACACGACGGCGGTTCGGGCCAGTCGGGCGGGTGTGGTGGCGGTCATACCCCCACAGTCGCCGCCGAGGTCCGCCGCCGGTAGCGGCAACAGTCCTATGAGCCCATAAGCGAACTCTATGGCGAGGCTCTAACCTGGACTGATGACCCGCCCCGGCCCCACCCCCGGCCCCACCCCCGGCCCTGCTCGCGACCCCAGCTCCGGTCCCAGCCCCGCCTCCGGACCCGTACCGCCGTCCCGTGCACCGCTCTCCCACCGCGTGCCGGACCTGGGCGCGCTGGAACTGCTGCTCGCGGTCATCCGCCTCGGCAGCCTCGGCCGCGCCGCCGCCGAGCTCGGGGTCACCCAGCCCGCCGCGTCCGCGCGGATCGCCGGCATGGAGCGGCAGATAGGGGTTCCGCTGCTGGAGCGCTCGCCGCGCGGCTCGCGCCCCACCGAAGCGGGCTCGCTGGTCGCCGAGTGGGCCGGTCCGGTGTTCGCCGCCGCCCAGGCCCTGGACGCGGGCATCTCGGCGCTGCGCGAGCGGCGGGACGCCAGGCTGCGGGTGTCGGCGAGTCTCACCGTGGCCGAGTACCTGATGCCGCGCTGGCTGATGGCCCTGCACGCGTCCCTGCCCGGCACAGCGGTCACCCTGCGGGCGGCCAACTCGGCCGACGTGGCGGCGCAGGTACTCGCCGGCGAGGCGGACCTCGGATTCGTCGAGGGGCTGCGCATCCCGGCCGGACTGGACGAGGTGCAGATCGCCGCGGACCGGCTGCTGCTGGTCGTCGGCCTGGACCACCCCTGGGCCCGGCGCAGGGTGCCCGTCGGTGGTGCGGAGCTGGCGGCGACCGCGCTGGTGCTGCGCGAGCAGGGCTCGGGCACCAGGGAGGTGCTCGACCGGGCGCTCGCCCCGTACGGGGGGACGGCCACCCCGCTGCTGGTACTGGCCTCGACGACGGCGCTCAAGGCCGCTGCGGTGAGCGGCGCGGGGCCGGTGGTGCTCAGCGAGCTCGCCGTCGCCGACGAACTGGCGCGCGGCCGCCTGGTCGCCGTCCCGCTCGCCGACCTGGACCTCAGCCGCCCGCTCCGCGCGGTCTGGCCCACCGGCACCCGCCCGGCCGGCCCCGCCCGCGACCTGCTCTCGCTGACCCGGAGCCGGAGCTCGCCGGCTGCGCCATGACTCCCCGTCAGAACTTGGCGACGGTACGGGCCTCGCGGGCGGAGCCCGCCACCGCCGCGAGGTCGGCGCCGGTCGAGGCGGTGACGGCGGCAGCCACCGCGCCCTCCACGAACGGCGCGTCAACGAGCACGACGTCCTCGCGCCCCACGTCCTCCAGCACCGCACGGGCCGTCAGGACGGAGCTGCCGAGGTCGGGCAGAATCAGCACGCCCGCGCCGCAATCGGCCTCCGCGACGGCCGCCACGACCAGGTCGTAGCTGGTGCCGAGGCCGCCGTCCTCGGTGCCGCCGGCGACCGCGACCGGGACCAGTCCGCCGCCCAGTTGGTCCAGCAGAGTGCGCAGCCCCGCCGCCAGCTCAGCGCTGTGCGACACGAGTACGATGCCCACAGATCCACCAGGTCCGCTCATGCTCGCCAAGGCTAGTGCCACCCCCGGCCACCCCGAGGAGCCTCCGCATGAAGAAGCTGATCAACGACCCGGACCAGGTCGTGTCCGACGCCCTGGCGGGGATCGCCGCCGCGCACCCCCGACTGAGCGTCGACCCGAAGAACCGGGTGATCACCCGCGCGGCGCAGACCCGGATCGGCAAGGTCGCCCTGGTGTCGGGCGGTGGCTCGGGACACGAGCCGCTGCACGGCGGCTTCGTGGGCCTGGGAATGCTGGATGCCGCCTGCCCCGGCGAGGTGTTCACCTCACCCGTCCCCGGCCAGATGCTGACGGCGGCGCAGTCCGTCGACGGCGGCGCGGGAGTGGTGTTCGTGGTCAAGAACTACACCGGCGACGTCCTCAACTTCGGGATGGCAGCGGAGCTGGCTCAGGACGAGGGCATCGCGGTGGAGACCGTCCTGGTGGACGACGACGTCGCGGTGCGGGACTCCACCTGGACCGCCGGACGGCGCGGAACCGGGGCGACCCTGTTCGTGGAGAAGATCGCCGGTGCCGCCGCCGAACGGGGCGCGAGCCTCGCCGAGGTGGCGGCGATCGGGCGGCGGGTCAACGCTGCGTCGCGCTCCTTCGCGGTCGCGCTGACCTCGTGCACGACCCCGGCCGCCGGGCGTCCCGGCTTCGACCTGCCGGAGGACGAGATCGAGGTGGGCGTCGGCATCCACGGCGAGCCGGGCCGCAGCCGCGAGAAGATCCGCCCCGCGAAGGAGATCGTCGCGGACGCGATGGCGGCGATCCTCGACGACCAGCCGCTGTCCGAGGGTGAGGAGGTCCTCGTCCTGGTCAACGGTCTGGGCGCGACCCCGCTGCTGGAGCTCTACATCGTCTTCGGCGAGGTGTCCTCGATCCTCGGAGCCCGGGGCGTGCGGATCGCCCGCAGCCTGGTCGGCGACTACGTGACCAGCCTCGACATGGCCGGAGTGTCGATCACCCTGTGCCGGGTGAACCCGGAACTGCTCGCGCTGTGGGACGCACCCGTGGACACCCCCGCTCTGCGCTGGGGGGTCTGAGCCGATGCCGGAGGTGCTGGAAGCGGCCGCCGCCCGGGACTGGATGCTGGAGTCCGCGGCCTCGGTGGCCCGCGAACGCGGGCGGTTGACCGAGCTGGACGCCGCCATCGGCGACGGCGACCACGGGACCAACCTGCAACGGGGCTTCACCGCGGTCGTGGCCGCACTCGGCGGCTTCGACCCGCCGACGCCCGGAGCGGTGCTGGTGAAGGCCGGGACGACGCTGATCTCCAGCGTCGGCGGCGCGTCCGGCCCGCTGTACGGGAGCGCGCTTCGCGCCGTGGGCAAGGCCCTGGACCTGCCTGCGGCGGACGGGAAGCAACTGCTCGCCGCGCTGGCTGCGGGGCGCGACGCGCTCCAGCGCCTGGGTGGGGCGGTGGCCGGGGACAAGACGATGGTGGACGTGTGGATCCCCGCCGTCGCCGAGTTCGACTTCGCCCTCGCAGGCGGAGCGAGCCTGCCGGGGGCGGCCGCGTCCGCGGCCGGGGCGGCGGGACGCGGCGCCGAGGACACCGTCCCGCTGCAGGCCCGCAAGGGCCGGGCCTCCTACCTCGGCCCGCGCAGCATCGGCCACCAGGATCCGGGGGCGACCTCGTCCGCGCTGCTGTTCCGGGCGCTGGCCGTCGTTCTCGGACGCGAGCCGGGGTAGCGGCGCCCGGGTGCCAGGCCCCGGGTGCCAGGCCTCGTTCCAGGCCCCGGACAGCAAGCCTCGGCTCAGCGCTGCTGCGGGGCCTGAATGCCCATCAGCCGGTCCCGCAGCACCGGGAAGTCCGCGCGGGCCCTGGCCACCGCGCCGGGGTCGAGGTCCACGGTGAGGACCTCCTCGCCCGTTCCCGCCTCGGCGAGCACCACGCCCCACGGATCCACGACCAGGCTGTGTCCCGCCTGTTCGACCCCGCCGTGCGTCCCCGCCGTGTTGCAGGCCAGGACGAAAGCCTGCTCCTCGACCGCACGGGCGCGGGCGAAGAGGGTCCAGTGGTCCCGTCGGCGCGCGGGCCAGGCGGCGGGGACGACGAAGATCTCCGTGCCGGCGTCGAGCAGTCCCCGGAACAGCTCGGGGAACCGCAGGTCGTAGCAGGTGGCCAGGCCGAGAGTGGCGAAGTCGGTGGCGGCGACCACGAGTTCGGTACCCGCACCCATGGCGACGGCCTCGCCCTGGTCAAAGCCGAAGCGGTGCATCTTGCGGTAGGTGTGGGTGAGCTCGCCGGAGGGGGAGAACAGCAGCGAGGTGTTGAACATCGGCCCGTCGGGGTCGCGTTCGACGATCGAACCCGCATGCAGCCACACCCCGGCGTCCCGGGCGGCGGCGGACATGGCCTCGGCGGTCGGCCCGTCCAGGGTCTCCGCGCCCGGCGACCACGCTTCGTAGGCGAAGCCCCCGAGCGCCCACAGCTCCGGCAGCACCACCAGGTCAGAACCGTGTTGGGCACGCACCAGGTCCGCGGCGCGCACCCGCCGGGCCTCCGCGGACTCCCCCGGGTCGACGTCGAGTTGGATGAGCGAGGCGCGCACGGTACCACCCTCCCTGGCAAGGGCCTTACGATCTCTACGATCAACACGTGAAAGCGCTGACCCGGTGACACGGGTGAGCGTAACGTGCCAATAGCGCATTCGCCGGTCCGGCCAGCTCCGAGGAGCGGGCGGCGGCGCCTGCGCGACGCGGGACAGGCCCCAGGACGGACAGAGACTCATCCAGACACACCGAGACTGACCCGCAAAGGGGCCATCCAATCAATCACACCGCCCGCCCGACCGTGGCCGAGGGGTCGAGAACGTGACCGACACGCAGATAGTCCAGGGGTTTGCCGACGCCTGGACCCAGTCCATCGAGGCCGTCTCCGAGCTGGTGGCCCCACTCACCGAGGGCGAGTGGAACCGCCCCACGGAGTGCCCGGGTTGGTCCGTGCGAGACGTCGTCTCGCACGTCATAGCCATGGAACTGGAGCTGCTGGGCGATCCGCGCCCGATCCACACGCTCCCGCGCGATCTGCGGCATGTCGTGGACGAGTTCACCCGCTACTGCGAGGTCCCGGTCGACAAGCGGCGCTGCCACACCGCTCCGGAGATGACCGGGGAGCTGGAGTACACGATCATCCGGCGTTCGCGGTCGCTGCGCGAGAGCCGGTACGAGCCCATGGACGAAGTGCGCTGGCCGATGGGTCCGTACTCCCGCGACGTGCCGTACCACCAGCTGCTGCGCACCCGCGTGTTCGACGTGTGGACCCATGAGCAGGACCTGCGCCGGGCGCTGCGCACGCCGGGCGACTTGGACTCGCCCTCGGCGGTGGTCACCCGCGACTACCTGATCGAGATGCTGCCGAAGGCCGTGGCCAAGCTGGCCGGGGCGCCGGCCGGCTCGACCGTGGTCTTCGACGTCCACGGACCGCTGGAGTTCATGCGGACGGTGCGCGTGGACGAGAACGGGCACGGCAGCGTCGACGAGCAGGTGCCGCTGGCCCCGGCGGTGCGGCTGACCACCGACTGGGAGACCTACGCCCGGCTGGCGTGCGGGCGCGTCCCGGTGGCGACGGCGAACGTCAAGGTCGAGGGCGACGAGGCCCTGGCCCGGCGGATACTGGAGAACTTCTCCGTCACGCCGTGACTCCCTCACCGCACGCGGTGACCCCTCACCGGCCGACGCGGCGCAGTTCCGCCTCGCGGCGGGCTGCCTGCGGGCGCAGCCGCAGGACCTGGGCGAGCCCCAGCGCCATCGGCAGGTAGAGCATGCAGAAGGCGAACCGGAAGGCGTGCGGGGTGTAGTCGGCCCCGCCGCCGGGCGTCAGCAGGTCCAGGACCAGCCCGATGCCGAACAGGGCGAGCACCGCCGCGACAAAGCCACCCATGTTGACGATGCCCGAGGCCGTGCCGATCCGCTCCGGCGGGTTGACCGGCCGGGCGTAGTCGAGGCCGACCAGCGACGCCGGCCCGTTGCTGCCCATGGCCACGGTCAGCACGATCAGCAGCCACATCGGGACGTGCGACCCGGGCCAGCCGAGGACCACCGCCCACAGCGCGCCGGTCCCCAGCACCACGGTGAACACCAGCGGCGTACGGACGCCCGGGCGGCGCGACACCAGCTGGCCAAACAGCATCGCGAAGCCCATGCCGCTGACGATCACCAGGCTGAGCAGGGAGCCGGCCACAGCGCGGGAGAGCCCCTGGCCCTCCATCAGGAACGGCATACCCCAGAGCAGCAGGAAGGTCGCGGCGGGGAATGCCGTGGTGAAGTGCACCCAGAGCCCGAGCCTGGTGCCGGGCTCCCGCCAGGCCGCAGCGATCTGGGCACGCAGCGGCGGCCGAGGCGCGGGCGCCGTGGGCGCGGCGGGCGCCGTGGGCGCGGCGAGTGCGGTGGCGGTTGCGGTGGCGAGCGCGGACGCGAGCGGGTCGGGCGGCGTGCCGACGGCGGCCTCGCGACGGAAGAGCGGCGCTCGCGGGGGGCTGTCAGGGGTGTCCCGCAGGAACACCAGCACCAGGGCGAGGACGGCTACGCCGAGCAGCGCCGTGGTGGCGAAGGTGGGCGTCCAGCCGGCGCTGTGCAGCACCTGGGACAGCACCAAGGTGCTGACGAGGTTGCCGAGCGTGCCGACCAGTCCGGTGAGCTGCGCGATGAAGGGGTTGCGCCGGGCCGGGAACCAGCGTGCGCCGAGCCGCAGCACGCTGACGAAGGTCATCGCGTCCCCGCAGCCGAGGACGGCGCGGGAGACCAGCGCGGGAGTGAACCCGGTGGAGAAGGCGAATCCGAGCTGCCCTGCCGTGAGCAGCAGCAGGCCGGCGCTGAGCACCTGGCGCGGGCCGAGGCGGTCGACGAGCAGGCCGACGGGTATCTGCATCCCGGCGTAGACCAGCACCTGCAGGATCGAGAAGGTGGAGAGCGCGGACGCGCCGATCCCGAAGCGGGCGGCGGCGTCGATTCCGGCGACACCCAGGCTGGTGCGGTGGACCACGGCCAGGACGTAGACCGTGACGCCGATGCCCCAGGCGAACCACGCGCCGCGCCCCCCGAGTGCGTCACCGCGCCGGGCGTCGGCGTCGGCGGGCACGGGGCGGGCACGTGGAGAGGCCACTGGCACGGCAGGATCGGCAGGCATGATGCTGCCATCCTATGGTGGGATGAATTCGCCTCGGTCGGCGGGCGGGCCCTCTCAGTGCGAGAGCGCGTAGTTGTAGAGGAAGAAGATCTTGCCGTCGAAGATGGGGCTGTAGCTGGTCCAGGAGTTCGGGCCGCCCTCGTCGAGGCCGCCGATCAGGCCGATGACACTACCCGTGTTCGTCCGGCTGTCGAGGTTGATCAGCCACGGGCTGCCCGAGGTCCCGCCGTAGTAGCCGTAGCAGAGAAACGACATCTGGCTGTAGCCGGGAACCTTGCTGGTGTGGTTCCAGCAGGTGATCGCCTTGTCCGCCGGAGCCGAGCTGACCTTGGGGTAGCCGGTGACGCCGACCCAGTTGTAGTAACTGGGGGTCCTGGTCAGGGTGTTGCCACCGGTGACGTTCTCCAGTTGGCGACCCTTGGCGTCCTTGGCGACCTTCGCGAACGCGTAGTCGTAGTTGATACCCGAGCCCGAGTTCGAGTAGTGGCCGTCCACGTAGACCTTCTGCACCCGCCAGATGCCGTACGGCTGGGTGCTCGCACCCGAGCGGTAGGCCGGCACGTAGGCCATGTTGCTGCTGGGGCGGCAGTGCGCCGCCATCATGATCAGGTTCTTGCCCGCGCTCCTGACCACGGAGGCGGTGCAGTAGTGGGTCCTCATGTCCTGACCGGCGTAGAAGATGATGCCGATGGAGGGCCGGCCGTTGTAGTACGAGCCGGCGATCGAGGAGTCGGCGGTCGCGACGTGCGGCGCCCTCGCGGTGCTTCCCGAGAACTTGGCATTGCCCCCGGCGGTCGTCGCGTCCTCGGGGGTCGCCGAGGCCATCCGCTCCGGCGTCCAGAACTGCTGCACGCTCGTGCTGTTCGCGCCCGAGGCCGTCGGCATGGAGACCACCCGGGGTGACACCGCGCCGGGTGCGCTCGGCGCGGGCGGAGGTGTGGACCTGGCTGCGGACACGGCCGAGGCCGTGCCCCCGGCTCCGATCAAGGCCGCAGGGGTGCCGGAAGCGAGGGCGGAGGGAGCGAAGGTGACCGCCAAGGTGCCCGCCACACCGACCCCGGCCACGGCAGACCAGATCGCGATTCGTCTTGAGCGCACGTCCCCACCCCACGATGTCCACAAGCCGAAACCGAAGCCCCCGCCGTCATATGATCCATTGAATCTAGCAGTGAGCACACGAAGCTCACGCCCGTCTCCGCGCACCGACCGCACCGGAGCAGTAACGATGCGGTCACGGCGGGTCAACCGTGCAGACTCCAACTCACCGTGCTGGTCATCCTGGCGGCGCGAAACGACTCGTCCCTGAGCCAGGGCGTGGTGTCCCTGACGGTCGCACAGACGAGAGTCCACTGACCGGGCGTCAGCTCCAGCCGTGCTGTGTCGAGGCTGTCCTCGCCGACCGCGGCGGCGGGCGCCGGGCGTCCGTCGACCTGCCAGGTCACCTCGATCCGGCGGGGGCCCACCAGCTGCACCGGCCGGACCCGCAGCATCGGACGCCCGTCCGCGGTGCCCGGCGCCGGATCGACCCGGTCGACCGGCCCCACCTGACGGTAGATCGACTCGATGATCGCCTCGCGTGACGGCAGGTTGTAGACGCCACCGAGGGTCCTCATGATCGAGTCCCGGGTCGGCCGGTAGAGGCCGTTCGCACTGAGGTAGGCACCGACCGCGCCGCCGCTCGGGTCGGTCGCGCCGAGCCAGCGCCACCACTTCTGCCGCTGTTCCCGCATGGTCGCCTCGTCGGCGGAGCCGAGGTTGGGGTACCCGGGTGCGTGCTCCGCGGGGGCGCCCGGCGCAGAGTCGTACTCGTCGCCCAGCCCGCCGACCGTGTGGCCCATCTCGTGCTGGAGGATCCGGGCCGCGTCCGGAGATCCCGCAGCCAGGGTCGTCGTCGCATCGCCGCCCTCGCCGCCGTAGGCGCTGGAGTTCGCGAGCGCGATCAGGTACTGCGGGCCGCCCGAACCGCCCGCCCGGCGACTCACAGCGTCGGCGTCGGCGCAGAGCAGTCGGGCGATGCCCTCGCAGCCGAAGTGCATGCCCAGGGGCGAGCCGGCGCGCAGGCCCGAGCGTGCGGAGACCACGTCCACCCGCCGTACGTCGAACAGGTGTTGGTAGGTGCGGAACGGCTCGACCGCCGTCAGCGCCTGCCAGACGGTCGCGGCCTCGGTCCGGTAGCGGGGGAGTTCGGCGGCGGTGTAGCCGTCGCCGAGGAGGACCAGGGTGATCCGCTTCGCCGGGTCGCCGTTGTCGACGAGCAGCACTCCCTCGGAGGCTCGCGCGGCGGCGTGCACGGTCGCCTGCTGCGGTGGTGCCAGCGCCAGACCGAGTGCCGCGAGGCACGCCGCCAGCACGGTCGCGAGCAGCCTGCGGCGCGCGGGGACGCGGGCCGTCGGTCGCATGGGCGTACTCCTCCGCCGTTGGACATCACAGTCCGCGAAGGAGTACCCAGCGCGCCGTCATGACCATCCGTCACCCGGCGCGGCTTCACCCGTACGTGGCCGGTGGGGCCGGTGGCGGATGCCCGCCACCGGCCCCCGACCGGTCAGCCCCAGCTGATGAGGCGCTTGGGCTGCTCCAGGATCGCCGCCGTGTCGGCGAGGACCTTGGAGCCCAGCTCCCCGTCCACCATGCGGTGATCAAAGGACAGCGCCAGGGTGGTCACCAGGCGCGGTACGACCCGGCCCTTGTGGACCCAGGGCAGCTCCCTGACCTGGCCGAAGGCGAGGATCGCCGCTTCGCCCGGGTTGAGGATCGGGGTCCCCGAGTCGACGCCGAAGACGCCGACGTTGGTGATGGTGACCGTGCCGCCCTGCATGTCCGCCGGCGAGGTCTTCCCCTCACGGGCGGTGCCGATCAGTGAGGTCAGCGCATCCCCGAGCTCGGCGAGCGACTTGGCGCCCGCGTCCTTGATGTTGGGGACGAGCAGACCGCGCGGGGTGGCGGCGGCGATGCCGAGGTTGACCCGGCGCTTGACCACGATCTCCTGTCCGGCCTCGTCCCAGCTGGCGTTGACCTCCGGGTGCCGGTGGATCGCGGTCAGCAGGGCCTTGGCGACCAGCAGCAGCGGGCTGACCCGGACGCCTGCCCCGAGCTCGCCGGTCTCCTTGAGCCTGCGCACCAGCTTCATCGTGCGGGTGACGTCGACCTGCACCCACTCGGTGACGTGCGGGGCGGTGAAGGCGGAAGCCACCATGGCCTGCGCGGTCGCCTTGCGCACGCCCCGGACGGGGACGCGCAGGTCGCCGTCCGAGACGGTCACCGGCTCGGCGGGCGCGACGGCCGGAGCGGCCGGAGCGACGGCAGGGGCGGCGGCCGGAGCGGCGGTGCGGGCGTGCACGTCCTCGCGGGTGATGGTCCCGTTCGGGCCGGTGGGCGTGACCGTGTGGAGGTCGATGCCCAGGTCCTTGGCGAGCTTTCGGACCGGAGGCTTCGCCAGCGGACGCGCCAGCTCGGCGACCGGCGCGGCGGCCACGGGAGCGGCGGCCACGGGAGCCGGCGGTGCTGCCGCCAGCGGTGCGGCCACCGGCGCGGCGGCGGTCGGCGGCGTCAGCGCCACCTTGCGCGCGCGGCGCTTGGCTGCGCCCGTGCGCGGCCCGTACCCCACCAGCACCTCGCGGCGCTCGGGCTCGGGCTCGGACACCGCGGCGGCCTCGGCATCCGGCTCCGCCCCGGCCGGGGCCGACCCCGTGACGGCCACGCTGATGATCACCTGTCCGACATCGACGGTGACGCCCTCGGTGAAGAACAGCTCCCGGACCACCCCGTCGAAGGGGATCGGCAGCTCCACCGCCGCCTTGGCGGTCTCCACCTCGCAGACGACCTGCCCGTCCGTGACGGTGTCGCCCGGCTGGACGTACCACTTGAGGATCTCGGCCTCGGTGAGTCCCTCGCCCACGTCGGGCATCTTGAACTGGCGAACTGACTCAACTGCAGTGCTCATGCGTGCCCCTCGCTTCGCTCGCGGCGGCCTTCGCCCGGGGCGCACCTTCTTTTGATTCCCTCGCTACGCTCGCTCATGACGTCTCCTTCAACCCCTCAGAAGGCCATAGCGCGGTCGACAGCGTCGAGCACCCGGTCCAGGTCGGGCAGGAAGGTGTCCTCCACCCGCGACGGCGGGTAGGGCGCGAAGTAGCCGCCGACGCGCAGCACCGGCGCCTCCAGCGAGTAGAAGCAGCGCTCGGTGATCCGTGCCGCGAGCTCCGCTCCCATGCCCAGGAACACCGGCGCCTCGTGCACCACCACGGCCCGCCCGGTGCGCCTGACCGACTCCGCCAGGGTGTCGAAGTCGACCGGAGAGAGCGAGCGCAGGTCCACGACCTCCAGGTTAAGGCCGTCCTCCGCCGCCGCGGCGGCGGCCTCCAGGCAGACCTTCACCATCGGGCCGTAGGCGATCAGCGTCAGGTCCCGCCCGGGGCGGGCGACCCGCGCCTCGTGCAGAGGCATCTCGGGGGCGCCGGTCGGGTCCAGCACAGCCTTGTCCCAGTAGCGCCGCTTGGGCTCCAGGAAGATCACCGGGTCGTCCGAGGCGATGGACTGGCGCAGCATCCAGTGCGCGTCCACCGGGTTGGACGGGGAGACGACCTTGAGCCCGGCGGTGTGCGCGAAGTACGCCTCGTGGGACTCGCTGTGGTGCTCCACCGCGCCGATGCCGCCCGCGTAGGGGATGCGGATGGTGACCGGGAGCTTGATGTTGCCCAGGGCGCGGGCGTGCATCTTGGCGAGCTGGGTGACGATCTGGTCGAACGCCGGGTACACGAAACCGTCGAACTGGATCTCGACGACCGGCCGGTACCCGCGCAGGGCCAGGCCGATCGCGGTGCCGACGATGCCGGACTCGGCCAGCGGGGTGTCGATGACCCGCTCGTCGCCGAAGTCCTTGTGCAGGCCGTCGGTGACCCGGAAGACGCCGCCCAGGCGGCCCACGTCCTCGCCCATGACCAGGGTCTTGGGGTTCTCGTCCATGGAGCGGCGCAGCGCCTCGTTGAGCGCCTTGACCATGGTGAACTGCTCGGCTGCCATCAGTTCTCGTCCCCTTCTGCCTCTGCGAACGACGCCGCATAGGCCAGATACCCCGCGCGTTCCTCGTCCACCAGGGCGTGGCCCTCGGCGTACACGTTCTCGAAGATCGACGACGGATCGGGGTCCGGCATGGTCCGTACGCCCTCGCGGACGCGGCGGGCCAGCTGCTCGCTCTCCGCCTCGACGGCGTCAAGGAACTCGGTGTCCGCCCAGCCCTCGCGCACCAGGTACGCCTTGAGCCGCTCGATGGGGTCCTTGAGCTTCCAGGACTCCAGCTCCTCCGCGATGCGGTAGCGGCTGGGGTCGTCGGAGGTGGTGTGCGCGCCCATCCGGTAGGTGAAGGCCTCGATCAGCATCGGGCCCTCGCCGTTGCGGGCCCGGTCCAGAGCCGCGCGGGTGACCGCGAGGCAGGCCAGCACGTCGTTGCCGTCCACCCGGACGCCGGGGAAGCCGAAGCCGGAGGCGCGCCGGTACAGCGGCACCCTGGTCTGCTTCTCGGTCGGCTCGGAGATCGCCCACTGGTTGTTCTGGCAGAAGAACACGACCGGGGCGTTGTACACGGAGGCGAAGGTGAATGCCTCGGCCACGTCGCCCTGGCTGGAGGCGCCGTCCCCGAAGTACGCGATCACCGCGTCGTCGCTGCCGTCCTTGGTGATACCCATCGCGTAGCCGGTGGCGTGCAGCGTCTGCGAGCCGATGACGATGGTGTAGAGGTGGAAGTTCTTCTCGTTGGGGTCCCAGCCGCCGTGGTTCACGCCGCGGAACATGCCCAGCAGGTTGAGCGGGTCCACGCCCTTGCACCAGGCGACGCCGTGCTCGCGGTAGGTGGGGAAGGCGTAGTCGCCGGGGCGCATCGCGCGGCCCGAGCCGACCTGGGCGGCCTCCTGGCCGAGCAACGACGCCCACAGGCCCAGCTCGCCCTGGCGCTGCAGCGAGGTGGCCTCACCGTCGAAACGACGGACCAGCACCAGGTCACGGTAGATGGAGCGCAGCTCCTCCGGAGTGGTCTCCAGTGAGTAGCTGGGGTGTTCGACTCGTTCCCCCTCGGGGGTGAGCAGCTGCACCAGCTCCGGTGGGCCCGTCTCTACAGGGCTACCGTGGTCGCCGGGGGCAGCTGTAAGTGCCCCCGTCGTGCTGTCGACGGTCACGTTCACTCCTCGGTCTCTCCGGCCTCCGGGGTTTCCGGCAACCGGTCCGGTCGCCGTCTCCGTTCACTGCGCGGGGTATGCGCGGGGTGCGGGACCGGCGGTAGGTGTGCCCTGATCCTGCAGGAGAACGTTACAGAGCGGAAGGGCTTACCGCTTCTGTCGTAGGACGTCCACGTACCCCATTCCATCGTAAATATGGACACAACCAGGCATTACGCCGCGCATTCGGGCGGTTCGCGGCAGCGAAATCGACATTGGCGCGGGCATGACTAATCGCGACTGGGATGCCCGCGGTGGAGGCTGATCAGACTGCACCTGTCCCAGCAGTAACAGCAGTAACATCAGTTTCGTGACGCGGGGTCAGACGCACTCTCAGACACCCTCGGGGCTGCTCGACAGGGTGCACGGCATCCCGGCCACGGGCGTGCTGCGCCGCTACGACCTCCCCGACCCCGTCGACGCGCAGACGCTGCACCGGGTCGAGCAAGGCCTGCTCAACCGGGGGCTGCGGGTCAGCGGCCCGCACGGCACCTACTTCCTCAAGCAGTACCTGGACGACGCCGGCCACGCCACAGGATCCGCCATCGCCGCCCAGCACCGGGCCATAGCCGCCCTGCGCGACCGCGGCCTGCCGACGGCGCCGCCGCTGGCCGCCCGCGACGGGCGCACGTTCGTCCTGCTGCGCGGGCGCCGCTACGCCCTCTTCCCGTGGATCAAGGGCGAGCACCGAACCGGACGTTCGCTGGACCACGAGCAGTGCGCCGCACTCGGCACGCTGCTGGGTCGCGTCCACACCGCCCTCGCCGAGATCCAGCCGCCCGTCTCCCAACCCGCCGCCGTGCCCAGCGCCGACCCGGCCGACACCGAGCGCACCATCAGCGAACTGCTGGACCGGGCCCGTCGCCGCCTCCCGCAGGAGCCCTTCGACGCCCTGGCCAGAGAGCGCCTGCGGCAGCGCCGCGAACTGCTGGCCGCCCACGGGCACCGCCGTCCTCAGCCGGAGGCCGCCCCGCCGACGGGATGGGTGCACGGCGACTTCCACCCGCTGAACCTGCTGTACCGGGATCGGACCCCGGTGGCCGTCCTCGACTGGGACCGGCTCGGACTCCGGCCCCGGACCGAGGAGGCGGTGCGCGCCGCGACTCTCTTCTTCCACCATGCCGAGACCGGCGTGCTCGACCTGCCCAGGCTGCGGCAGTACGCGCGCGCCTACCGCGACGCGTCGGGGAGCAGCGCGGAGCAGGTCGCCGCCGGCGTGCACCGGGTGTGGTGGGAACGGCTCAACGACTTCTGGATGCTGCGCTGGCGCTACCAGCGCCGGGACGTGCGGGCGGACCCGCTGTTCCCGGCGGCGGCGGCGCAGCTGGTGTGGTGGTGCGAGGAGTACGAGCAGGTGCTGGACGCCTACGTGAACTGACGCGGGGTCAGGTGGTCCCGGCCTTGGTAGCGGTGGAGGTCGGCGTACCGCCGCCGGTGCTCCCTGCCGCATTCCCCCCGCCCGGGCTCGCCGAACTGCTCGGACCCCCGCTCGCCGAAGCCGAGGCGCTGGCCGAGGCCGAGGCGCTGGCCGACGGTGTCGGGCTGGCGGTCGGCGTCTCCCGGGTGCGCGTCGCGGTCGGCGTGCTGCTCTGCGTCTGCTGGGTCGGCGGCACGCTGGTCTGCGCGCTCTGCGAAGGACTGGCCGAGGGCGTGGGCGAACCTGTGGTCGACGTGTCCGATGGCTGCACCGAGTTCGAACTGGAGACCGATGTGCCCGGCCCCGGGTTGCTGCCGCTGCCGCCGTTCATGGCCAGTGACACGCCGACGGCGATGGCCGCGATGGCGACCAGTACCGCGATCACCGCGAAGAGGGCGCGCCGGTTGCCGCCCCGACCCTCCTCGTCGTCGCCGTAGGGCTGCTGGTACGCGGGCGGACGGGGGCCGCCCGCGTTCGGTGGGATCGGGGTGCCCACGGTCGGGTTCATCCCGCCGCCGACCACGGTCGGGGTCATCATCGCCGCGGCGGCGGCACCGGCCGCGGCGCTGGGCAGCAGTTCGGTGGGCCCCGTGGCCTGGTGCATGGTGCGCAGCGCGTGCTGCAGGTGGGCCCGGAACTCGTCGGCGCTCTGGAAGCGGTCGTCCGGGTCCTTCGCCAGAGAGCGCAGCACCAGCGCGTCCAGGCCGGCCGGCACCCGCGAGTTGGCCTGCGAGGGCGGTACCGGCATGTCCTGGACGTGCTGGTACACCACCGACAGGGGAGTGTCCCCGGTGAACGGCGGGCGCAGCGTCAGCAGCTCGTAGAGCATGCAGCCGGTGGCGTAGAGGTCGGAGCGGTGGTCGACGGGCCTGCCGAGGGCCTGCTCCGGGGAGAGGTACTGGGGCGTGCCCATGACCATGCCGGTCTGCGTCATGGTGCTGGTCGCACCGGTCAGGGCGCGGGCGATGCCGAAGTCCATCACCTTCACCGCGCCGGCGTTGGTGATGATCACGTTGGCGGGCTTGATGTCGCGGTGGACGATTCCGTGACGGTGGCTGTAGGCCAGCGCCTCCAGGATCCCGGCAGTGATGATCAGTGCCTGGTCGACCGGCGGCGGCTCGTCGCCCTGCAGCAGTTCGCGGACCGTGTGGCCCTCGACCAGTTCCATGACGATGTAGGGAACGGTCTCGCCGGCGTGCGCCTCCTCGCCGGTGTCGTACACGGCGACGACGGCGTGGTGGTTCAGCGAGGCGACCGAGTGGGCCTCGCGGGTGAACCGGATCCGGGCGGTGGCGTCCTCGGCCAGCTCCTGGCGTAGCACCTTGATCGCGACGGTGCGGCCCAGCCGTACGTCCCTGGCGGCGAAGACCTCGGCCATGCCGCCCCGGCCGAGCCGGTGGGTGAGGCGGTAGCGACCCTCGCCGAAGTAGCTGAGACCGCTGGTGGAGGTGACCGACGGCTCCTCCGGCGGCGGGTACTGACTTCCGTACGCGGAGGTCACATCATGGGAACCGGCGGCGGATCCGCCACCCGCAGGTCCGCCGATCCACTGGCCGCCCACCGTGGGGTTGCCGTCCACGGGCGTGCCGGGCTGCGCGCCGTCCCAGCCGTCGGCATGCTCGTTGTCTGCCATTACTCTCCGCCGTCGGTTTTCGCTTGTGCACCGCGCCCGCATCCTGCCCGGGCCCGGACGTGTACCCGGTCTCACCCGGTCGATGACTCTCCGCGCACGGCGCGCCGACCGGGGAACGCCCCGCACGTGCACGCTACCGGTTTCCCGGCCCGCACGTGCCCGCCGATCACTGCGTGGCCGTAACTCGGGTCTCCGCTCAGCCCAGTCCGGTCACGTTCCGTTGCTGGTCGGACGGGGTTTCGGCGGTCACCGTGGCCACCTGGACGGGGGCGCGGCGGCCGGAACCGTTGTTGCTGGTACTGCTGCCCTGGTTCTTGAGGACCAACACCAGGATCAGCACGATCAGGACGAGCACACCCACGATCACGCCTATCACCGCCGCTGCCGCGCCGCAGCCCCGGCCGCCCTCCGGAATGGGCGAGTTCGGCGTCTGTGCCGGGTTGACGAACGGGCGCGTGCCCGGCCTGGGGGTCGGCACCGGCGTGGGCACCGGCCCCATCCGCATGGGCTGCGGCTGGGGCGTCGGCGCGGACCCGTAGGGCGGCGGAGTCCGCACCCCCTGCTGCGGATAGGGCGGCGGCGTCGGCACGCCCGGCCGGGCGTACGGCGGAGGCGTGGAAACGCCGGGCTGCTGCGCGTATGGCGGCGGGGTCTGCAGGCCCTGCGGCTGGTACTGCGGCGTCGGAGCCGGGCCGTACGGCGGCGGGGTCTGCTGCGGAACCTGCTGCTGGTAGGGCTGCTGCGGCTGCGGCGGCATGGTGCCGAGCCGGCCCTGCGCCTGCGGGAACACCGCGTTCGCGCCGGACCCGCCGACCCCGGTCGCCCGCGGACCCTCGCCGATGATCAGCGGCGTGTTGGCCCCCGCACCACCCGCGCCAGACACCCGCTCGCACTCCTCGCGCATCGCGTCGGCGTCCGGGAAGCGGTGCACCGGATCCTTCCGCAGCGCCCGCGCGACCAGCGCGTCCACGCCCGGCGGAACCGCCGCGTTGAGGGTGGACGGCGCCGGGGGCGTCTCCTGGACGTGCTGGTAGGCCATGCCCAGTGCGGAGTCGGACTCGAACGGCAGGCGGCCGGTGAGCAGTTCGAACAGCAGGCAACCGACCGAGTACAGGTCGGAGCGCGCGTCCACGGCCTTGCCGAGGGCCTGCTCCGGAGAGAGGTACTGGGGCGTGCCCACGACCATGCCGGTCTGCGTCATCGAGGTGACCCCGGACTGCATGGCACGGGCGATGCCGAAGTCCATCACCTTGACCACGCCGCGCTTCGTCAGCATGACGTTGGCGGGCTTGATGTCGCGGTGCACCAGGCCCTGCTCGTGCGAGGCCGCGAGCGCCGCGAGGACGTCGGCGGTGATCTTCAGCGCCCGGTCGGTGGGCATCGCGCCGTGCCGGGCGATGTCGTCGCGCAGCGCGGAGCTGAGCGAGGCGCCCTCGACGTACTCCATGACGATGAAGGGGACGTGGACGCCCTCGTCGTTGACGTCCTCGCCGCTGTCGTACACCGCGACGATGTTGGTGTGGTTCAGCCGGGCCACCGCCTGCGCCTCACGGCGGAAGCGTTCACGGAACGACGGCTCCCTGCTCATCTCGCCGAGCATGGTCTTGACCGCCACCGGGCGGTCCAGGACCGTGTCGTCAGCCAGATGGACGGTCGCCATCCCGCCCTGCCCGAGCAAGTCCCGGAGCAGGTACCGGCCGTGACCGACCGTCCGCCCCGCGCCGCCGCCCTGCCCGGTGGTGCCCTGCTCGCTCATCAGTTTCTCTCTCCCCCTCGGCACGCGAAAGCGCATGCCCGCGCGCCTGTCGGTGAGCCGCCAGGGGCCTAGGCTAGCGGCCCGCACAGACTCGCGTCGCAGCGCACCCGGACCGATCCCGGTCCGTGACCGTCTCCGAACGGACGGTCCCGGACCGGCTGCGGACCGGCGTGTGGGGGGACTGTGGACGGACTGTGGGCAGCGCTACGGATAACCGCTACAGATAGGGGCCGGAGCGGATCTGTCCGTGGCCGTCGTCGGAGTCGTCCATACCGGCGCCATGGGCACCGGGCGGCAGGGCCCGGCGCATCTGCTCCAGTTGGGCGCGGGCCGCCATCTGCTGGGCGAACAGGGCGGTCTGGATGCCGTGGAACAGACCCTCCAGCCAGCCCACCAACTGCGCCTGAGCGATCCGGAGTTCGGCCTCGCTCGGGATGGCCTCCTCGGTGAACGGCAGCGACAGCCGCTCCAGTTCCTCCACCAACTCCGGTGCGAGTCCGGCTTCCAGCTCCTTCACGGAGCTCGCGTGGATCTCCTTGAGGCGGACTCGGCTGGCCTCGTCCAACGGCGCCTGCCGGACCTCCTCCAGCAGCTGCTTGATCATGCTGCCGATCCGCATGACCTTCGCCGGCTGCTCGACCATCTCCGTGATCGGGAGCTCCCGGGGCTCGCCCTCGGCCCCCTCCCCCTCGGCGGACCTTCGGCCGCCACCGGGAAGTGCTCCGACGGGCTTCCCGTCGGGGCCGACGATCAGGACCTGGGGGCCGTCTTCGGGCCGCGCGTTCGGGCTGTTCATGGCGTCATTCTGCCCCAACAGGCGGCCCACGGGTGTAGCACCCCGCAGAACGGGTGTACGCCGTCGACGCCGAATGCCCGCTACAGCCGGCGCAACCGCCAGCCGAAGAGCGCCGCGCCACAGCCGATGAGCGCCAGACCGACCCCGAGCGGCATCAGCCGACGGCTCAGTCCGACTGTCTGCCTGGCAGCCGCACGGTTGTTCGCCGGCAGAGCGTCGAGCCCGGCGAGTGGCGCGACGAGTGCCTGGGGGCCGAGCGGGGGCGGCCCGTTCCCGACCGGGAGCCAGGGCGCCGGCCCGGAGGAAACGGGGCCCGGCTCGCCGGGCGGCGGGGCGGCCGTCTCCGGCCCCTCGGGCGCGGTGGACGGCGGGGTCGTCGGGGTCGTCGGGCGCGGCGTGGCGGCAGCCGGCGGGCCGCTGTGCGGGGTGGCTGCGGGAAACAGCGGCCCGAGCACCGGGACCGGGAGCACCGGGAGCGGCTCCGGCACGCTCGACGGCGGGGTAGTGGCCGGGGTGCTGGACGCAGCGCTCGGCGGGGTACTCGGTGTGCTGGTCGGCGTCCCGCCTGCGCCGGCGGTGGGAGCGCCGTCGGGTGGCGGGACCGGCGGTACCTGCGGTGGGCGGCCGGGCGATCCGGGCCGTTGACGCGAGCCGCCGGGCCAGACAAGCCGGACGTGTCCGCCGCCCGGCAGCGAGACCAGCAGCCCGCCGGACCCGTACGGATCCGGCGGCTGGACGCCGGGGTTTCTCGGCGTGGCCGCCACCCCCTGCGGCGCCGTGCCGTAGAGAAGGCCCGTCCCGAGCAGCACCGCGAGGCCAAACACGACGGTGAGGGCGAGGACGTGACGGAGGATGCTGCGAGAGGTCCGAGGAGTCCGAGGAGTCGTGTCCACGCCGTACACCCTTCAGACCGCTGTCGGCCCCTGCACGGAGGGCATACCGGCCAGCACCCGACAGTAGTATCCCTGCGACACTCCCATATATCTTTATATCCGGCATTTTGGACAGAGCGTGGGCGACCGGGCTCAGAGTCACGCCTGAAGCAGCACCTCGCCCCGCCGGCAGCTTGCAGAGGTCCAGTTCGCCCTTGGTCCCGCCCCGCAGTCCGACGACGAGGCGTCCGTTCACAGCCAGGGCGTCCCGTTGCGCCCCAGGTAGGCCGCGGCCCGTGGTGTCGAGGCGGAATGCGCGCAGAAAAGGCATAGTTCCGCCGCAGACAGGCGACGGTTCACACCATACTCACGCCCTTCCGGGGCACCCGCGAACCTTTTCCACCTCATTGCGCCCATTGCGCTTGGTGGGCGAATTCGCGCAGCCGAGCCCTGAGGAATTGCCCCGCGCGCCCGCGTGGTCAACGCCCAGGGCGCCCCACTCACTTGCGAATGTGCTTGCTATGCTCCGCCTGCCCTATTGGGCCGCTGTGATTACCACAGGGGCAGGCTTTGCGCGAATAGAGGGGGAAAGCAGGCAAAATGCCAGCAACCACCATACGCAGATTCAGACGCGGACGCCTGTGGGGGGTGCTCACGCTGCTCGTCGCGGTCCTGGCCGCGCTCGTCGGCCCGACCGGTACCGCGTACGCGGTCGCGTCCCAGCCGACCACGAAGGCGACTGCGACGGCGACGCCGACACGAACATCCACTGCGACGACCAAGCCCGCGCCCAGCACGTCGGCGACCGCCGCCGCGAAGCCGAAGCTCGTCACCAAGCCCACCGCGCCGGTGAAGGCACAGATCCCCACCGGCCCCAAGGCGGACGCGAAGAAGCTCAGCGCCGCGGCCGTCAGGAGCGCCATCGCCCACAGCAGTGTGCCCGACACCTGCTCCGGCCCCATCACGGCGGACACGGTCTACCCCTGCACCACGCCCTCGGCCGGCGGCACCGACACGTACACGCTGACTCTGCCGAACGCGACCGACCTGTTGCTGGTGCGAGCCACGTCGACCGGCGGCAATGCCCTGCCGATTACCATCAACGCGCCTGACAGCAGTGTCGTCACCTGTCAGCAGCCCTACGGGCACCAGAACTCGCAGTGCGCCACCGCCCAGGCCGGAACCTACACGGTGCGGGTTCAGAACGGGGGCGGTGCCTACACGCTTGCCTATACCCCGCTGCTCTCCGATGCCTCCTGCACGGTCGCTGACCCCTCATTCTCCGCGCCGACGCTCCAGGGTGCGGTTGCCGCGAGCACGACTGGCAACTGCTACACGCTGGCCATGACCAGCGGCAGCGTGCTCCACGTCGGCCTGTCCTCCACGCCGTGGCAAGACCTGACCGTGGCCGTCTATGACGCGACCGGCACGCAGATCTGCATCGACGACGAGGGTGACTGCACCCTGACCGGCACCGCCCCATACCGCGTGCTCGCCAGCAACGACTACGGGCAAGCGGTCACATACTTCCTCCAACTGAACAGCGTCTCCCAGCCGCAGGGCTGCCTGACGGTGACCCAGCAGACCTACGGCACCGTGCCGGACTCGAGCTCCGCCGTGGCCTGCCGAACCCTGACCGTCACCACAGCCGACCAGTACCAGGTGTACGCGGCAACCTCCCAATTCGGGGGCATCAGCGGCACGCTCTACCACCCCGACGGCACCGCGGCCTGCACCAACTCCGGCTCGACCTGCCAACTGGTTCCCGGAACCTACGACTTCGTGGCAACCGAGTACCCCGCGTCCACCCCGCCCTTCGGCGTCGTCTTCATCGCAGCGGACGAGAGCCGCGGCTGCACCGCGACGGGTGACACCGGCTTCGCCTCCGGCCCCGCGACGGGCGGCTTCAGCGGGATCGCCGAGGAGATCTGCCTGACCCTGCCGACCGCCTCCGGGAAGTCGGACTACATATTCGACCAACCGACCGCAGACGGCAGCAATCCGCAGATGCAGGTCGTGGACGCGACCGGCGCCCAGCAGTGCCCGAGCGCATCGTTCAACTACGCCACCTGCCAGCTCACCGGCACCGCGCCGTTCCGCGCGCTCCTGTCGGCCCAGGAAGCCACGGGTGGTTACCAGCTCCTGCTGCAACGCACGGATTCCTCCTCCGGTTGCGCCGTCTGGCCCCAGTCCGGATTCGGCGGATCCTGGGGAGCAGAGGTCTCGCTCACCGTCAGCTCGTACGTCAAGTGCCTGAGCATCCCCGCGAACCAGCACTCCGTCGGGGAGATGATCGACTACCAGAACATCGCGAACAAGGTCGACGGGAACATCACCGTCAACGACCCGAGCGGCAAGCAGATCTGCATAGGCTTCAGCACCGCCATCTGTTCCTACGCGCCCGGCGTCGCTTACACCGCCCTGGTGGAGGGCGTCAAGCTCACCGGCAGCGACACGTACAAAGTGGTGCGACGCGACGTGTCGCGGACGGCAAGTTGCTCCACCCCGGCGTCCACGACCGTGGGCGGCCCGTCCACGGGCTTCCTGCTGACCTCTGCCCTGGACGCGGTATGCGTTCGGATCACCGCGGCGGCCACGGACAAGATCTGGACATCCGCCAGGGCCAACGTCCCGGCACCGGCTGGTGCGGTACTGGAGGTCGCCGACGCCACAGGCTCCATCATCTGCCGCCAGTGGGGCGTCTCCTGCCAGGTCACTGGATCCACCTCGTATCAGGTGATCGTGATCGCGTCGGGGTACGCGGGGATCACTATCCCCGCGCGCGTGGACACCTGGCGGGTGGGCACCGCGGCCGGCTGGGCATCGGAGTGCACAGCACACCAGCTGTCCGCGAACGGATTCGCCCCGCAGAACGGATCCTTGACCGAGACCTCGACTGGCTACTGCGCCGTGGTTCAGATGCCGACCTCGGAGCTGCTCGGCGTCGGAATCGTCACGCCGACGCATACCGGCAGTCCGTGGGTGAGCATGTACGACAACGCCGACTGGACGAACGGCATCGGAATTTGCAACATCGGCGGCGGGGGCAACAACTTCAGCTTCCAATGCCAGACACCATCGAGCACAACGGACCAAGCGGTCATGATGGTGACGCCGGGCAACTCGCCGACACCGATCGACTACGTCATGCAGGGTGTATGCGAACGGAATTGCGCCACTCCCCCCGCAGCCGTGACGCTGAACTCCCTCTCGCCCGCCGTCGGACCAGCCGGGACACAGAACCAGGTCGTCGTGCATGGAACCGGCCTGAATCTGGGCACCGAGCTGGATCTCGCCAGCAACGGCACTGTGGTGAGCAACTACCAGGTAAACCAGGTGGTGTCCGCCAGCCCTGACGGCACCTCGCTCACCGTGCTGCTCTCCACCGCCGGTCTCACGCCGGGCAAGTACGACCTGATGCTGGACGGCGTCGGTTACTCCGTCGGAACCCCTTCGCCGGGATACCTGCCCGGCGCCTACACCGTCACGGCCGCTCCGACGCCGCAGCCCAACAGCCTGTTCGTGCCCCTGACGCCGTCGCGGATCCTGGACACCCGGTCGGGACTGGGTGCGCCGAAGGCCCGTGTCGGCGCGCGCCAGACGGTGAAGCTACAGGTCGACGGCGTGGCCGGGGTTCCCGCAAGCGGCGTCACCGCGGTCGCGATGAACGTCACCGAGGTCAACGCGGCCGGCGCAGGCTTCGTCACCGTCTACCCCGACGGCAAGAGCCTCCCCACCGTGTCCAACCTCAACTTCAACGCCGGACAGACGATCCCCAACCTCGTCGTCATCCCCGTCATCAACGGAAAAATCGATCTCTACAACGGCTCCAGCGGCGCCGTCGACCTGCTCGCCGACATCACCGGCTACTACTCCACCAGCGGCTCGGGCTCCGCGCTGACCACGGTCGGCCCCTCGCGGATCCTGGACACGCGGTCAGGACTGGGTGCGCCGAAGGTCCGTGTCGGCGCGCGCCAGACGGTGAAGCTACAGGTCGACGGCGTGGCCGGGGTTCCCGCAAGCGGCGTCACCGCGGTCGCGATGAACGTCACCGAGGTCAACGCGGCCGGCGCAGGCTTCGTCACCGTCTACCCCGACGGCAAGAGTCTCCCCACCGTGTCCAACCTCAACTTCAACGCCGGACAGACGATCCCCAACCTCGTCGTCGTCCCTGTCATCGACGGAAAAATCGATCTCTACAACGGCTCCAGCGGCGCCGTCGACCTGCTCGCCGACATCACCGGCTACTACTCCACCGGCGGCTCGGGCTTCCAGACCGTCGGGCCGGTACGGGTGATGGACACCCGCACCGGGCTCGGCAGGGCCGGCGGGGCGATCGTCCCTGGCGGAGCCGCCAGCCTGTCCGTCATGGACCTGCCGGGGACGCCGGTTCCGGGCACGGTCACCGCTGTCGTGCTGAACGTGACCGTAACCGGGCCCACGAGCGGGGGCTTCCTCACGGTGTTCCCGAACAGCCAGCCGCTGCCGACTGTCTCCAACCTCAACTTCAGTGCCGGACAGACGATCCCCAACCTGGTCGTCGTCCCCGTTATCAACGGAAAGATCGACTTCTACAACGGCTCCGCAGGAACCGTCCAGGTCATCGCCGATCTGGACGGCTACTACACCACGTAGGCGCTCGTCCGTCATCCGCTGCGCCCGTGGCCGTTCCCTTGCGGAACGACGGCCACGGGCGCAGTGCTGTCCTGCCCCGCGCACGGGCGTCCGGCCGCGCGGCGCGGGAGCCGACCGTGCAACGGTCGGCTCCGCAGCAGTTCTCGGCTGCGCCGGGGCTCAGACCTGCAGCAGGATCTTGCCGATGTGGGTGCTGCTCTCCATCAGGCGGTGAGCCTCGGCGGCGTCGGCGAGCGGGAACACCCGGTCCACCACCGGGAGGACCCGGCCGTTCTCCAGCAGGGGCCAGACGTGCTCGCGCACCGCTGCCACGATCGCGGCCTTCTCGTCCAGCGGGCGGGCGCGCAGGCTGGTGGCCACGATCGCGGCGCGCTTGGCCATCAGCTTGCCGAGGTTCAGCTCCGCTGTGACGCCGCCCTGCATGCCGATGACGACCAGGCGGCCGTTGACGGCCAAGGCGTCCAGGTTGCGGTCCAGGTACTTCGCACCGATCACGTCGAGGATCACGTCGGCGCCATTCGGGCCCACTGCCTCGACGAAGTCCTGCTCGCGGTAGTTGATCAGCGCGTCCGCGCCCAGAGCCCGGCAGGCTTCCAGCTTCTCCGCACTGCCGGCCGTCACCGCGACCATCGCGCCGATCGCCTTGCCCAGCTGGATCGCCATGGTTCCGATACCGCTGCTACCACCGTGGACCAGCAGGGTCTCGCCGGGGCGCAGATGGGCCAGCATGAACACATTGGCCCAGACGGTGCAGACGACCTCGGGCAGGGCGGCAGCCTCGACCAGGTCGACACCCTTGGGCACCGGCAGCAGCTGGCCCGCCGGCACGGCTACCCGTTCCGCGTACCCGCCACCCGACAGCAGCGCGCATACCTCTTCGCCGACCGCCCAACCGCTCACCCCGGTGCCGACGGCGACAATGCGCCCCGAGCACTCCAGTCCCGGATACGGTGACGCGCCGGGCGGAGGGTTGTAGAAGCCCTGACGCTGCAACAGGTCCGCCCGGTTCACCGCGGAGGCCGCCACCTCCACCAGCACCTCCCCGTCCCCGGGCGCCGGATCGGGCACCTCGCTCCAGACCAGCACCTCGGGACCGCCCGGCTCAGAAATCGTGATCGCTCGCATGGTCGCGACGCTACCCGCCACGGAGGCGGTGCCACCACCAGCCGCGCAGCGCGAGGACGACCCGGCGGCCGACCTGTTCAGCGGCGCCGCGAACCTGTGGCGGGCAGCATGACCTGGCGGAGTACCGCCTCGCCCGTGGCGGGAGGCTGCTCACGGCTCCTCCGGCTCATCCGGTCGGGACTTCCAGTACCTCGACCCGTGCGCCCGCGGGCAGGCCGCCGGGCGGGACCACCGCCAAGCCCTCGGCCAGCGCGAGGCCGCGCAGCATCGCCGGACCGTCGAACGCCAGCGGCAGCAAACCCCGTTCGGGGAGGACGACCGGCACCAGCCGGGTGTCCTCGGGATGGCCCGGGAGCGCGACAGCCGCCGCGACCAGGTACGGCTCGGCCGGTGGGCAGCCGGCCAGAGCGCGCAGCAGCGGCTCGGCCAGGGTGAGCGCTCCGGCGACGGCGGCCAGCGGATTGCCCGGCAGGCCGACCAGATGGCGGGGACGGCCGCCGCCGACGGCGCCGGCGGGCTCGTTCGGCGGCAGCGCAGCCAGCAGCATCGGGTGCCCTGGACGCACCCGGACGCCGTCCACCAGCAGTTTCGCTCCCACCTCTGACAGCGCCTGGTGAAGGAAGTCGACCGGGCCCGCGGCCGTGCCGCCCGTGGTCACGATGACGTCGGCGGGGCTCTGCAGTAGCGCGTCCCGGAGCAGGCCGAGATCGTCCCGGATACGGCGCACGGCGGTGATCCGTGCGCCGTATCCGGACAGCCAGGACGGCAGCAGCGGACCGAGGGCGTCACGGATGCGGCCGTCCCGGGGGAGCCCCGCGTCCAGCAACTCGTCGCCCAGCACCAGCAGCTCGACGGTGGGGCGGCGGTGGACGGTGAGCAGGTCGCAGCCCGCTGCGGCGGCGAGGCCGAGCACGGCGGGGGTGACCGTGGAGCCGGACGGCAGCAGCGGTTCGCCGGTACGGCACTCCTGGCCGCGGGGGCGAATGTCCCGGCCCTGGTCCAGTGGTGTCGCGCCGTGGTCGTGCAGCAGCTCCGCGCCGCCGCGGTCGCGGTGCACGCGGCCGTCCTCGCTGCGCAGGACGGCCGTGGCGCCGGGCGGGAGACGGGCGCCCGTGGCGATCGGCACGGCGGCGCCGTCGGCGAGCGGCACGCTGCCGCACTGACCGGCCAGGATCTGGTCGGCGGGGCGGCGGTCGAGCCGCCAGGGTCCGGGACCGGAGACGGCCCAGCCGTCCATCGCGGAGGTGTCGAAGGCCGGCAGGTCGGTGAGGGCCTCGAGCGGCACGGCGAGGCTGCCGCCGAGCGCGTCCGGGAGCGGCAGCCGGACCGGCGGCAGCGGCGCGCTGACAGCACGCCAGGCCCGGCGGCGGGCCTGGGACCAGGCCATGGGCGCCGCGTGGGTCGCGGCGTCGGCCGCCGAGGCGCGCGCTTCGGCGGCGGCGTGGTCGTACGGCGCCCCGGCCGAGTCACTCGTCGACCGAGCAGGTGCGGGCGCACGGGGACGCGGCGGTTCGGCCGGCGCGGTGTAGTCGAACGGGGTGTCGCCCGACGCGGAGGGTCGGGGACGGTCGTCGGCGCCCGCCACGGCGGTCGCGCCGGTCGCGCCGGTCGCGGCGGTCGCGCGGACCAGGAACGGGTACGCCCCGAGCAGGTCGCTGCCGGAGGCCGGCTCGGCGCCCATCAGCCCGGCCCCTCGGCCGTCGTCCCGGTTCCCGGTCGCGGCGACTCGGCCCAGCGGGCGGCCAGGGCCGCGACCCTTCTGTTGGCCTCGGCCACGGCCTGCGCGCCGCCACCCGCCTGCGCGGCCGCGTAGCCCACCAGGAACGCGGTCAGCGGTGCGGCGGGGCGGGCCACACCGTGGGCGACATCCTTGGTCATGTCGAGCAGGCCGGGCACATCGACCTCCAGGTCGATACCCAGCTCGGACTTCGCAGCGGCGATCCAGTCATCCAGCACAGGTCCATCGTCGCCGATGGACCAGCCGCGAGCGTGCAAGGGGCGGTTTCCGCTTCGTGTCCGTCCCTTCACCGGCTGACCGACCGGCGAATGAGGGGTGAGTGAAGGAGCGAGCTGAGGGAGGGGCGCCCCCGGACGAAGTTTGGGGGCGAGTCTGGGCGGGGCGGAGGAAGGAGCCATTGCGGAGCACTGGCGACCGACGACAACCTGGCCAGGCGAGAGCCCTCGGCCCGCGACACCGCCCCTTACGTGCCGGTCGGTCTTACGACCTGCGTGCGTCCCGGGCCCGGGCGTGCCGCAGGTCGTCCCAGGTGTCGCAGTCCTCGGCCGCGCCCGACAGATCGGGGAGCCGCCGGGTGGCCAGGTCGCCGACCAGGCGGCGCAGCGGGAGGCCGGTGGGATCGCCGCTGTGCTCCTCGACCAGCCGGGCCAGCGCCGCCCGGAGCGGCGCGACGCGGTAGGCGGCGGCGAGGGGCTGGTCGCGTCCCCCGGGGTCGACGAGGACGGCAGCGTCGACGCCGGGCTCGGCCAGTTCGGCAAGCAACCGCCCCGCTGTCGCGGCGTCGAAGAACGGCAGGTCGGCGGCGAGCAGCAGAACCGCCTCGGCCGTGACCCAGGGCAGCGCGGCCGCGACGGCGGCCACCGGCCCACCGCCGGGTGGCTGCTCCCGCACCCAGCGCACCGGGCGGATCGTCGGCCGCTCGGGGCCGACCACGATCGTGGCTCCGGCCGGCACGCAGGCGGAGAGGACCCGGTCGAGCAGTGGGGCGCCGCCGACGATCAGCGCGGGCTTGTCCGTTCCGCCGAGCCGTCGGGCCGCGCCACCGGCCAGCACCACAGCGTCGTACGCCGTCATGCGCCCAGTATGGCGATGCGCCGGCCGCCGGCTCGGAGTCGGCTCGGAGTCGGCTCGGAGTCGGCTCGGAGTCGGCTCAGAGTCGGCTCAGAGCTGGTGCTCGGCGAGGATCGCGCCGATCTCCTCCTCGTAGGCAGGGGCCGGGCCGAGGAACAGCTCCAGGTGCTTGGCCCAGGCGTGGTAGCGGTGCAGCGGGTAGTCGAGGTCCGCGCCCATGCCACCGTGCAGGTGCTGCGCGGTGGCGGCGACGGCGCGGACGCCTTCGGCGGACCAGACCTTGGCGGTGGCCAGGTCCGCGGCGAGCGGGAGGCGTCCGGTGCCTTCCGACACGGTGTCCGTCTCGCCCTTCTCGATGAGACCGATCCGCCAGGCGGCCTGCCACAGGGTGACCTCCATCGCGCGCAGGTCGATGTAGCGGTCCGCGGCCTGGACCGCCACCGCCTGGAACGTCGCCACAGGGTGGCCGAACTGCTCGCGCTTGCCCGTGTAGTCGGCGGTGATCCGCAGGATCTGCTCGCCGAGGCCCAGGCACAGCGCGGCAGTGCCGACGATCAGCAGTCCGCGCAGGTACAGCCAGTTGGCGGCGTCCGGTGCGGGCGCGCCGAGCTGCGCCGCCGCATCCACCCGCGCGCCGTCGAACACCAGCTCGGCGGCGAGCTCGCCATGGGCCGTGACCTGCCGGCGCAGCTCGACGCCGGCAGCGTGCGGGTCGACGAGCAGCAGCAGTGTCCCCGTGTCGCCCCGCGCCGGGACCACGATCCGGTCCATGACCTGGGCGTGCGGAACAGCGGTCTGCACTCCGTGCAGTGTCCAGCCCCCCTGCCCGTCCGCCTCGGCGCGTACCGCCTGGTCGGCGGGTTCGTGCCCGGTCCTGCCGTGGGGTGCCACCCCGAGCAGCAGGCGTCCGGCGGCGACCTCGGGCAGCAGGCGCCGGCGCTGTTCCTCGCTGCCGTACCGCTGGACGGCGAGCGCGGCGGCCCCGGTCTCCAGCAGCGGTACCCGGGCGAGGACGCGCGCCGCCTCGCGCAGGACCAGGCACCAGGCGACGGGATCCAGCCCGGAACCGCCGTACTCCTCGGCGAGGGCGATACCCGGCAGATCGGACTTGGCGAGCCGGAGCCACAGCTCGCGGTCGACGTCCTCGGACACCGGCTCGATGCCGACGGCAGGGCTCGGTACGCCGCCGTCCGGCGTGACGCCGGCGAAGGCCGCTCGGGCGGCCTCGGCCGCGGCCTGCTGCTCCTCGGTGAAGGTGAAGTCCACGGCTTGCCCTTCTGCGACCCGATATGACGAGACGTCAGATTAGAACAGGTTCTAGTGGATAGGAAGGCTCGCGGCAACACCCGGAGGCTCGACCGGATACCGACAAATCGATGAAATCGGTCAATGGTCGACTCCCGCTGTCACAGGCAGCGCGAGGTCAGTACCGTTCGGGTCGGACCTCAAGAGCCACGGGCTAGGACGACAGCGAGCAGGTAAGCGTGCCAGATCATCCCAACGGGACGACCCAGCCGGACGCCATACCGGGCTTCGACCTGCCCGCGCAGCGGCGGTCCCCCGGTGCCGAGGACGCGCCCCCCGACGCGACCCCCGATCCGACCGCGGAGGCCCCCAATGAGGCGCCCAAGGAGGCGCCCGACGACGCACGGCCGTCGGCGGCGGACCCGCCACCCGCCGCGGACCCCGAGACCGCTCGCTGGTCGCTGACCTCGCTGCTCGTACTCGCCGTCACCGCCGTGCTCCTGGCCAGCGCCACCGTCTGGCACCTCGGCACGGTCTTCCTCTCCATAGCCCCCTCCAACACCATCTCCCAGAAGTACCAGGCGCAGATCAACTCCCACGTCTACCCCGAGTTCGAACAGAACTGGCAGCTCTTCGCCCCCAACCCGCTGCAGGACAACATCGCCGTCGAGGCCCGCGTGCAGACGCTCACCCCCGGCGGCGCCCGCCCGCAGTCCGGCTGGATCGGCCTCACCGCGCAGGACATCGCGCATATCCGCCACAACCCCGCGCCCAGCCACGCCGACCAGAACCAGCTGCGCCGAGCCTGGGACTACTACACCGCCTGGCACAACCAGCAGGACGAGACCTCGCTCGGCCTCGGCGGCCCGCTGTCCAGGGAGTACCTGAAGCGGATCGCCCTTCAGCGCTTTGGCCGCGACTGGCAGGGCAACCAGATCATCCAGATCCAGTTCCGCGCTGCGACCACCCCGCTCGCGGGCCCGAGCTGGACCGGCGCCGCGCACAAGCCCCAGACCAGCTACCGGACGCTGCCGTGGTGGGCGGTCTCCGACGACGACTACACGGGGTTGCAGGGATGAGCGTCCAACAGGTGCGTGCGCGACTCACCGCCACGGTACTGACCGGCTGGACGGCCTTCACCGGCCGCGCCCTCGCGCCGTACCAGGCCGCGGTCGTCCGGATCGGCTTCGCGCTGTGCTTCGGCGGCTTCCTGCTCCGCGAGTGGCCGCACCGTCGCGAACTGTACGGGGACCGGACGGCATGGAGCCTCGACCTCGCCCGCCAGATGCTGGCGGGCAACCACGCGTTCACCGTGCTGGCCTGGTCGGACAACCGGTGGTGGTTCGAGGCCGTCTACGCGGCGGCGATCGTGGTCAGCGCGCTGCTGCTGCTCGGGTGGCGCACCCGGACGATGTCGGTGCTCTTCCTGGTCGCTGTGCTGTCGATCCAGAACCGCAGCATCCTGGTCGGGGACGGCGGCGACAACGTCGTCCACCTGGTCGCGATCTACCTGGCGTTCACGCGCTGCGGCCAGGTCTGGTCCCTGGACGCCCGACGGCGGCGGCTGCGCCCGGAGTCGGTGGGGGACCACTCGGACGTGGCACTGTGGGCCGTTCTCGGCATGCTGCTCGCGTACGCGCAGTTCGCCGGCGCCGCCACGCAGGGCATGCTGAATGTCGGGATCTTCAGCTGGAGCACGGTCTTCTGGAGCTTCTGGCTGCTCGGCGGCCTGTGGTGGTGGCTCGGACGCCGCGACCCGCAGGGCGAGCCACGCACCCTGATGGACGCGCTCGGGAACATGTTGCACAACTGCGCGATGCTGGTCGTGGCGGTGGAGGTCTGCTTCATCTACGCCACGGCCGGGTGGTACAAGATCCAGGGCTCGCTCTGGCAGAGCGGCAGCGCGCTCTACTTCCCGCTGCACCTGGACTACTTCGACCCCTGGCCCGGGCTCTCCCACCTGCTGACCGCGTATCCGCTCCCGGTCTTCCTGATCACCTATGGCACGGTGATGGTCCAGGTCGCCTTCCCCTTTCTGGTGTTCAACCGCCGCATCAAGAACGCCCTGCTGGTGCTGATGATCACCGAGCACGCGGCCATCGCCGTGGCCCTGGGCCTGCCGTTCTTCTCGCTCGCGATGATCTCCGCGGACGCGGTGTTCCTCCCGACCGGGTTCCTGCTCTGGGTCGGCAGGGGGGTGGCGAGCCGCGCCACCCCCGTGCGCGATCTGATCACGCGCCGCACACAACCGTCGCGCTCCTCCGAAGGAGTGACCACGGTCTGACTATCCCGTTTGGCAGGACGTCAGCACCACCAACCCGAGAGGGACGTCATGCCACACACCAAAGAGCCCACACTCAAATACTCGGCCTTCCCCGTCACGGGGCAGCCGATCCGCGTCGTGATGATCGACGGCGACCCGTGGTTCGCCACGGCGGACGTCTGCCGAATCCTGGGACGCAGCAACCCCAGCTGGGCGACCCAACTCGTCGATCGCTGCGAGACCCAGACCGTCGACCTCCGCGGCGTAACCCTCACTTCAAGTGAGGCATTCAGCAAAATCGCAGGCCGGAAAGGCTACGAACGCGGCAATCCGCTGCTGGGCCTGGTCAGCGAGAGCGGGCTCTACACGCTGATCATGCGATCCAGGAAGCCCGCCGCCAAGCCCTTCCAGCAGTGGGTCACCGCCGAACTCCTCCCCTCGCTCCGCCGCGGCGACGCCGACCTCGGCGAGCAGCGGCAGCGGATGGCCGAGACTCTCACCGAGGCCCTCGGGGAACCCGTCGACCTCGTCGCACGCATCGACGGCATCGAGGACGGCGACTTCCGCGTCCTCTCCGACGGCTCGGTCCACTGCCTCCACGGCCGGACAGATGTATGTGTCCCGAACACGGAAGAGGACAGCGGCCCACCCTTCGGTCCCTTCTTCCGCTGCCCCGAGGTCAAGCGCGTGGGCATCCGGGGAAGCAAGGGCATCCGCCCCTGCGGAAGCATCCGGTTCGTGGACGTGGTGCGGCGCCTCGCTGCTCCGCGCGAGCCCGAGACACCTGCCGCCCGGCGCCCGGCGGACCTGCTGTCGCTGAACATCGGCGAGGCGCGGGTGCAGGGCTCTGCCGCGAGATTGCCGGTCTGCTCAGGGAGTTGGGCCTGGCTGCTGCATAGACGGCGCAGACGCGCGGTCCCGGCGCGACATCCAGTGGAACAGGCCCATGCCCACGCTCGTGGCGAGGTTGAAGCTGGAGACCTGGGGCTGCATCGGGATCGCCACCAGTCGCGCCGCTCGCGCCCGGAGCTCCGCCGAGATCCCGTGCCGCTCCGATCCGAAGGCGATCAGCGCGTCGTCGGGGATGGTGACGGCGCGGATGTCCTCGCCCTCCGGGTCCAGCACGTACAGCGGACCGTCTGGAAGCAGGTCGAGCGTCAACTGCTCGACCGCGGTCGCGAAGTGGAGCCCGGCACCGGACCGAACCACGGCCGGGTGCCAGGGGTCGGCGTCGCCGGTCGTGACGACGCCGGTGACGCCGAACCCCGCCGCGAGGCGGACGACCGCGCCGATGTTGCCGAGGTTGCGCGGGTTGTCCAGGACGACGACCGGCGCGAGCCGCGGCTGCCGCGCCAGCGCGTCGAGGTTGGCCGCCCGCTCAGGACGCGTCGCGAGTGCCGCGATCCCGGTGGGGTGGACCCGCGGCACGAGGTCCCGCAGCACCGCCGCGGGAACCTGCACCGCCAGCTTGTCCACCTGCGCCGCGACGTCCTGCGCGAGCGACTCGGCCAGCGCGGCGACCGCCGCCCTGTCGCTCGTCAGCACCACGCGCACGTCCGCGCCGAACCGCAGCGCATGCTTGAGCGCGTGGAATCCGTCGAGCAGCACGCCGTCGGGTGACTGCCTGCGCCACTGGCGCACCACGGCGTCCGTCTCGTTCATCGTCCCAGCCTACGGCCCCTGCAGCGGCGGACTACCAGGCCGGCACTACGCACAGCAGCGCGCCCTGTCCGGTTCGAGTTGAACCGGACAGGGCGCGCTGTGGCCGGGGTTACGACCAGGTCGTCAGCGCCGCGCGGCCCGGGCCCGGCCCAGCACCGTGGACGCCGCGATGATCGCCATGGTGCCCAGCAGCATCATCGAGCCGATGACGTCGATCTGCGCCGGGTAGGCGCGTTGGACCGAGCCCCAGATGTACATGGGGAAGGTCTCCAGGTTGCCCGCGGTGAAGACGGTGATGATGTAGTCGTCCACCGAGAGCGCGAAGGCGAGCAGCGCCGCCGCCGCGATACCGGGAGCCACCAGGGGCAGGGTGACCTTCGTGAAGGTCTGGAACGGGGTGGCGTAGAGGTCCTGCGCCGCGCGCTCCAGGGTCGGGTCCATGCCCGCCAGGCGGGCCTTGACGGTCACCACCACGTAGCTCACGCAGAACATGACGTGGGCGATGGTGATGGTCCAGAAGCCGAGCCCGCCGGGGCCGATGGTGTTGAAGAACATCGCCGCCAGGGTCGCGCCCATGACCACCTCGGGGGCGGCCATCGGCAGGAACAGCAGCGCGTTGATGCCGGACCGGGCCTTGAAGCGGTGCCGCACCATCGCGAACGCGATCATGGTGCCAAGGGCCGTCGCCACGACGGTGGCGACGACGCCGATCTCCAGCGAGAGACCGATGCTGTGGCACATCCCGGGGCTGGCACAGGGGTTCGTCCAGGCGTCGGTGGAGAAGGTGTTCCAGACGTAGTTGAACTTGCCCGAGGGCTTGTTGAAGGACATCCAGAGGATGACCGCGTTGGGCAGCAGCATGAAGGTGAAGATCGCCACGGTGACGACCAGCAGCAGGTGGTCGCGGGCCCAGGCGAGCGGGCTGCGGCGGCGGATCTCCGGGGTCGCCGCGCGGGCGGCGGCGGCGGGTGCAGTCAGAGTCGTCATCAGAGCAAATCCTCCGTACCGGCCTTGCGGATGTAGCTCATCACCAGGATGAGCGTGCCGACCATCATCACCACCGAGATCGCCGAGCCGACCGGGTAGCCCGAGGTCTGACGGAGGAACAGGTCCTCGATCTTCTGGCCGACCACGCCGGTGTTGGGGTTGCCCAGCAGTTGGGCGTTGATGTAGTCGCCGATCGCGGGGATGAAGGTGAGCAGGGTGCCGCCGATGACACCGGGCATGGACAGCGGCAGGGTGATCCGCCGCCAGGTGGTGAAGGTGCTGCAGTACAGGTCGTTGCCGGCCTCCAGCAGCCTCGGGTCGATCTTCTCCAGCGAGGTGTAGAGCGGGAGGATCGTGAACGGCAGGAAGTTGTAGACCATGCCGCAGACCACGGCCGCCGGGGTGTTGATCACATGGGCGCCGGTGGTCCAGCCGAGGGTGTCGGTGAGGCCGAGGACGTGCGCGCTCTTCAGCGCGTGAACGACCGGGCCCTGGTCGGCGAGGATCGTCTCCCAGGCGATGGTGCGGATCAGGAAGCTGGTGAAGGACGGCACGATCACCAGCGCCATCAGCAGCGACTTCCACTTGCCGCCCTTGAAGGCGATGAAGTAGGCCACCGGGTAGCCCAGCGCCAGGCAGAGCACCGTGGTGAGGACGGAGTAGATGCCGGAGTGCAGGTACTGCGTCCCGTAGTCGTGGATCGCGTGCTGGTAGTTGGCCCAGTGCCAGGTGAGCTTGAAGCCGTTGTCGTAGTCGCCCTGCTGCACCGAGGCCGAGACCGAGGTCAGGATCGGGAGCAGGAAGAAGACGGTCAGCCAGAGCAGTCCCGGCAGCAGCAGGATCCAGGGCGTCAGGTTGCGGCGCGGCTTGTGGTCCTGGGGGACCGGCGTGCCCTCCGCCTTCCCGACGGTGGGTTCGGCGACAGCGGTCATGCCGCGCCCTCCTCGTCCAGGACGACGCCGGCCTCGATGTCCTGGGCACCGTCCAGGCCGAAGCCCTGGGTCGGGTCCCAGTAGATGACGACCTCGTTGCCGGGCCGCTGGATGGCACGGCCGGTGTTCTGCTCGAAGACCGAGATCTCCTCGCCGGAGGGCAGCTTGACCAGGTACTGGGTCGACACGCCGATGAACGAGGTGTCGACCACGGTGCCGTCCAGGCTGTTGAAGCCGCTGGGCACGTCGGCCTCGGTCTGCGCGATCTGCACCTTCTCCGGACGCACGCCCAGGATCACCGGGCCGGAGGTGGCCCGGCAGCGCTTGGCGTCGAGGGTGAGCTTGCGGCCGTGCGCCGAGACGGTGACCACAGTGCCGCTGACGCTCTCCACCACGCCGGGGATCAGGTTGGACTGGCCCAGGAAGTTGGCGACGAAGGTGGTGGTCGGGTTCTCGTACAGCTCGGCGGGGGAGCCCATCTGCTCGATCCGGCCGTGGTTCATCACCGCGATGGTGTCGGCCATGGTCATGGCCTCCTCCTGGTCGTGGGTGACGTGCACGAAGGTCAGGCCGACCTCGGTCTGGATCCGCTTGAGCTCGATCTGCATCTGGCGGCGCAGCTTGAGGTCGAGCGCGCCGAGCGGCTCGTCCAGCAGCAGCACCTGCGGCTGGTTGATCAGCGCGCGGGCCAGCGCGATGCGCTGCTGCTGGCCGCCGGACAGCTGGTTGGGCTTGCGCTTGGCCAGGTGGCCCAGCTCGACCAGCTCGAGCATCGCCTCGACCTGGGGCTTGACGCTCTTGAAGCCGCGGCGGCGCAGGCCGAACGCGACGTTCTCGAAGACGTCGAGGTGCGGGAACAGGGCGTAGTTCTGGAAGACCGTGTTGACCGGACGGCGGTACGGCTTGGCGTCGGTGACCTCCGCGTCGCCGAGGAAGATCTGCCCGGCCGTCGGGTCCTCCAGACCGGAGACCATGCGCAGGGTCGTGGTCTTGCCGCATCCGGACGCCCCGAGCAGGGCGAAGAACGATCCCTGGGGGATGGTCAGATCAAGATTGTCGACGGCCGTGAAGGAACCGAAGCGCTTGGTCAGGCCGACCAGGCGGAGATCCCCGCCCTCGGTGCGGCCGAGTACATCGTTGGAGCTCATCGAGACTCTTCTTTCGCTGAGGAGACGGGGTCCGCTACTGGCCGGTGACCTGCTGGAAACGGCTGGTGTAGTCGTCCAGTTGGGCGATGCTGAGGGCCATGAAGCCGCGGGCCTTGGCCTGCATCTCCTTGGTGGGGACGATGAGCGGGACAGCGGCTGCGGTGGAGTCCAGTTGCTGGAGGGACTCCACCGCGCCCTGGACCGAGGGGATGTAGTTGATGGAGTCGTCGAGCTTCGCGGCGACGTCGGGCTGCAGGTAGTAGTTCAGGAGCTTCTCGGCGTTGGTCTTGTGCCGCGCGAAGTTGGGGACGACGCAGTTGTCCGACCAAGCGAGGAGGCCCTCCCTGGGGAGGTCCACGGTGACCAGGTTGGGCTTGCCGAGCTGTGCCACGTCGCCGGAGTAGGCCATGGTCACGGCGGTGTTGCCCTGTGTGAAGGGGCCCAGATAGTCGTTGCCGTTGAACGCGCGGATCTGGCCGGAGTCCTTGGCCCGCCGGACGTACTCGAGGGCCTGGTTGAACTGCGCGTCGGTGAAGTTCTCCGGGTCGAACCCCTGCGCGAGCAGGGACAGCGCGACGGTGTCCTCCATCTCGCTGAACAGCGCGACCTTTCCGTGCAGGTCGGAGCGGGTGAAGACCTCGGCGATCGTGGTGATCGGCTGCTTCACCAGGTCGGAGTTGTAGGCGAGGGTGGTGTACCCGTAGGCCCATGGCACGGAGTAGCGACGCCCCGGGTCGGTCGGGTCCTTGATGACGCTCGGCAGCAACTTCGAGTGGTTGGGGATGTTCGCCAGGTCGAGTTCCTGGATGTAGTCGTACGTCCGGTACTTGGCCACCATGTAGTCGCTGACGACCATCAGGTCGTAGCCGGTGTCCAGCCCCTTGACCAGCGACGGGTCGACCTTGGTGTACCAGTCGTTGTTGTCGTTGATGATCTCCAGGTAGGTGACCTTGATCCCGGTCTGCTTGACGAAGGCGTCCAGCGTGGGCCTCTTGTTGGGGTCCTTGGCGTCGACGTCGATGTAGGCCGGCCAGGTCGCGAAGACGACCTTCTTCTCGGTGGCGGAGTAGTCCTTGCCGGCCTGCCCCACCTCCTTGCCACCGGCCGGGACGACATGGCCCTGCACGCCGCAGGCGGAGAGCAGCCCGGCGCCAGCCACGGCCAGGCCTCCTGCCGTTGCGCCACGGAGCAGGGAGCGGCGGCTCATCGCGGCAGCCGCCGAGTGGGCGCGGGTGCGATTGGCGAACCGCGCGAGATCGGAGAAGCTGGGGGCCGTCATGGGGGTCGTATGGCCTTTCTGCAGAACGCGGGGTGCTGGTCGAAGGTCCTTCACAGCGGTGGCAGGCGGGCGGCGGCGTCGGGAATTCAGGTCCCGCAGCAACGGATGGGGTCAGACGCTAGGCCGAAAGCCTTCGGATTCCACACCTCTGAGCCGTGATGGCAGCGGAATCGTTATCAACATCGACATTCCGCAACGTGATTCGCATTAACGCTCACCCTCGGTGATGACCCGCTGCTTCGGCTACCTACAGCTTGTAAAAGGCGCAACAGAACACCTTCAGGTCTGACAGTGGGACGTCGAAGGGGCCGTACGGGAAGATCCCCGTACGGCCCCTTCAGCGGTCACGTCCGCGTCGGACGGCTCAGTTTTGACGGTTCAGCCGTGGACGGTTCAGCTGTGGCGACGCACCTCGATGGTCCGGAAGCGCGAGGCGACGAAGGCCGCGTCGCAGTAGGCCGAGTTGGCCGCCGGGTTCGCCCCGGTGCCGTGCAGGTCCGAGAAGGCCGCCGTCTGGTTGACGAAGACCTGGCCGGTGAGGTTGAGCGACAGCGAGACACCGGCGTCCAGGCAGGCGCCGACGACGGCGGACTCGACCTCGGACGAGGTGGTGTAGGCGGCGGCGGTCATCGCGCCCAGGTCGCGCACCGTGTCGCGCAGCAACTCGACGCCCTGCGCGGTGGAGTCCACCGCGACGGCGAAGGCGATCGGCCCGAAGCACTCGCCCGGCAGAGCGTCCCGCGCGGCGTCCAGGCTGACCAGGGCGGGGGTGCGGATCACCGCCTCCGGGAACTCCTCGCTGGCGATCTGGCGGGATGCCAGCGCCAGCTCGCCGTACTCCCCCTTCTCCGCGAGCTCGATCCGCTGCAGCACCCCGGGGTTGACGATGGCGCCCAGCAGGGCCGCCGCGCGGGTGTCGTCCCCGAGCAGGCGCCCGACGGCTCCGCCGAGGTCGGCGACGACCTCCTGGTACGACTTCGGCCCCTGGTCGGTGCCGATCCCGTCGCGCGGGATCAGCAGGTTCTGCGGAGTGGTGCACATCTGGCCGCTGTAGAGCGACAGCGAGAACGCCAGGTTGCCGAGCATTCCCTGGTAGTCGTCGGTGGAGTCGACCAGGATCGTGTTGACCCCGGCCTTCTCCGTGTAGACCAGCGCCTGCCGGGCGTTGTCCTCCAGCCACTCACCGAACTCGGTCGACCCGGTGTAGTCGATGATCCGAACATCCGGGTGCAGGGCGAGGGCCTTGGCCAGCCCTTCCCCCGGCTGCTCGGCCGCGAGCAGGACCAGGTCGGGGCTGAAGCCGGCGTCGGCCAGGACCTCACGGGCCACGGCGACGGTCAGCGCCAGCGGAAGCACCGCACGCGGGTGCGGCTTGACGACGACCGGGTTGCCGGTCGCCAGCGACGCGAAAAGGCCGGGGTAGCCGTTCCAGGTGGGGAAGGTGTTGCAGCCGACCAGCAGCGCGACGCCGCGCGGGACGGCGGTGAACTCCTTGACCATGCGCAGCGGGTCGCGCTTGCCCTGCGGCTTGGTCCACTCGGCGCTCACCGGCAACCGGGTCTGCTCCGCGTAGGCGCAGGCCACCGCCTCCAGCCCGCGGTCCTGGGCGTGCGGGCCGCCGGCCTGGAAGGCCATGCCGTAGGCCTGTCCCGTGGTGTGCATGACGGCGGTGGCAAACTCGGGGGTGCGGGCGTTGATCCGGTGCAGGATCTCGCAGCAGACCGCCGCGCGCAGCAGCGGCCCGGCCTCGGCCCAGGCGGGCTGGGCCGCGCGGGCGGCGGCCGTCAGCAGGCTCGGGTCGCTCGCGTGGGGGTAGCTGACACGCAGCTCGGGCCCGAACGGGGACCGCTCGCCGCCGTTCTCGGGTTCGGGGCCGACCCGCCCGTCCGTGCCGGGCTGGTCGAGCAGTAGTTCGCGGCCCTGGAGCGCCGCGAGGTCGACGGGTTCGCCGTACGCTTTGGGGGTCTCAGGGTGCGGCGACCAGTAGTCGCGGGCGGCAAACGCCACCAGGGCGCTTTCCAGGGTGGCGTGGTGACGTTCGATCAGCTCGTGGGCCATGGGTGGGCACTCCTCGGTGGGTCCTGGCGACGCTGCCGAGACCCACAGTAACCGAATGATCGGTCGGTTCAAGAGGGCTTCCTGGTTCAGAACGTCCTGATTGGGAACGTTCTGGTTCGGAGCTTCCTGCTTCAGAGCTCTTGGGTCAGAGCTCCTGGGTCAGAGCTTCCTGGTGATGCGGTCCAGGGCCGCGAGCTCCGCCCCGTCCAGCGCCAGCAGCACGTCCGGCGGCCTGGCGAGGATCGCCCCGGCCCGGGCGGCGACCTCCCGCCCCGCGTCGGTGATGGTGACGATCTTGCAGCGGCGGTCGTCCGGATGGACGCTGCGCAGCACCAGGCCGCGCCGCTCCAGGTCGTCGACGATCAGCGTGGTGTACGGCTTGTCGGTGGCGAGCTTGGCGGTGAGCTCGCTCATCATCAGCGGACCGGCGACCAGACGCCCCAGCGCTTTGCTGCGGATGAAGCTCATCCCGACCGCGTCGGCGACCTCGGCGCGCCGGGCGTCCTGGTCCAGGACCAGGCGGCGCAGCACCTCGAAGACGCGGGTGGCGGTTTCGACCTTCTCGGCGCCTTCCGCGGTGAGTGCCTCACCGCTGGTGCTGCCGGCGCTGGTCTTGCTGCCGGCGCTGGTCTTGCTGCTGGTACTGCTCGTGCTACTGGTGCTACTGGTGCTGCTGGTGGCGTTCATGCGGCGACCGGAGTCCTGGAGTCGGAGGGGGCGAGTCGGGCGGCGTTGCGGGCGGCCGTGCCCCTGGCCCAGGCGCCGGTGGTGAGGATACCCAGCACCAGCACGGCCAGGCCGCAGCCCACGGTGATCCACCAGCCGATGTGGCTGGCCTGGGTGAAGCCGGTGCGCAGCGGCCCGTGCACCGAGGAGGTGACGACGGAGCCGATGACGGCGACGCCCAGCGACTGTCCGACCTGCCGGCTGGTGGACGCCACGGCTGCGGCGACACCGGCCTGGCTGCGCGGCATCCCGGAGACGGCGGTGTTGGTTATGGGCGCGTTGAGCATCCCGAAGCCGAGGCCGAAGAGGACGTACGCGGCCATCAGCTGCCCCAGCGGAGTGGTGAGGCTGAGCCCGGTGAGCAGCAGCCCGCTGAGCGACATCGCGATGCCCGCGACGACCAGGGGCAGCCGTGGACCGCGCCCGCCGACGATGCGTCCGGAGATTGGCGCGAAGACGACGGTCATGGCGGCCATCGGGAGGGTGTAGAGGCCCGCGTGCAAGGCGCTGTAGCCGAGTGCGTCCTGCAGGTAGAGGGTGTTGAGGAAGAGGAACCCGGCCAGGGACGCGAAGCCGCAGACCGCGATGACGGTCGCACCCGAGAACGGGACGCTGCGGAAGAAGCGCAGGTCGATCAGGGGTTCGACACGCCGGGACTCGTAGCCGAGCAGGCCGACGCCGGCGGCGAGGCCGAGCACGAAGCAGAGCACCGTCTGCATGGAGGTCCAGCCTGCGGCCGGGGCCTCGATGATGCCGTAGGTGACGGAGGCGAGCATGGTGATGACCAGGAGCTGACCGACCGGGTCGACCCGGCGGGGCTTGACGGCCTTGGACTCGGGGACGAACCGGCCTGCGAGGAGAAGGGCGGCGAGGCCGACCGGGATGTTGATCCAGAAGATCGACTGCCAGCCGACGGAGCCGACCAGCAGGCCGCCGACGACCGGGCCGAGCGCCATGCTGAAGCCGACGGTGCCGCCCCAGACCCCGATCGCGCGGGCCCGCTCGCGCGGGTCGGTGAAGGTGTTGGTGATGATCGACATGGCCACCGGGTTGAGCATGGAGCCGCCCACTGCCTGGATCATGCGGGCGGCGACCAGCCAGCCGAGGCTTGGGGCGAGGCTGCAGAGCAGCGAGCCGAGGGTGAACAGGGCCAGGCCGGCCTGGAAGGTGCGGCGGCGCCCGATCCGGTCGCCGGTGGACCCGGAGAGCATCAGCAGGCTGGCGAGGACCAGCGTGTAGGCGTCGATGGTCCACTGCAGACCGGAGACGGAGGCGTGCAGGTCGCGCTGGATGGAGGGGAGGGCGACGTTCACGATCGTGTTGTCGAGGCCGACGATGAACAGGCTCATGCAACAGATGGCGAGGACGAGGAAACGCCGGCGGGCGCTGAGCTCGGGCATGCGGGGACCCGTTCCGATAGTTTGACTCCTACAACAGTTATAAAGGTACAACTACCTCGGACGGCAGCCAACCCCGCTCGCTACTCTCTGCCTGTGACCGATCTCACTGCTCTCACCGCGATGCGCACCGAGCACGCCGACGCCGTCCTCGCCATCTACCAGCAGGGCATCGACACCGGCGACGCCACGTTCGAGACCAGCGCCCCCGACTGGGCCGACTTCGACGCGGGCAAACTGCCGGAGCACCGGCTGGTGGCCCTGGACGGGAGCGGCCGGCTGCTGGGTTGGGCCGCGGTCAGCGCCGTCTCCTCCCGCTGCGTCTACGGCGGCGTGGTCGAGGACGCGGTGTACGTCGACCCGGATGCGCGCGGGCGGGGCGTCGGGCGGCTGCTGCTGAACGGGCTGATCGCCTCCACAGAGGCGGCCGACGTCTGGACCATCCAGTCCGGCATCTTCCCCGAGAACGTCGGCAGCCTGGCCCTGCACCGCGCTGCCGGTTTCCGCGTCGTCGGCATCCGCGAGCGCCTGGGCCGCCACCACGGGGTCTGGCGGGACGTGGTCCTGCTCGAACGGCGCAGCGCCGTGGTGGGTTGAGACCGTAAGCTCCCAGCCATGGTCACCAACTCCCGCTCCCAGCGCCGCGACAGCTACACCGTCGAGACGCTGCTCGCCGTGACCGTGCGGGTGTTCAACGAGCGCGGCTACGACGGCACCTCGATGGAGGACCTCTCCCGTGCGGCCGGGATCAGCAAGTCGTCGATCTACCACCACGTCCGGGGCAAGGAAGAGCTGCTGCACCTCGCGGTGGGCAGGGCGCTGGACGGCCTCTTCGGCATCCTGGACGAGCCCGCCGCAGCCGACGGCCCCGCCGTCGACCGGCTGGAGCACGTGGTCCGCCGCACCACCGAGGTGCTGCTCGCCGAGCTGCCGTACGTGACCCTGCTGCTGCGGGTGCGCGGGAACACGGACACCGAGCTGTGGGCGCTGCAGCGGCGGCGCGAGTTCGATCACCATGTCGCCGAGCTGCTGGCGGCGGCGGTGGAGGCGGGAGACCTGCGCGCCGACGTCGAGCCCCGCCTGGCGACCCGGCTGCTGTTCGGCATGATCAACTCGCTGGTGGAGTGGTACCGGCCGGACCCGGACGAGAAGTCCACACAGCACATCGCTGACGCGGTCGCCGCGTTGGCCTTCGGCGGTCTTCGGGCGGGCTGAGCATCCTGCGGCGGGGCGGGTCGGTGTGGGCCGGTCGGGACGGGTCGTCGGTCGGGGTGGGCCGGTCGGGGTGGGCCGGCGCAGCGGATCAGTCGGGCAGGACCGGGGTCCGGTCGGTCTCGTCGAACACCAGCAGGGTGTGTGTGCCGAGCACCTCGGGGATGCTCTGGATCCGGTTCAGGACCAGCTCCCGCAAGGCCCGGTTGTCCACCGTGTGCACCAGCATGATCACGTCGAACTCCCCGCTGACCAGCGCGATGTGCTCGATCCCCGGCAACTCCAGTAGCTGGCCGCGGACCGTCCGCCAGGAGTTCTGCACGATCTTGAGGGTGATGTAGGCGGATGCTCCCTGCCCGGCGCGCTCATGGTTGACGCGGGCGGTGAAACCCCGGATCACCCCGTCCTCGACCATCCTCGCGATGCGCGCGTAGGCGTTGGCTCTGGACACGTGCACGCGCTCGGCGACGGAGCGGATCGAGGCGCGGCCGTCCTGCTGGAGCAGCCGCAGGATGGCCCGGTCGATCCGGTCCAGCTGGCGGTGCCCACCGGAGGCGTCAGCGGACCCGAAGCCCGGCACCGAACCGCCGGTACCACCGCCCGACCGCGCGGCCGAGCCGCCGGCCGCAGCGCCGCCGGCGGCCGGGTCTCCCGTCCGCTCGGCGTCGGTACGCCCTCCAGGGCGAGCGCCGGGGACTTCGCCGGGCCGCCGGGCGGGTCTGCCCGAGTTCCGTTCGGAGTTCCGATCCGAGTTCCGATCCGGGTGCCGTTCGGGGTCCCGTTCCTGGCCCTTCGCCGCCGATGCTCCGGCGGCCATCCGTCCACCCACCGCACCGGACGCTGAAGCGGCCCGCTGGCGCGCGCGCTCCGCCACCCACTCCGCCGCTGGACCGGACTGCAGGGCCGGAAGTCCCGACCGGCGAGCGGGACGCGGCTCGCCGGGTCCGACCATCTGTTCAGCGGGCATGTCCTCCGACCCTCCCCTGGTGGACGTCCGGATTCCAGCACAGCGCGGAACCGGCCGTTTGTCCACCACTACGGGAGGACGGTAGCCGATTCGATCAAACAACCGAACAATCGGTAGGGAGAGTGACCCTCTTCACACCGCCTCGTGCACCTCTTCACCCCCCACCCACCCAGGAGGTGCTGGATGACCGTCCTCGACCACAGCGCTACCCCCACCCCCGTCTGGCCCCCCGATGCCCACGGGCCTCGGCGTGACCCCGCGCCGTTGCTCCCCGACGCGGAGCCGGTGCGCGTCCTGGGCACGCCGGCGGTCAAGGGTCTCGCCCCGGAGCTGCTGCGCGACCTCTACCGTCGCCTGGTCGCCGGACGGCGCTACAACCAGCAGGCCACCACCCTGACCAAGCAGGGACGCCTCGCCGTCTACCCCGCCTCCACCGGGCAGGAGGCCTGCCAGATCGCCGCCGCCACCGCGCTGCGCCCGACCGACTGGCTCTTCCCCAGCTACCGCGACACCCTCGCGGTGGTCTCCCGCGGCGTCGATCCCGTCGAGGCGCTCACCCTGCTGCGCGGCAACGCGCACAGCGGGTACGACCCCTACGAGCACCGTGTCGCACCGCTCTCCACGCCGCTCGCCACTCAGGCCCCGCACGCGGTCGGCCTCGCCCACGCCGCCCGGCTCCGCGGCGACGCCACCGTCGCGCTCGCGCTGGTCGGGGACGGCGGCACCAGCGAGGGGGACTTCCACGAGGCGCTGAACTTTGCCGGGGTGCTCAACGCCCCGGTGGTGTTCCTGGTGCAGAACAACGGCTATGCGATCTCCGTCCCTCTCTCCAAGCAGTCCGCCGCACCGACCCTGGCCCACAAGGCCGTCGGCTACGGCATCCACGGCCGTCTGGTGGACGGCAACGACGCCGCCGCGATGCACAACGTCCTCAGCGAGGCGGTCGAGCACGCCCGGTCGGGCCTGGGCCCGGTCCTGGTCGAGGCCGTCACCTACCGCCTCGAAGCCCACACCAACGCCGATGACGCCGGGCGCTACCGCAGCGCCGAGGAGGTCGCCGCCTGGCAGCAGCGCGACCCGCTGACGCTGCTGGAGAGCCAGCTTCGCGACCTCGGACTGCTCACCGATGAGGACGTGAGCGAGGCTGCGGCCGTCGCCGAAGCCCTCGCGGACCATATGCGCACGATGTTTCACGTGAAACCCGAACTGGACCCGATGTCACTCTTCACCCACGTCTACGCCGAACCCACCCCCCAGCTTCGGGAGCAGGCCGCACAGCTCGCCGCCGAGCTCGAAGCGGAAGCCGAGGCGGAGCGATGACCACGCTGGCTCCGACGCAGCCCGCGCTGACCCAGAGCTCGATGGCGCAGGCCCTCAACGCCGCGCTGCGCGACTCGCTGCGCGAGGACCCCTCGGTCCACATCCTCGGCGAGGACGTCGGCACCCTCGGCGGGGTCTTCCGCATCACCGACGGACTCACCGCCGAGTTCGGCGCCGACCGCTGCCTGGACACCCCGCTCGCCGAGGCCGGCATCCTCGGTACGGCCGTCGGCATGGCCATGTACGGACTCCGCCCCGTCGTCGAGATGCAGTTCGACGCCTTCGCCTACCCGGCGTTCGAGCAACTGGTCTCGCATGTCGCCAAGATGCGCAACCGCACGGCGGGCCGGATGCCGCTGCCGATCACCGTCCGCATCCCCTACGGCGGCGGCATCGGCGGGGTGGAGCACCACAGCGACTCCTCCGAGGCGTACTACGTCCACACCCCCGGCCTGCACGTGGTCGCTCCCGCGACGGTCGCCGATGCGTACGGGCTGCTGCGCTCGGCCATCGCCTCGGACGACCCGGTGGTCTTCCTGGAGCCCAAGCGGCTGTACTGGTCCAAGGACGCCTGGTCCCCCGCCGCGCCCGCGCCGATCGAACCCCTGGGCCGCGCAGTGGTCCGCCGCCAGGGGACGTCCGCGACCCTGCTCACCTACGGCCCGTCACTCCCGGTCTGCCTGGAGGCCGCAGAGGCCGCCCGCGCCGAGGGCTGGGACCTCGCCGTGGTCGATCTGCGCAGCCTGGTCCCCTTCGACGACGAGACCGTCTGCGCCGCCGTCCGGGCCACCGGACGCGCGATTGTGGTGCACGAGTCGACGGGCTTCGCCGGAGTCGGCGCGGAGATCGCCGCTCGCGTCACCGAGCGGTGCTTCCACCATCTCGCAGCGCCCGTGCTGCGGGTCACCGGCTTCGACATCCCCTACCCGCCGCCCATGCTGGAGCGCCACCACCTCCCCGGAGTGGACCGCATCCTCGACGCCGTGGCCCGACTCCAGTGGGAGCAGTGAGCGTGATGCCCTCCGTACGCGAGTTCCTGCTCCCTGACCTCGGCGAGGGACTGACCTCCGCCGAGATCGTCCGCTGGCTGGTCGAGGTGGGGGACGTGATCGCGGTGGACCAGCCCGTCGCGGAGGTCGAGACCGCCAAGGCGATCGTGGAGGTCCCCTGCCCCTACGCGGGCGTCGTCACGTCACGCTTCGGCGAGGCCGGGGCGGAGGTACCAGTCGGCGCGGCGCTCGTCACCGTCGCCGTGGGTCCGCAGAGTTCCCCGAATAGTCCCTCCTCGGACAGCCCCAAGCAGAGCTCGGGCTCCGGCAACGTCCTGGTCGGCTACGGCACCAGCGAATCGGGCACGACCCGCCGCCGCCGCGCTGCCGTCCCGGCCGGCATCCCGGCGGGCGTCCCGGCCGGCGTCCGATCCTCCGTCGTGACCGCCGTCCCGGCCGCAGCGCCGCTCCCGGCAACTCCGGCGGCCCCTACCATGACGCCGGGAGCCCCCGTCGCGGTGATCTCCCCGCTCGTCCGCCGCCTGGCCCGCGAGCACAGCGTCGACCTCGCCGGGCTCACCGGCAGCGGTCCCGACGGCCTGATCCTGCGCGCGGACGTGGACGGCGCCATCGCCGGTCTCTCCCGTCCGGTCGAGGTCGCGTCCACGATCGCAACCGAGGCGGCAGCCGAGGTCACGATCGAGTCCGACCGTTCCGAGGTAATCCCGCTCCGCGGCGCCGCCCGGCTCGCCGCCGCGACCTTCAGCCGCAGCCGCCGTGAGATCCCTGACGCGACCTGCTGGGTGGACGCGGACGCGACCGAGCTGCTCGCCGCCCGGGACGCCCTCAACGGCCCGGGACAGCAGCCCCGGATCGGCCTGCTCCCGGTCCTGGCCCGGATCTGCGTCGCAGGCCTGGCCCGCCACCCCGAGCTCAACTCCAGCGTGGTCACTGGCCCGGACGGCAGCGCGACCGGCATCCGGCGCCACCCCGCAGTCAATCTCGGCTTCGCCGCGCAGACGGCACGCGGCCTCGCCGTACCCGTCATCCACGGTGCCCAGGCACGCACCACCGCCGAACTGGCCGACGAGATGACCCGGCTCACCGCCGCCGCCCGCGAAGGGCGGCTCACGCCGGCCGAGCTCACCGGCGGCACATTCACGCTGAACAACTACGGGGTCTTCGGCGTGGACGGCTCCACCCCGATCATCAACCACCCCGAGGCCGCCATGCTCGGCGTCGGCCGCATCGTCGCGAAACCCTGGGTCCACCAGGGGGAACTGGCAGTGCGTCAGGTCGTCCAGCTGTCCTTCAGCTTTGACCACCGCGTGTGCGACGGGGCTGTCGCGGGGGCCTTCCTCCGCTTCATCGCCGACGCGGTCGAGTCGCCCACCACCCTGCTCCGCCACCTCTGACGGACTGACCAGGTGACGTCGGGTCAGCCGCGCAGGACGAAGCGGTAGAGGTCGTCCTCGCCCAGACCGTCCCGCTCGAAGCCCGCCCGGAGCAGCACCGCCTGCGACGCAGCGTTCGCCGGCTCGGTGTGCGCCAGCACGCAGGCGACCTCCGGGTGGGCGAGGGCGTACGCCGTGACGAGGCGCGCGGCCTCGGTCGCGAAGCCGTGGCCGCGCGCGGAGTCCGCGAGGTCGTAGCCGATCTCGACCACGCCGTCGCTCGGCGGGCCGTGGAACCCGACACCGCCGACAGCCGCTCCGTCGGCGAGGCGGATGATGGCGAAGGCGCCCCACAACGGGTTGTACACGCCGGCCTGTGCCGCCTTCACGATCATCGTGCAGGCGTCCCTGGTGCCCTCGTAGGGTCCCCCGGGCGCCCAGGCGAAGCCGCCGTCGTCCCCCGCGGTCAGGGCTGCGGCGGCGCTGGGAGTGATCTCGCGCAGCTCGATCCGATCGGTGCGCGCTACGGAAACGGAAGACGTGCCGGAAGTCATCTGGCCCCTTTGCCTGGGATACGTGCCGGACCGGGCCATCATGACGGATACCGGACTTCCGGCACAGACGACCGGAGCTACAGGACCGGACCTACAGCACGAAGGCCGGACGCTCGTCCGCGCTCACCATCGGCCGACCGGCCGCCTCCCAGGCGTACATGCCGCCGTCGACGTTGACCGCCTCCCTGCCCTGGGCGACCAGGTACTGCACCACCTGCGCGGAGCGCCCGCCGACCCGGCACAGCACGTAGAGACGCTCCTCCGGCAGTTCCTCGATCCGGGTGAGCAGCTGGCCCATCGGGATGTGCAGCGCCCCGTCGACGTGGCCCGCGTCCCACTCGTCCTGCTCGCGCACGTCGAGCAGCGCGCCCTCCGCGGGCACGGAAACGGCGTCCAGAGTGGGGACGGCGGCGTGGAACATGGGGCACTCCAAAAGGTCGGCCGAACTGCGGACGCACCCATTCTCGCCGATCCGCACCGCTGGACGCCGCGGATCCCCCGGCGCCTTCCTCGACGCCTTCCTTGACGCCTTCCTGGACGCCTTCCTGGACGTCTCCGAACGTCAGAACGTGTTGACCAGCCGGTCCAGCTCCGCCTGCCGAGTCGCGACCGACTCGAGCAGTTGCTCCGCAAGAACCTCGAGCAGCGCGTCGGGGTCGTCGGGAAGCAGCATCAGCAGTTGCCCCATCGGGCTGTCCACGAGCTCGGCCCGGGTCTCCTCGATCTTCCGCAGACGCGCGACCAGCCAGTCCAGGCGCTGCCGCAGCCAGGCCACCCGTTCCGGCGTACCGCTCGCCGGGGCTCCGCTGTCGCCGGTCTCCCCGGCCCACTCCTCGGCGAGGGCGGCCAGCGCCAGCACGTCGCCGCGTGCGTAGGCCTCATTGACGCGGGCGATGAACGCGCCGCGGAGCTCCTGTTCGGCGGGGTCCTGAGCCAGGTCGGGATGCGCCCGGCGAGCCAGGTCGCGGTACAGCCGCTGGGCCTCCTTGTCGGGGCGGATGCGCTGCGGGGCCTGCGGCATGACGGGCTGCGCGGACTCGCCGTCCGCCCCGCCGTCCGCGCTCTCCCGTGCCTCGTCGGCCTGCGCGAAGAACGCCTCCAGATCCGGCATGGGTTCGAGCACGTTGCGTGCCTCGAAGGCCCGGCGGATGTCCTCGGGGTCGCCCGTGCGCGCCGCCGTGGCCTCCGCGATCAGCGCGTCCAGCTCGTCCAGGCGCACGTACATCGGGCCGAGTCGCTGGTGGTGCACCAGGGCGAAGTTGTCGAGTTCCACCCGCAGGGTCTCGACCTCGACCTCGGCGTCCACCCACTGCGCCTCGGTCTGCGCGATCTGCTCCTCGAGGCGCTGCTCCTCGGGGTCGATCCACCGGACCGGGGTGTCGGCAGCCATTTCAACCTCAATACTTGTTGTTTGTACCGCGTGTCCGCCCCGTCACCCTACTGTCCCCGGGACTGCGGTTGAGGGCGCACACTAGGGCGTGCGAGCCCGCGCGCACCACTGGACAACGCAAATGTTCCCGGATGTCAGACGACCGAGGCAGGTTTCGTGCTTGCCTGGGGTATCCACGTATGTGCGGAGCAGCCGGTGGCGTGCCCGTCCCGCCGTCCGCCCCGGCTGCGGGTTGGGGAAGTGACGGGAGCTGGGAGAGGGTGAGTATGGCGGAAGAGACCTACGCGGTGCCCGGGCGCGATCGGCCCGACGCCGCTCAGCCGAATCCCGCCCAGCCGACCCGCGTCCAGCCGAACGCAGCCCAGAGCCCCGCTGAGAACCCTGCTGAGAACCCTGCCGACCCGCATCCGGCCGCAGAGGGCCACGTCCCGCCGGACCGCACCCGTCCGCCGCACGTCAGTCCAGCTCAGACCTGCCCCGGCCAGGTCTCCACCGCTGCCGAGCCTGCTGAACCGGCACGGGCTGAACCGACCCACAGCGCGCCCTCGGGGGTGGTCTCGCTGGTGCGTCTGGCCGCGCTGATGGTCGACCCCGACGGGCGGCTGACCCACTGGAACCGGGCCGCCGAGGAAGTCTTCGGCCACCGCCGGGACGACGTGTTCGACCGGCCGGCGTCCGGTCTGCTGCCCCTGGCCCGCACCGCCGCAGCACCCGCCGCGCCGGTCTCCTCGCCGTCCCCGGCGTCACGTCTGCCGTCGCCGGCGGCCGAGACGTCCGGCCCCGGCGTCGCCGGCGTGTCCGGCGGCCGCCTCGGCGACGCCCTCGACCACCTGGACGACCTCACCTCCTTCACGCCCTCCTGGGCCGGCGACCTGCTGGTCACCGACCGCGACGGGCGGGTCGTCGAGATCCTGTGCTGGGCCTACCGGTTGATCGAACCGACCGGCCGCAGCCTGCTCGTCCTCGCCGCGGACGCCCGGCCGCTGCGTGCCGCAGGACCGCGGATCGCCCTGGGCGACCAGTTCCTGCCGTACGCGGCCGCCTCCTCCGGGCAGCGCGTCCTGCGGATCTCCCCGGTCCAGACCGCGCCCACCGGCGCCGCGGACGCCGCACAGGCCGCCCACCGGCTGGGCACGCTGCTGCCCAGGACGGGGGAGGAGCGCAGGCAGCGGCTCGTCGGCCAGCTGATCGCGAGCGGCGCGCCCGCCCTGCTGGTGGACGGCACGATCCGGCTGCCCGTGATGCCGCTCGAACTGCCGGACGGCTCCCCCGCGTTCGACCCCTCAGGACTTCCGGTCCGCCGCGACGAGTCCGGTGTGATGAACCAGTTCGGCGATCCGGTCGAGTCGCGGGATCCGGCCGAGTCGCCGAAGAACCTTCCTGACGCCTCGTCGGTCTCGGCCTCCGTCGGCTGGGGTGACGAAGCGTCCCGTCAGACGTCCGACCCGGGGGCGCCCCCGCACGGCTCGTCACACGGTTCCTCGCACGCCTCCGCACACGCCCCCACCCACGTTCCGGCGCGCACTCCGGCGCAGGGCCGGGGTCGGGGAGCGCACGTACCCACGCCCCGCGCTGAGCACGACCGTTCCAGTGCCGGGGCGGGCCGCCCCAAGCGCCCCGGATTCGAGGAGGGCCCGTTCAGCGGCCCGCCGACCATCCCGACTCTCACCCTGCCGCCCGGCCTGGTCAGCGGCGCCGTCCCGACTGCGCCGACCGCCGAGGAGCCGGCCAACGAGCAGCTCCGGCTGCTCAGCCACGCGGGATCGCGGATCGGCACGACGCTCGACCTCGATGTGACGGTGCACGAGCTGTGCCAGGTCGTCGTCCCCACCATCGCCGACTTCGCCTGCGTGGACCTGCGGGACCGGTTGATCGTGGATACCGAGCTGCCCCGAGACCGGCCGGACGACGAGACGCAGTTGCGCCGGGTCGCGCGCGCGTTCAGCCAGTCGCTGGCGGCCTGGGAGCACCAGGTGCACGAGGGAAGCCTGTTCTCGCTGCCGGGCAACACCCCGTCAGGTCTGGCCCTGCAGTCCAACCAGCCGGTGCTGGTGCCGCTGGTGGACCGGTCGGTGGCCGCGGAGTGCGCGGCAGGGCGGGGCGGCCCCGCGCTCGCCCCGCTGTTCGAGGGGCGGTCGATGCTGACGCTACCGCTGGCGGCCCGCGGCACCGTGCTGGGCATTCTGACGCTGCTGCGCAACGGCGACCGGCCGCCCTTCGACGAGACCGACGCCGCGTACCTGCGCGAACTGGCCGCCCGCGCCGCGCTGTCCATCGACAACGCCCGGCTGCACCGGATGGAGGCGAAGACGGCGCTGACGCTGCAGCGCAGCATGCTGCCGACCCGCCCGCCGAAGATCCCCGGGGTGCTGATCGCGCACCGGTACATCCCGGGCGACCGCCGGGCCGAGGTGGGCGGCGACTGGTTCGACGCGGTGCAGCTTCCGGGCAGCCGGGTCGCCCTGGTGGTGGGCGACGTGATGGGCCACGGCCTGCACTCGGCGGTGGCGATGGGCCGCTTCCGCACGGCCATGCAGACCCTGGCCGCGCTCGACCTGCCGCCGGGCCAGATCCTGCGGCACCTCGACAACCTGGCGCAGCGCCTGGGCGACGACCATCTGGCGACCTGCCTGTACGCGGTGTACGACCCGATCGCGCGGACCTGCACCCTGGCCAGCGCCGGCCACGTCCCGCCGGTGCTGGTGCATCCGGACGGCCGGGGCGAGTTGCTGGAGATTCCCTCGGGCGCGCCGATCGGCGTGGGCGGCGTGCCGTTCTCCGCCAAGGAGATCAAGGTCTCCGACGGCAGCATGCTGGTGCTGTGCACCGACGGCCTGGTGGAGATGCGCGGCGGGGACATAGGGGATGGCCTGGCGGCGCTGTGCGGTGACATCGTGGACCCGCGGCGCAGCCCGGACGAGGTGTGCGACACCGTGCTGGAGCGGCTGCACACCGATGACCGCAACGACGACCTGGCGCTGCTGATCGCGCGTTTCGACGGCATCCCGCCGCAGGACGTGATCTCCTGGTCCCTGCACCTGGACACCACCGAGGTGCGACGGGCCCGTCTGCTGGTCCGGGACCAGCTGTTCCGCTGGGGCCTGGCCGAGCTGTCGGAGCTGACCGAGCTTCTGGTCAGCGAGCTGGTCACCAACGCGCTGCGGGTCGCCAGGGACCGGGTCGAGCTGCAGTTGATGCGGGTCGACAAGCTCCTGGTGGAAGTCAGCGACGACGACCACAACCTGCCCTCGCTGGAGCCGTCCGAGGCGCTGGACGAGGACGGCCGGGGGCTGAGCCTGGTCAGCCATCTGTCGGCGCGCTGGGGCACCAGCCGCAAGGCGGTCGGCAAGGTCGTCTGGTTCGAACTGCCGCTGCCGCACCGGGCCTGACGGGGGGACGCCTGACGGGGGGACGCCCGGCGGTCAGGAGCCCGGTGCGGGCCGAGGAGGAGCCGACCCCTCTTTGGTTGTATCCTGCAACCAAAGAAGGAGTGTCCCATGCCCACCTCAACAGCCCCGCCGTCCGGCACCGGTGTCCGCGCCGACTCCGTCGACGCCATCCAGCGCGAGCTCACCGCCTTCGCGCGCCGTGCCCGCTCGATGGCCTCCCAGATCCACCCCGGCCTGACCCTGGTCACCTACACCGTCCTGGACCACCTGCACGAGCGCGGCGGCTGCCGGGGCACCGACCTGGCCACCCACTTCATGCTGGACAAGTCGACCGTCAGCCGCCAGGTGGCCTCGCTGGAGCGGCTCGGCCTGGTCGAGCGGACCGCCGACCCCGAGGACCTGCGCGGGCAGATCATCCGCCCGTCCACGGCGGGGGAGCAACTCCTCAACGATGTCCGAGCGCGGCGTCACCAGGCGTTTCTGCAACGTCTCGCCGACTGGTCCGACGAGGATCTGGAACGCTTCGCGGCCTACCTCACGCAGTACAACGACCGCGCGTGACCGCGAGGCCGGAGTGACCGCGAGGCCGGAGTGACCGCCCGGCCGGAGTGACCGCGCGGCCGGGGCGCAGTTCGCACACAGCCGTCGCCGGGTGGGAATAACCTGGACACAAGTTGCATTCATCATGCATGTATCCGTCTTCCGCCCCTGCCTCGGAGGCCCGTGCATGCCGCACGACGCACAGCACCACCTGCACGTCCCCGAACAGGCCGCGCCGCCCACCCGGTCCGCCACGGCAGCCGCAGCGGTTGCCACCGGCCCAGCGGTTCCCACGGGCCGAGTCGTCGCCGTCCTCGCCTTCGCCGGCATCGTCGTCGCCATCATGCAGACCCTGCTCGTCCCCGTCATCGCGGACCTGCCGACGCTGCTGCACACCTCCACGGCCAACGCGACCTGGGTGCTCACCGCCACCCTGCTCGCCGGAGCCGTCGCCACCCCGATCATGGGCCGCCTCGGCGACCTCTACGGCAAGCGGAAGATGCTGCTGGTCAGCCTCGCGCTGATGGTGGTCGGCTCGCTCGTCGCCGGATTCACCTCGAGCCTCGTGCCCATGGTCGTCGGCCGCGCGCTGCAGGGCTTCGCCATGGGAGCGATACCGCTCGGCATCAGCATCATGCGCGACGAGCTCCCCCGCGAGAAGCTCGGCTCAGCGATGGGCCTGATGAGCTCCTCGCTCGGCATCGGCGGCGCGCTCGGCCTCCCCGGCGCGGCCCTGCTCGCCGAGCACTTCGACTGGCACGTACTGTTCTTCACCGCCGCCGGACTCGGCGTCGTCGCCATGGCCCTGATCCTGGCGACCGTGCCCGAGTCCAAGCTGCGCACTCCCGGCGGCTTCGACCACCTCGGCGCGATCGGCCTGTCCGTCGGCCTGGTCGCCCTGCTGCTCCCCATCACCAAGGGCGGCGACTGGGGCTGGAGCAGCCCCACCACGCTCGGCCTCTTCGCGGCCTCCGCCGTGATCCTGCTGCTGTGGGGAGTCATGGAACTGCGCATCACCGACCCGCTGGTCGACCTGCGCACCACCGCCCGCCGCCAGGTCCTGCTGACCAACCTCGCCTCGATCACCATCGGCGTGTCCTTCTACGCCATGTCCCTGGTTCTTCCGCAGCTCCTGGAACTGCCCAGGGCCACCGGATACGGCCTCGGCCAGTCCATGGTCGTCGCCGGACTCTGCATGGCCCCCATGGGTGTGGCGATGATGCTGGTCTCGCCGTTCTCCGCACGGATCACCGCTGCGCGCGGGCCGAAGACCTCGCTGCTGCTCGGCATGGCCGTGATCGCCGTCGGGTACGCGGCCGGGCTCGGCCTCATGGGAGCCGTCTGGCAGGTCCTGATCATCACCACCGTGATCGGCGCCGGCATCGGCCTCGCCTACTCCGCTCTGCCCGCCCTGATCATCGGCGCGGTCGACCCCTCCGAGACCGGCGCGGCCAACGGCCTGAACACCCTGATGCGCTCCATCGGCACGTCCGCCTCCAGCGCCGTGATCGGCATGGTGCTCGCCCATATGACCACCCCTCTGGGCGGCCACCCGCTGCCCAACATGGCCGGCTTCCGAGTCTCCTTCGGCATCGCCGTCGGCGCGGTCCTCATCGGCCTGCTCCTGGCCGCCTTCCTGCCCGGACGGCGCGGCAGCACCCAGAGCCAGCCCGTGGCACGCTCCTTCCAGGAGAGCACCGCAGTCCCGGCCCTGTCCTCCGAACCCGCCTGAAGCACACGCTCGCGAAGGAGCACCACACACGATGCCGCTCATCCAGGTCAAGCAGATCGCCGGCCGCACCGAGGAACAGAAGCGTGCCCTCGCCCGCGAACTGACGGACGCCTATGTCCGCGTCACCGGCATCAGGCCCGAAGCCGTCTGGGTCACCATCGACGAACTCCCCGCCGAGAACTGGGCCATCGGCGGGACCCTCGTCGCCGACCGCAACTGACCCACCGGTCCCAGCACTTCTTCGGCCACTTCTGAAGCAGCCGACGCGGCGGGCATAACGGTTCGGAACGGATCATCCCACCCTCCGTCGCGCCCGCCGTTCGGCTGTGCCACGCTGTGCCCTGCGAGGACCCGATCGGTGACGCACCGTGCGACGGCGCAGAGAATGTGTGGGGGCGGCAGCACCATGAGTGGCGAGATCTACTTCAGCAACAACTACCGCGACATGTGCGAGCAGCACGGTACCGGGGCGGGCTTCCAGTTCGAGTTCAACTGCTCCCGCTGCCAGGACACCTGGCGCTCCGCGTTCCAGCCCTACGCCAGCGGCCGGATGGCGGGCTGGGTCGACCGGGCCGTCAGCGGCGCCTGGGGGGCCCTCGGCCGCGCGGGCAGTGAGGCCAGCCAGGCCATCGGCGGCATGGTCGGCGCCAACTGGGGCCCCGCCAAGGACAGCGCCTTCCAGAAGGCCATCGGCGATGCGACGTCGCACTTCAACCGCTGCGCCCGCTGCACCAGCTATGTCTGCGGACGCTGCTGGAACGCCTCCCAGGGCCTCTGCCTGGGCTGCGCCCCCGACACGGCCGCCGAGGTCGCCGCCGCGCAGCAGCGCGGGCTCAACGATGTCGCCTCCCAGCGGGGTTACGACGTCGGCGGTGCCCAGGGCCAGTCCTTCAACGTGGACCAGCCGCGCCAGCTGGTCTGCCCGCAGTGCCGCACCGAGACCCACGGCGCCCGCTTCTGCCCCGGCTGCGGCCACCAACTCGCCCAGCAGGACCGGTGCACGTCCTGCCAGACCGAACTCCCGACCGGTGCGGCCTTCTGCCCCGACTGCGGCACGCGCCGCTGACGCCCCCTCCATGCACAAGCGTTGTGCCCCCGACCGGGGTTCCGGTCGGGGGCACAACGCTTTGCCACGCCGCGAAGGGCCAGACCCAGGAGCGCAGGTCCACCGCTCAGCCGCGGAAGGCGACCAGACCGACGTAGGAGGAGACCTTGACCGGGCCCGTGGCGCCGTTGGCCGGCATCACGTCGGTGCCCGTGGGCGTGCGGAAGGCGACGGCCTTGCCGTTCGGGAACCAGGCCGGCTCGGTGTAGTTGGTCGTCGCGTACGGGGTGATGTCCACGGCCGGCTTGCCGAGGGTCTCCACGAAGAGGTGGTCGTGGCCCTTGACGGAGCGAACGAAGACGATCTCCTCGCCGTTGGGCGACAGCGCCGGCTCGGAGCCGCGGACGACCACGCCGCCCTGCTGGCGGAGGTAGTCGTCGCGGATGTAGACCTCACCGGTGCGGGTGTTGTCGTAGACAGCGGTGCCGTAGCCACCTGCGGCGCTGGGCCAGGCGTTGCCGGTCAGCGGGTTCGGGGTGGTCCCCCGGCCGAGGTAGCTGTCCAGCGGCAGCACGCTCGGGGTTCCGTGGTTGGCGGTGGCCGAGATCCGCTCCAGACGGGAGACGCCGCCCTTCGACGCGGCGAAGATCAGGTTGTTCTTCGCGGGGATCCGGTCGCGGGAGTCGGCCTTGGCCACCTGCCAGGTCGGGTGGGACCAGGTCTGGTTGCCGGGGTTGACCGCCACGATGTGCCGGCCGCTGCCGTCCGGGGAGGCCACCTCCAGGTTCCCGGCGCCGTCGACGAACGCGGCCTTCTTGCCGTCGGGGGACCAGGCCAGGTCACGGACGTGGACACCGAAGTTGACCTTGGTGCCGTTCATGATGACGTAGGTGGCACCGGTGCTGATGGTCATCGAGTTGCCCTTGGTGCCGTTCAGGACGGCCTCGCCGGACGGTGCCGCGTTGGCAGCGGTCGGCAGCAGGGCGGTGAGGGCGGCGGCGAGGGTGATGGCGGCGGCGGTGCGGCGGGTGCGGGCAGACATGGCGGGATCGCCTTCCGGTGACAGGGTGGATTCGTCTCGCTGGAGCTCTACCGCCGCGTTCAGGTGATGCTCACCCGTCCGATTGGTTGCTGCTCGGTGCGATGAGAGAAGACTGTCAGCGAAAGATCATGGATCTGTGGGGCGGCTGTCACAGGCGTGCAACAGGGGCCCGAGGGTCGCCCACGGGCTCGCCCCGGATCGGACCCGCCACCAACACCGGAGACAGAGGTCGTACTTTGACGATCCATCGCAAACCGCCGACACGAAGCAGCAGCCGCCCGCGAAGCAGTAGCACCCAACGCGAAAAGGTGCCTCCCTCAGCGACTTTCGTCCCTGCTGGAGGCACCTTTTCGTCGGTGCTTCGATGTGCGCGAGGGGGGATTTGAACCCCCACGCCCTTTCGGACACTGGCACCTGAAGCCAGCGCGTCTGCCATTCCGCCACTCGCGCATTGAGTGATGTCGCTGACTCTACCGAAGTTGCCCCGGAGTCTTCAAACCAGTTCCTGACTGGCCCTCCGACCGCCTTGGTTCCCTGCGGGAGCGCCTTGCGACAAGAAGAACATTAGCACGTCGGAAGGGGTGGCCCGGCCCGCCCGCGGGGCCACCCGCGGCCCCGCCGACGGCGCTGCCACAGCCGCGCCGAGGGGACCAGCCGGCAAAGCCGAACGGGTGATCGGCGGATGACCGCCCGCCGCCGCGGGTACGTCTCAGCCTGCCCGCTCCGACTCTTACCCGTCCGACACCGCACAATGGCATCCTTCGTACAGTCGCGGGCATCAGTCAGACGTGTCCTTGCCCACTGCCGTATGCGGCTGCGTCGAGGAACCGCACGTGGGCCTCCGGCGTAGATACGATCAGTAAGGACGACAAGCATCAGCCGCCGCGCGTCCGCGCGGCGAGCGCAGAACGCCCGATGGAAGGGGGTGCCCCGTGGGAGCCCTGAAGAAGTTCGAGCAGCGACTCGAGGGATTCGTCAACGGCGCCTTCGCCAAGGTGTTCAAGTCCGAGGTCCAGCCCGTGGAGATCGCCGGAGCGCTGCAGCGCGAGTGCGACAACAACGCCAGCATCTGGAACCGCGACCGCACCGTCGTCCCCAACGACTTCATCGTGGAGCTCAGCGACCACGACTTCGAGCGGCTGAGCCCGTACTCCGCCCAGCTCGGCGGGGAGCTCGCCGGCATGGTCCGCGAGTACGCCCAGGCACAGCGCTACTCCTTCATGGGCCCGCTCAAGGTCGCCCTGGAGCAGGCGTCGGACCTGGACACCGGCCTGTACCGGGTCCGCAGCCGGATCGAGGCCACGCCCGAGGCGGCGCCGCCCGCCGCCGACCCGTACGCCCAGCCGTACGGGGGTCGCCAGGCCGAGGCGTGGCAGCCCCAGGTCCCGCCGATGCCGCCGACCGCACCCGCGTTCCCGGCCGTGCAGCCGGGCTCGCCGCCCCCGCCCGCCACGCAGCGGGACATGGGCGGCGACAACATCCGGCCACTGCCGGGCGCCGGATACGGTCCTGCCGCCACGACCACCCGCCGCTGGCTGGAGATCAACGGCGACCGCCACCAGGTGACCACCCCGGTGGTCGTCCTGGGGCGCAGCACCGAGGCCGACATCCGGGTCGACGACCCCGGAGTCTCCCGCAAACACGCCGAAATCCGGATGGGTTCGCCGTCGATGGTCCTCGACCTCGGCTCGACCAACGGCATCGTGGTGGACGGGCAGCACACCCAGCGCGCTACGCTGCGCGACGGCTCACGGATCATCATGGGCAGCACCACCATCGTCTACCGGCAAGCCGAAGGGTGACGCGGGGCACATGTCAGAGCTGACCCTCACAGTCATGCGGCTGGGTTTTCTCGCCGTTCTGTGGCTGTTCGTCATCGTCGCGGTGCAGGTCATCCGCAGCGACCTGTTCGGCACCAAGGTGACCCAGCGCACCGCCACCGACCGGCGCGGGGCGGCGGCGAACGCGCCGACCGGCCGTCAGCAGCCCCCTCCGCAGCGCGAGGCACGGACGCAGACCCAGGGCGGCGGCCGGCCGCGGCGGGGCGCGCCCACCCAGCTGGTCGTGACCCAGGGCTCGCTGGCCGGCACCACGGTCGCCCTGCAGGGCCAGACGATCACGCTCGGCCGGGCCCACGACTCGACCATCGTGCTCGACGACGACTACGCGTCCTCCCGCCATGCCAGGATCTACCCGGACCAGACCGGTCAGTGGATCGTCGAGGACCTGAACTCCACCAATGGCACCTACCTGGACCGGACGCGGCTCACCAGCCCGACGCCGCTCCAGCCGGGGGTGGCCATCCGCATCGGCAGGACCGTCATCGAGCTGCGGAAGTAGTCACGCATGAGGCATGGGCATCAGGCCGCCACCAGGGGGGCAGGTGGTGACTGCTTCGGTGCGGCACGCCCGCTCCCGGTCGTCCCGTACCCGGAGCACACCGGACACCCGGGCGCGGACGCGCCCCCACGCCCGGACAGGCGGTACAGCGCACCGTACGATGCATCAACGCACGCTGCACCGGGGCATCGCGCAGGGGACCGAGGGAAGGGGGCGGACGGCACATGAGCCTCGTGCTGCGCTTCGCCGCCGGGTCGCACAAGGGCATGATCCGGGAGGGCAACGAGGACTCCGGCTACGCCGGTCCGCGGCTGCTCGCCGTGGCCGACGGCATGGGCGGCCAGGCCGCCGGTGAGGTCGCCTCGTCCGAGGTCCTCTCGACCATGGTCGAGCTGGACGAGGACGTCCCCGGCACCGATCCGCTGACCGCGCTGAGCCAGGCCGCCGACCGCGCCAACGAGCGGCTGCGGCTGCTGGTCGAGAGCGATCCGGCGCTGGAGGGCATGGGGACCACGCTCACCGCCCTGCTCTGGACCGGCCAGCGGGCCGGACTGATCCACATCGGCGACTCCCGCGCCTACCTGCTGCGTGACGGCTCGCTGTCGCAGATCACCCAGGACCACACCTGGGTGCAGCGGCTCGTGGACGAGGGCCGGATCACCGAGGAGGAGGCCAGCACCCACCCGCAGCGCTCGCTGATCATGCGCGCGCTGATGGGGACGGGCGAGGTCGAGTCGGACCTGTCGATCCGCGAGGTGCGGGCCGGCGACCGCTACCTGATCTGTTCCGACGGGCTCTCGGGAGTGGTGAGCCACCAGACCCTGGAAGAGACCCTCGGCAGCTACTACGCGCCCGAGCAGACCGTCGCCGAACTGATCCAGCTGGCGCTGCGCGGCGGCGGCCCCGACAACATCACCTGCGTGGTCGCCGACGTCCTGGACGTCACCGACGGCGACACCATGGCCGGGCAGTTCACCGACACCCCGGTGGTGGTCGGCGCAGTGGCCGACGGACCGCCCACGATCAGCCACCACACCGTCGCCAACACCCCCGCCTCCCGCGCCGCCTCTCTCGGCCGCCCGCAGCAGGACCCGTCCGGCGAGGCCGACGCGGCCGGATACGGGGAGGCGTACGACGACGGGTACGAGGACGATCCGGACGGCGACTACGCCCAGGAGGGCGGCGGTCGGCGCAGCCGCCGCAAGCAGCGCCCCGGCCGCCGGCGCCGCTGGCTGGTGCCCTCGGTGGTGCTGCTGGTGGTGCTGGCCCTGGTCGGCGGCGGAGGCTACTTCGGCTACCGGTGGACCCAGACGCAGTACTTCGTCGGCGCGAGCGGCGACCATGTCGCGATCTTCCAGGGCGTGAACCAGAGCCTGGCCGGCATAAGCCTGTCCAAGGTCTACCAGCAGACGCCGATACAGCTGAAGTACCTGCCGCCGACGGACCAGACCAAGGTGAAGGGCGGCACCATGACCGCCTCCAGCCTCAAGGACGCCCAGCAGACGATCGCCGGCCTCCAGGTCCAGGCGACCGTGTGCCAGACGCTGCCCACCACGCCGACCACCAGCGCGTCCCCGAGCGCCGCAGCGAGCACTGCGCCGAGCTCCAAGGCCAGTACCAAGGCCGGTGCCACGCCGAGCAAGCCCGCCTCCCCGCCCGCGTCCGTGGCGCCGTCCCCCTCCGCCTCCGCCTCGTCCTCGTCCTCGTCCTCGCTGAGCGCCCAACAGCAGCAAGCGCTGGCTGCCCAGTGTCCCGCCGCCTGACTCCAGCACAGGTCCCGGCGGACCGGCTCCAGGGCCTGAGATGAGCTCCCCCACCGTCCGCCGGGAGGGGGGAGCCGGGGGGATGACCGCCACCATCACCCCGCAGGGCGCGCCCAACCGGCGCAACACGGAGCTGGTGCTGCTGGTCTTCGCGGTACTGATCCCGCTGTTCGCCTACGCCGACACCGGCCTGGCGATGGACGGCCGGGTCCCCGCCGGGATGCTGGAGTACGGCCTGGGCATGGGCCTGTTCGCGGTGCTCGCGCACCTCTCGGTACGGCGATTCGCCCCGCACGCCGACCCGCTGATGCTTCCGATCGCGGCCCTGCTGAACGGCCTCGGCCTGGTGTTCATCTGGCGTCTCGACAAGGCCCGCCAGCTGGCGCACAACTTTCCGGCCGCGCAGAACCAGCTGATCTGGTCGGGCCTGGGGATCGCCCTGTTCATCGCGGTGATGGCGCTGCTCAAGGACCACCGGCTGCTGCAGCGCTACACGTACATCGCCGGCCTCGGCGCGCTGGTCCTGCTGGCGGTCCCGGCGTTCATGCCGACCCGCGCCTCCGACTTCGGCGCGAAGATCTGGATCCACGTCGGCAGCTTCTCGATCCAGCCCGGCGAGTTCGTCAAGATCATCCTTCCGATCTTCTTCTCCGGCTACCTGATGGTGAAGCGGGACGCGCTGGCGCTGGCCAGCCGCCGCTTCCTGGGTCTGTACCTGCCCCGCGGGCGCGACCTCGGCCCAATCATCGCGGTGTGGGTGCTCAGCCTGATGATCCTGGTCTTCGAGACCGACCTGGGCACCTCGCTGCTGTTCTTCGGCATCTTCGTGATCATGCTCTACGTGGCCACCGAGCGGACCAGCTGGATCGTCTTCGGGCTGCTCATGGCCGGTCTCGGCTTCTGGGGCGTGGCCTCGACCGAGCGCCACGTCCAGACCAGGATCACCGACTGGCTGCACCCGCTGGCGGCCGCGCCCAACGGCGGCGGGGTCGGGCAGATCGGCCAGGCACTGTTCGCGCTCGGCTCGGGCGGCGTGGTGGGCACGGGCCTGGGGCAGGGGAACTCCTGGCTGATCGGCTTCGCCGCCAAGAGCGACTTCATCCTGGGTACCATCGGCGAGGAGCTCGGACTGACCGGCCTGATGGCCCTGTTCATGCTGTACGCGCTGCTGTTCGAGCGGGGTCTGCGAACCGCGCTCGCGGCCCGCGACCCTTTCGGCAAGTTGCTGGCGGTGGGCCTGTCCGGTGCCTTCGCGCTCCAGGTCTTCATCGTCGCCGGGGGCGTGACCGGTACGATCCCGCTGACGGGCATGACACTGCCGTTCATGGCCCAGGGTGGTTCCTCGGTGATCACCAACTGGGCTCTGGTCGCGATCCTGCTCAAGATCAGCGATGTGGCCCGCCGTCCGGCTCCCACTCCCGGGGCGGCCGCAGAACCGACCCAGGTGCCGGGGTCGTCATGAACGACGTGTAGACAGAGATGGTCCAGTCCGAGGGAGTCGACGTGCCGCGCAGCGCCAGAAAGGGTACCCACCCGTGAACAAGCCCATCCGCCGGGTCTCGGTGTTCTGCCTGGTCCTGGTCCTCGCGCTGATGATCCGGGTGAACTACGTCCAGGGCGTCGAAGCCGGCTCGCTCAACAGCAACAAGAACAACGCCCGGGGCTCGATCGAGGCGTACAGCTACCCGCGCGGCGACATCGTCGCCGGCGGCCAGGCCGTCACCAAGGACCTGCTGGTCAACGGCAACAAGTACAAGTACCGCCGCGCCTACACGTCCGGCCCGATGTACGCCCCGGTGACCGGCTACTCCTCGCAGGTGTACGGGAGCAGCCTGCTGGAGAGCGTCGAGGACGGCATCCTGAGCGGCAACGACTCGCGCCTGTTCTTCCGCAACACCCTGGACCTGCTCACCGGCAAGCAGAAGCAGGGCGGCGACGTCGTCACCACGATCGACCCCAAGGTGCAGCAGGCCGCCTGGAACGCGTTCCAGAGCTCGGGCAAGAAGGGCGCCGCAGTCGCCCTCGACCCCACCACCGGCGCCATCCTCGGCCTGGTCAGCGCGCCCTCGTACGACCCGACCAGCATCGCCGGCGCCGACAGCGCCGCCAACAGCGCCTGGCTGAAGCTCCAGTCCGACACCTCGCAGCCGATGCTCAACCGGGCCCTCCGGCAGACCTATCCCCCGGGCTCCACCTTCAAGCTGGTCACCGCCGCGGCGGCGCTGGAGAACGGCATCGTCACCGACATCAACGCGCCGACCCAGTCCCCCGACCCCTACACGCTGCCGCAGAGCACCACTCCGCTGGGGAACGAGAGCGGCGACTCCTGCACCAACGTGTCCATGAACGACGCGCTGAAGGTCTCCTGCAACACCGTGTTCGCCAAGCTGGGCGACGAGGTCGGCAACGCGAAGATGGCCGCCGAGGCGGCGAAGTTCGGCTTCAACGACCCCAACCTGCTGATCCCGGTCGGCGTGACCAAGAGCGTGTTCGACACCGGCATCAACCGTCCGTCCAACGCCCTCTCCTCCATCGGCCAGTTCGACACCCGCGCCACTCCGCTGCAGATGGCCATGGTCGCCTCGGCCATCGTGAACAACGGCACACTGATGAAGCCTTACCTGGTCGCCCAGGAGCGCTCGGCCAACCTCACCGTCATCGACCAGGCCAAGCCGACCCAGCTGTCCCAGGCCACCACCCCGCAGGTCGCCCAGCAGCTGCAGACGATGATGGAGAACGTGGTCCAGAACGGCACCGGCACCCCCGCGCAGATCCAGGGCGTGACCGTCGGCGGCAAGACCGGAACCGCGCAGCACGGGGTGAACAACTCCGACAACCCGTACGCCTGGTTCGTGTCCTACGCCAAGGACAGCAACGGCAAGGAGATCGCGGTGGCCGTCGTCGTCGAGGCCAGCAACACCCAGCGCAGCGAGATCTCCGGCTCGGGTCTGGCGGCGCCGATCGCCAGGGCGATGATGGCGACCTACCTCGGAAAGTGAGCCGCGGGTGACCCTGCTGCCGGTGGCGCCGGAGTGTGAGCTGTCTCTCGAACGCCCGGGTGAGAGAAGCGCAAGAGTACAGCGTCCGCGGATACCGGTCTCATATCAAGTGGCCCTGCCGCGCCGGAACCGCCTGCGCGCCCGGTAGCGTATCCGCCAGCAGCGGTGTGCCCGCGCCGCAGACCACAGCAGGACCGACAGATCAACCTCGGCAATGACGAGGGAGAGGGTTGGAACCATGGAAGAACCGCGTCGCCTCGGCGGCCGGTACGAGCTGGGCGGCGTCCTCGGGCGCGGCGGCATGGCAGAGGTGTACCTCGGCCACGACATCCGGCTCGGACGCGCCGTCGCTGTGAAGACGCTGCGGGCCGACATGGCCCGTGACCCGTCGTTCCAGGCCCGTTTCCGCCGCGAGGCACAGTCCGCGGCCTCGCTGAACCACCCCTCGATCGTCGCCGTGTACGACACCGGCGAGGACTACATCGACGGGATCTCCATCCCTTACATCGTGATGGAGTACGTCGACGGCTCTACGCTGCGCGAGCTGCTGCACTCCGGGCGGCGACTGCTCCCCGAGCGCGCGCTGGAGATGACCACCGGCGTGCTCCAGGCGCTGGAGTACTCGCACCGCAACGGCATCGTCCACCGCGACATCAAGCCCGCGAACGTCATGCTGACGCGCAACGGCACAGTCAAGGTGATGGACTTCGGCATCGCCCGCGCCATGGGCGACGCGGGCATGACCATGACGCAGACCGCCGCGGTCATCGGCACCGCGCAGTACCTCTCCCCGGAGCAGGCCAAGGGCGAGCAGGTCGACGCCCGCTCCGACCTGTACTCCACCGGCTGCCTGCTGTACGAGCTGTTCACGATGCGCCCGCCGTTCGTCGGGGACTCGCCGGTGGCGGTGGCGTACCAGCACGTCCGCGAGGAGGCGCAGCCCCCGTCGGTGTACGACCCCGAGGTGCGGCCCGAGTACGACGCGATCGTGATGAAGGCCCTCGCCAAGGAGCGCGACTACCGCTACCAGAGCGCCGACGAGATGCGGGCCGACATCGAGCGCGCCCTGGACGGGCTGCCCGTCGCGGCGGCGCAGACCGTGGCCTACGGCGCGGGCGCGATGGGCGGCGGTTACGGCCAGCCCCCGGGGTACGGCAAGCCGGACCAGTACGGACGCACCACCGCGATGCCGCAGCAGGGTCCGGGCGCGGCGGGGCAGACCAGCCTGCTGCCCGGCGTCGGCCAGGGCTACGACGTGGGCGGCGACGGCTACGACGACGGGTACGACGACAGCTCGGGCTACGGCGGTCGTGGTGACCGGCGACGCGCCGGGAACGGCGGCGGGAAGAACCGCAACACCTCGTGGATCATCCTCGGGGTCGCGGCCGTACTGGTGCTGCTCGGTTCGTTCTTCGTGGCGAAGTCGATGTTCGGCGGCGGCGCAGGGAAGAGCAACACCGTCGCCGCGCCCTCGCTGATCGGCGACGACCTGACGACGGCGGGGACCGCCGTGACCAACCTCGGCGGCAACCTCAAGATCGTGCAGGGCGCCCCGGTCGCCTGCGACCCGAACACGGCCGACAAGGGCAAGGTCTGCACGCAGGAGCCCAAGGAGGGCACCGTGCTGCCGCCCGGAGCCACCATCACCGTGCACCTCAGCAGCGGCGCCCCGGCCAAGGCGGTCCCCGACGTCGCGGGCAAGAGCGTGACGGACGCCACCAACTCGCTCCAGGCGGCGGGCTTCACGGTCGGCAGCCAGACCTCCAAGGCCAGCGACACCGTCCCCTCGGGCAACGTCATCGGGACCACCCCGGCAGCGGGCTCCCAGCAGCCGACCTCCGCCACGATCAGCCTGATCGTGTCGACGGGCAAGGCCCAGGTCCAGGTGCCGTCCGTGCTCGGCCAGCAGCCCGCGGACGCGATCGCCGCCCTGCAGCGGCTGGGGCTGAACTACTCGCAGGTCAACGGGACCAAGTACGTCTCCCCGTACACGCAGGGCTCGGTCAGCCAACTGCTCAACAACGGCCAGCAGGTGAACCCGGGAGACCAGGTGCCCGCGGGTACCACCATCACCATTGTGATCAACCCTGCCAACCCCAGCCAGGGGCAGACCCAGGGCACCACGGGAACCCCTTCCCAGGGGGCGTCAAGCACCGCAAACCCCGGTAACCCTCAGGGGCAGACCCAGGGCCAGGGCCAGGTCCTCGGCCAGACCGGCCTCTGACACGCTTGTCCGCCCCCTGATTCTGACAGGTTCCACCGCACTACCAGGTTCCACCGCACGACGCAGGACCGGGAGGGGCCGAGGACGCAGCAGCGTCCTCGGCCCCTCCCGCGCATCCGCCCCCGCTGCGGACCATCACCTCTATGCCCGATCTGCGTGCGCGCGCGACGCCGCGAGGCGATCATGGCCGCATGGCTACTCCGATGACCGAGACCCAGTGGCGGGCCTTCCTCAGCGAGGGCACCCGCACCGCCAAGATCGCCACCACGCGCGCCGACGGCCGCCCGCATGTCGCCCCCGTCTGGTTCCTGCTCGACGGCGACGATCTCGTCTTCAACACCGGCAGGACCACCGTCAAGGGCCGCACCCTCGCCCGCGACGGCCGGGTCGCCCTGTGCGTGGACGACGACCGCCCGCCCTTCGCCTTCGCCCTGGTCGAGGGCCGGGCGACGCTCAGCGAGGACCTGCCGCAGGTCGGTCACTGGGCGGCCAGGATCGCCGCCCGCTACATGGGCGAGGACCGCGCCGAGGAGTTCGGCGAGCGCAACGGCGTACCGGGCGAGCTACTGGTGCGCGTCCGCATCGAGAAGGTGCTCGGCTTCAGCGGGCTCACCGACTGACTCCGACTGCCACGGCCCGATCCGGCCCACCCTCCGACGCTCGGCGCAGCTCCGCATGCGGGGTGCTCCTCGGGACGGACGACCGGCCGCCCGCCCGAGAATGACCTCCCGTCAGCCCGGCAGCAGCGCCTGGGGCTTGTGGCCCGCGCTCTTCGGCAGGTCCTCGGTCAGCTTGCCCCACACGGCCATCCGGTACTTGGACGTGAACTCCGGTGTGCAGGTGGTCAGAGTGATGTACCGGCCCGGCTGCTTGAAGCCGGACTCCGGCGGGACGGGCGCGATCACGCTGATGTCGCTCGGCGAGGTCTGCGCCAGGGTGCTGGTCACCGTGTACGTGTAGTAGTCGTAGGCGGTCTCCACGACGACCTTGTCGCCCGGGACCAGCTTGTTGATGTAGCGGAAGGGTTCGCCGTGGGTGTTGCGGTGTCCGGCCAGCGCGAAGTTGCCTGCGGCGGCCCAGGGGAAGGCCGTCTCCATGTCACCCGTGTAGTGCCCGACCATGCCGTTGTCCAGGATCGACGTCTTGTCCACACCCTCGGCGATCGGCGTCATCACATCCAGCTTGGGGATGTAGATGATGGCGAACTTGGTCCCGGCGGATACCGACGCCGGATACGCGGGATGGCTCTTGGCGGCAGCCCCGGCTCCGGCGCCGCCGCCCACCGGGTTCCACTGGTTCTCCAGGGTCTTGGCGGTACCGCTGGCGTAGGCGTCCGCCGCCACGTTGGTCCACCACAGCTGGTACGCCACGAAGAGGAACATCACCACGCCCAGGGTGATGAACAGTTCCCCCAGCAGGCGCACCGCGACGATCCCCGCGCTCTCCTTCACCGGCGGCCGCCGGTCGCCGCCACGACGTCCGCCACGACGCCGGCCCTGCTGCCCGGCCCGACGCCGTGCGGCGCGACCGCCGTCGGCGGCCGGCTCCCAGGCGCGAATCGGCGCGACGCGCAGCGTCAGAGTGTCCGGACTGGCATCGTCCGGCACGCCCGCAGGCGGGTAGGGCTGCTGGTACACGCTCTGCCCGGCCTCGGGCTCCCAGCGGGCCCCCGGCTCCCAGGCCGCGGGCTGGCGTGCCGCGGGCTGGCGTGCCGCAGGCTCCCACGCCGCGCCCGGCCCGCGCTCCGGGCGCAGGGCGGTCACGCGACCGCCCTGCCGATCACCGGGGCCAGGCCGGCCGACCGCGCCACTGCGTCCGGATCCCCGCACTCGGCAAGCCAGTTGGCGAGCATCCGGTGCCCGCCTTCGGTGAGCACCGACTCCGGGTGGAACTGCACGCCCTCGATCGGCAGGTCCCGGTGCCGCAGGCCCATCACGATGCCCGAGTCGGTCCAGGCGGTGATCGCCAGCTCCGGCGGCACGGTGTCGCGCTCGACGGCGAGTGAGTGGTACCGGGTCGCCGTCAGCGGCGAGTGCAGCCCCGCGAAGACGCCGCCGTCCTCGTGGCTGACCGCCGAGGTCTTGCCGTGCAGCAGCTCCGGCGCCCGGCCGACCACCGCGCCGAACGCCACCGCGATGGACTGGAGCCCGAGGCACACACCGAACACCGGCAGCCCCACGGCGGCGCAGTGGTGCACCATCTCCACGCACACCCCGGCGTCCTCCGGAGTCCCCGGCCCCGGCGACAGCAGCACGCCGTCGTAGGCGTCGGCGGTCACCGACTCCACCGCGACCTCGTCGTTGCGGACGACCTCGCAGCCGGCGCCGAGCTGGTAGAGGTACTGGACCAGGTTGAAGACAAAGCTGTCGTAGTTGTCGACGACGAGGATGCGGGCGGCCATCAGGCAACAACTCCGGTCGGGGCGAGTGGCACGTACGTCGGGCGGGCGGCGCCGTTGATCGCGGGAGCCGAGGACTGGCCGGCCCCGGACGGCGTGGCGCCCGGAGTGCCGACGGGCTGCACGCTGGTCGTGCCGCCGTTGTTCACAGTGACGTCCCCGAAGGGGAGCAGCGGTTCCGCCCAGGGGAAGACCCACGTGAAGAGAACCGCGACCACCGCGACGAAGAGCAGGAGCGAAGTGAACGAGCGCACCAGGGTGTTGCCCGGCAGTCGGTGCCAGAACCAGCTGTACATCCCGCTCTCCTCCTCCGTACCCCTCGTGCCGGCGTGACCACCGTCCAGGCCACCACCGTGACCACCACCGCGACCCTCCTCGCGGTCCGCCGCACCAGCGTACGGGTCGTCACGGCCCCTGGGGGCGGCACCCGGCCAGGCTTTACCCTTCTCCCGGAAATGCTCGCGCTGCTCAGGCTTTCTCCTCATCCTCCCAACGCTGCAGGAGTCCCCCGGGTCACCGGCGTGACGGACTGCAGATGCCCCCACTCGATCAGCCGGTGGCTGTGGCCCCAGGGCGGGTCGCAGGTGGTCAGCGTCAGATAGCTGCCGGGCCGGGTGAAACCCGACTCGGCCGGGACCGGGTCCAGCACGTGCACGTCCGTCGGCAGCGTCAGGAACGGCCGGCGGTCGATCACATAGACGAACCAGTTCGTCCCGTCGGTGAGCACCACCGGGTCGCCGGGGCGCAGCGCGGGGAAGTCGTCGAAGGGGTTGCCATAGGTACGGCGGTGGCCGGCCAGCGCGAAGTTCCCCACCCCACCGAGCGCCGCGCTGCCGGAGTAGTGGCCGATGCCGTGCTGCAGGTCGGTGACACCGGTGCCCTCGACGACCGGCTTCTTCCAGTCCCGGCCGAAGCGGGGGATGTAGAGGACGGCGAACGCCCGGCCCGGCGGGTACGCCACGGGAGAAGACACCGGCGACGAGCTCGGCCCGGCCGCAGGCGCGGCGGCCACCGTGGCAGCGTCACTCGCGGCGGGCTGCTGCCACTGGGTCTGCAGCCGGGTGATCTCGCCGCTCATCGCGCTGTCGGCGGTGATGTTGGTCCAGTAGAGCGAGTAGACCGTGAACAGGACGATCAACGCGCCGACGGTGATGAGCAGCTCCGCGACCGTCCGGGCTGCCACGCGTCCCACCGCTGCTCCCGCCGCTGCTGCGTACCTTGGCTGCTTCTGCTGCGCCTGCTCCGCCCTGGCGGCTTCGGCTACTGCGTCGGCTGGGCCTTGGCGGCTGCGGTTACTGCGCCGGCTGCGCCTTGGCGTATTGGAGGTCCACTGTGCCGGAGTAGGCCGGAAGAGTCATCGCCTTCGGCTGGTCCAGTTTCCAGCCGAGGCCGTAGGCGGCCACGTACTGGAGGTAGTTCTGCAGATAGGTGTCCTCGTTGACGGACGCCAGCAACTGCTGCTGGTTGCCGACCGCCCTGATCACGTACGGCGGGGAGTAGACCCGGCCCTGGAGGATCAGCTGGTTGCCGACGCATCGCACCGCGCTGGTGGAGATCAGCCGCTGGTCCTGGACCTGCATGCCCTGCGCGCCCCCGCGCCACAGCGCGTTGACGACGGCCTGCAGGTCCTGCTGGTGCACCACCAGGTCGTCCGGCTGCGGCTGGGGCACCCCGGGAATCTTCGCGGTGGCGCCGGGCGGGGCGTCGTTGAGGGTGATGGTCAGTCCCGCACCGGTCAGCGGGTCGAGTCCGGCCTGCTGCTCGAGGGCAGCGAGGCGCTTGAGGTCGTCGGGGTTCTGCGAGTGCTGGGCAGCGAGTGCGTCGATCTGTGCGCGGAGCGCTGCGACGCCGTTCTCGGCTGCTGCGTTCTCCTGGCTTCTCTGCTGTATCACGTCGGAGAGCTGGAGCAGCGTGTTGTCGTTGCGCAGCGAGGTGCCCTGTGCCGTCTGGGCACTCACGTAGAAGAGGATTCCGGCAAGGGCGAAGACCGCACATGTCGCGATACGGCCGACAATTCGGGCGGTACCCAGCGGGTGCTTGGCACTCGGATCGGCGACGGGCGGAACTTCTTGCGAATCTGCCACGTACCCTTATCTCCTTCTGACTCCGCGAGCCACTACGCTAACGGACGCTGGAGACGTATGCGGCGCCCCTGACGGCCGCGCCATGGTTTCCCACACAACCCACAGCTCAGCAGGCGCCCTCGGGCCATGCAGCGCAGCGCATCGACAGGAGTGCTCCTCGTGCCGAAGTCCCGTATCCGGAAGAAGTCGGACTACACCCCGCCCGCCACGACGACCGCGGTGAAGTTGAGTTCGGGACGTAGTTGGATCGCCCCTCTGATGCTGGCGCTGTTCCTGGTCGGCCTGGTGTGGATCGTCGTGTACTACGTGACCAGTGCGGCCTGGCCGATCCAGGCCCTCGGCAACTGGAACATCGTGATCGGCTTCGCGTTCATCGCGGGCGGGTTCGGCGTCTCCACGCAGTGGAAGTAGCGACCGCCTGTTCGTTTTCCACATGGTTATCCACAGTGGGGAAAACCATGACTATCTGTGGATAACTTGATTCCGCAGACGTGTCCACCACCCCGCCCCTGCTCGGCAGCACGAACAAAGACGCAGGTGGACACGGGTAGACAGGACGACACCGAAGGGGCCCGCACAGGTGTGCGGGCCCCTTGTGGACAACCGGCCGTCGAACAGCCTGCACAGGCCGCTGCTCAGCCGATCCTGGCCACCCCCAGCAGCGTCGCCACCAGCACCGCGGCGAGCACCAGCAGCACCGTCCCGGACTGCACCAGCACCCGGTTCCGCGCCGGAGCGTGCGCCATGCCGAACGCCACCAGGGCGCCCGCCACCAGTCCGCCGATGTGCGCCTCCCAGCTGATGTTCGCGATCGTGAACGTCGCGACCAGGTTCACCACCACGATCGCCACGATCGGGCCGAGCGCGTAGCCGCGCTTGCGCTGGATCACCAGCAGCGCGCCCAGCAGGCCGAAGATCGCACCCGAGGCGCCCAGCGCAGGCGTGTCCGGAGCCACGATCAGCTGCAGCGCCGAGCCGGCCAGCCCGGACACCAGGTAGAGCGCCAGGAAGCGCCACCGCCCGAGCAGCCGCTCCAGCGGCGGGCCCAGCACCCACAGCGACCACATGTTCATCGCGATGTGCAGCGGTGCCGTGTGGAAGAACACCGAGGTGATCATCCGGTACCACTGCCCGTCCGCCACCCCCGTGCCCCACATGTACAGATAGTTCAGCGCCGTCGCGCTCAGCACCGTCCGCGCCAGCGCCCACACCACCACGTTGATCCCGATCAGGATCTTGGTGACCAGCGCGCCGTCCCGGACCAGCTGCCCGCCGAACTCGGTCCGCGCCTCGCGCACGGCGGCACCGCCGCCCCGCACGCACTCCCGGCACTGGAACCCGACCGCCGCGTCCACCCGGCACTCCGGGCACACCGGCCGCTCGCAGCGGGTACAGCTCACCCCGGTCTCCCGTCCCGGATGCCGGTAGCAGTCCGGAAGGGTGTGCGGGTCGGACCCGCCGGGCTGCTGCGACCCGCCCGGGCCCTGCTGATCGGAGAGCATGTCTCTGCCTGCCTTCTCTGCGCCGTGGTCCTGCACACGGTCGTCCCGGACACACTCCAGGCCCGGTGCACGACAGCACAAGCCTGCCGCGCGCCGGGCCCGAGGGGTATGCCTAGCGGCGGGAGATCTCCACCGACTGGATCACCACGTCCTCGACCGGGCGGTCGTTGAACGGCGTCACCTTGGTGGCCACGATGTCGTCGACGACCTTCTGGCCCGCCGCGCCGGTGACCTCACCGAAGATGGTGTGCTTGCGGTTCAGCCACGCGGTGGGGGCGACCGTGATGAAGAACTGCGAACCATTGGTCCCCGGACCCGCGTTGGCCATGGCCAGCAGGTAGGGACGGTCGAAGGAGAGGTCAGGGTGGAACTCGTCACCGAACTGGTAGCCCGGGCCGCCGGTGCCTGTGCCCAACGGGTCCCCGCCCTGGATCATGAAGCCGGAGATGACCCGGTGGAAGACCGTTCCGTCATACAGGCGCGCCTGCGACTTGGCGCCCGTACGCGGATCGGTCCACTCCCGCGTGCCCTCGGCGAGCTCCACGAAGTTGGCCACCGTCTTCGGGGCGTGATTCGGGAGGAGCTTGACCTCGATGTCCCCGTGGTTGGTCTTGAGAGTGGCGAACAGTTCCTCGGCCACGATGCGCCTTCCTGCAGTCCTGCGTACTTCTGCGTACAGCTCTGACGACATGAATCCTCCCATGCCCTGCACAAAGCGGCGCAAAGGAGCAGGATGCGAGGAGGACAGCAAACGGACAGGAAAGGGCGCCACGCCCGCCGCCACCCGGCGCGGTGTCTTCCCGGCGCGCCTGGGAACGATCCAGGAGGCATGATCTTTAACTGGGTGGACAGGTGATAAATCGGACGCCATCGAGGAGGAGGTACTGGTGACCCGCATCGACGCAGCTCGCGAGGCTGCCGGGAAGACCCGGGAGCAGATCGCCCCCTATGCCGTGGGCGCACGGGACGCGGCAGCGCACTACACCGACGAGGCATGGCAACGACTGGCCCCGCGCATCGAGTCCGCCGTCGAACAGGCCCGGCAGGCAGCACAGATCGCCCAGAGCACCGTGGACAGCCGCGTCACCCCACGTGTCGTCCCGCTCTGGGAGCAGGCACGGGCCAATGTGCCGCCGTCTGTCGAGGACGCGGTCGGCAAGGCCGCCGTACGCACCCGCAGCGCCGCCAAGGCCGCGAAGCAGTCCGCGCAGGCCGCGGCGGCCCAGGCCAGGGAGACGGCCGTGCCCGCCGTCAGCCACGCCCTGGACGGGGCGGTCCTGGTGACGACCCAGGCCGCGCACACCGCCCGCGACCGCGGAGCCGCCGCAGTGCCGGTCCTGCTCGGCCAGGTGACCCTGGCGGACATTGAGGCGCTCACGGCCCGGCGGGCCCGCTCCAGGCGCTCGCGCTGGACCCGTCGGGTCCTGGTGGTCGGCACCCTGGGAGTGGTGGCCGGCGGCGGTCTCGCGGCCTGGAAGTGGTGGCAGAAGCAGAGCAACCCCGACTGGCTGGTGGAGCCCCCGGCCACCGACCTGCCGCCGCGCAGCACCCCCGCGTCGGCGTCGGCCGGCGAGGCCGCGGCGAACGGCTCCAGCGCCTCAGCAGCCGCGCCCATCCCCCAGGTCGACGGCTCGCTGCCGCTCGACCCCGAGGTCGAGGCCAAGGAGGCCGAAGACAAGAAGCGCCCCAACAAGCGCTGAACCCGAAACACAGCGTCGCCCCGGCTGCGGAAGCAACCGGGGCGACGCTGTCTGCTGTGGAACGACTGTGGAGCCTAGGGGAGTCGAACCCCTGACATCCGCCATGCAAAGACGGCGCTCTACCAACTGAGCTAAGGCCCCGAGACGGAACCGATCAGAACCGCCGCGCACCAGGGTACCGGTTCCCGGGACCAATCCTGACCTCGGTTTCGGCGGCGGCCCCGCCCTGCCCCGTCCCGACCCCCGCACGGGCGCAACCCCGACCGAGGGTCGGGGTTGCGTACGCCACAGGTGTGACGGTCGGTTCAGCGAGCGCCGACCGGGACAGCGTCGGTGGCCTCGGTCCACAGATCCTGCTCGGCGCGGTCCGCCTGGACCTGGCGGTACACAAAGTACCCACCAAGAGCAGCCAGGACTACCAGGAGAAGCTTCTTCACCGCGCGACCTCGTCCTTCTGTACCGGTACTGAGCGGCGGCAACCGGGAGGGGTCGCCGTCCTTGCGGCCGATGATACACACCCGTGCTGCGGCGCAAGCCGCGCTCTGCTGAAGGCCGTCACCCGCTCGTTGACGCCGGGTCAGCTCCCCGCCCCGCCGGCCGCACCGGCCACACCAGCCCCGCCGCCCACCGGCGTTGGCGCAGAGGATGGGCGTAGGAAACGGAGGACTAGAGCTTGATCCAGTAGCGCCGTACGGTGCCGAGTCCGGTGTCCTGGACACCTTCTAGGACGTCTTCGAGGACACCGCCATGGCGCTCGATCGTCTTCGCCGAGGCGATGCTGTCGACCTCGCAGATGATCAGCACACGTTCCAGGCCGAGCGCCCGCGCCTCATCGAGCATCCGGCCCAGCGCCCAGGCAGCCAACCCGCGCCGGCGCGAGGACGGCCGGATGCCGTAGCCGATGTGGCCAACCCGCAGCACGAAGTCGTTGAGCTCGTGTCGCAGCGCGATCCCGCCGAGCACCCGGTCGCCCTCGACGATCCATCGGTACGTACAACGCACCCGGCCCGCCTCCAGCGGCTTCCTCGGATCTGACTCGCCGGCCAACCGCGCCACCCAGGCCGCGAACCCGGCCGGCGAGTCGACCTCGTCGGACGGCTGCAGCCCGAAGCCGTCCTCGTGGACGCCCGGGCCCCACTCGTCGCGCGCCTCAAGCCAGACGGGGTGCAGGCGGGCGGTGGGCGCGATCAGTTCGGGCATGCGGCGATCGTATCGATCAAGGCAGTCCTGGACGGCTTGCGGGCAGCGCACTGGACCCGGGCGCTCGGTGGGGTGGCGGACCGTCCGGGTGGTGTTGCCGCGTCCGGACGGGTGACCGTGCCGCCGTGTCTTCGTCGTGCGGGCGCTGCGGCGTGCATCGCTGAGAGGGCGGCGCTTCGGCGCCCGGTCCCTGTTGTCGAAGGTCTGGAGGGCTCGTGCTGCCATCCCGTTCACTACCGCGCAAGGTCCTTGAACTGTTCCTGTTCACACTGTGCTCGCTGGCCATGCTCGCCGCTTTCGTACCGACGGCTCATGCCGAGTCGGTCGCGGCGGCTGCGGTCCGCGACGGTGTTCACGTCGGTGACTGGGACAAGGTGGCGCGATGTGAGAGCGGTGGCCACTGGGCGACCAACACAGGCAACGGGTACTACGGCGGTCTGCAGTTCGATCAGGCAACCTGGCGGGCCAACGGAGGTCTGGCCTACGCGCCGCGCGCCGACCTCGCCGACAAGGACCAGCAGATCGCCGTCGCCGACCACCTGGCGGGGCGCCGCGGGCTCGCACCGTGGCCCGTCTGCGGTGCCGACGCCGCTCGTCTCCCTGCACAGCTGTCGGGTGGCCGCCACCACGAGTGGCAGACACAGACGTGCCGTCCTGCCGCCCCGCTCGCCGGAAGTTCGGACAGCCCCCACGGCAGCGCAGTCGGCAGCGTCACAGCGGGTCGTGAGGGATCGTGGACGGTTCGGCCCGGCGACACCCTCAGCGGCATCGCTGCGACGAGCCACATCGTCGGCGGGTGGCCCGCCCTGTACGACCTCAACCGGCAGGCTGTCGGCCACGACCCTGACTCGATCAAGCCAGGACAGGTCCTGCGGCTGCGTCAGTGAGACACGGCCCGGCTTCCTGTACCGGCGCCTGCGGCTCCCTACCGAACGCAAATCGATCTGCCTGGGAACAGTCACTGGTGCCTGCCCAGGGAACACCGACTCACAACCCCGGTGCACCGCTTCTACGATCACCCCCATGATGGCGGGGGGCTGCGCCAAACCTCCGCCCCGAGGGCCGCATCAGCACGCACTCGCGCAAGCAACTACAGCGACAGAAGGGCACAGGGCTGGTCCTGGTGGACCTGAAGACGGAGTGGCCCATGGGAGCACGGCTGCGGCCGCCAGCGCCGGGTCAAGCGCTCCGGTCTACCGCGGCGGGTGCGGGTGCACGACACCGGGCACACCGGCGGCAGCCTGCTCGCGTGGCTCGGGGTGCACCCGAAGGACGCCCGGAGGATCCTGCGGCGCAGTCCACACCCACGTCACGACGGAATCCCAGCGCGCCGCCGCCGCCAGCGTCGGCGCCGAGCTCAGGACGGCGTGGAGGAGCGCTGAAGTGCGCATTGGCGTAAACAATGGGCGTACAGAACGCAGAAACGCCCCGGAAGGAGAACCTCCCGGGGCGCCTGCGCTGGTGGGCCTAACAGGACTTGAACCTGTGGCCTCTTCCTTATCAGGGAAGCGCTCTAACCGTCTGAGCTATAGGCCCGCGCTGCGTTGAAAGATTAGCGCACCGACGGCGGTCTGCCCAAATCCGTTCCGCTCCGCAGGGCGCGGAGGTGCGGAAACGGCCGCAGGCCCCGCCAACGGCGGGGCCTGCGGGTGCGCCTGGACGGAGTGCTACTCCTCCTCGGCGAGGGTCAGCTCGACGCCTCCGGTGATGCCGGCTGCGGTGTTGTAGATGAAGGAACCCAGCGTCGCCAGGGCCGTCAGCAGCACCACGTCGATCACGGCGATCAGCGCCGTGAAGGTCAGGACGTTGCCGAAGGAGAGGTACGACTGGAGGTCGAAGCCGCCCGAGGTGTCGGACCCGGTGGCCTGCTTCAGCGTGCCGCCGAGCGAGCTGAACACGCCCGCCGTGTCCAGCACCATCCACAGCAGCGAGACGCCCACGATGGTGACCACGCCCAGCGCGATGGACAGCAGGAAGCTGACCTTCATCACCGACCAGGGGTCAGTCCGGGACACCCGCAGCCGCGCCCGACGGGTCCGCCCCGAGGGCGGAGCCGCAGGCCCGGCTGTCGGGCCGGACCGCTTCGCGGGGGCGCCGACGGCGGCGCCGGTCGCCACAGCGGCGGGGGAACCCGCGGGCAGTGGCGGCGTCGCCGTGCCGGGGGGCATCCGGGTGCCGCCGGGCGGCGTCGGCTGCCCCTTCTGGTACGTCGTCGGCGTCGAGTAGCCGGACCGCTCCGGCGGCGCCGGCGGCGCTGCTGGAGCGGGCGCGGCGACCTGGTTCGCCTGCGTCGCCTGCTTGCCCTGCGGCCCGCCCTGGCGGCGACGCGCGGCGGTGCCCCCGCCGGTGCCCCCGCCCACGGCCGGGGCCCGCGGCGGCATCCCGTCGGTGATCGGCGGCATCATCGACGTGGTGCCCGCGTCCCGCCCTGCCTGCGCATATCCCTGAGTACGGTCGGCCGGACCGCCGCCCGCCCCGCCCGGGGGCACGCTCGGCCCCGGGCCGTTACGCCCCGCGGCGGCGCTGCCGGCACCGCCTGTCGCGCCCGTGGCTCCACTCACCCTGGTCCTCCCGCAGTTCCCCACCAGAACCGGTCGGCCCTGGTCAGTGTCCATGTGTCAGTCGACGCGCTCTCGCTGGCCACGGCAGTCGGCCGGGCCCCGGCGACCGCCGAGACCCGGCCCTGCGCGTGCACCGGTGCCGAGGGATCAGTCGGACGCGCCGTCCGCCTGCTCCTCGCCCCCATTGTCGACTGCCCCGGAATCCGCGTCGGCCACACCCGAAGTCGCAACCGTACCGGTCTCGTCCGGCGCAGTCGCGTCCGTCGGTGTCTCGCCCTCGCCGTTCTCGTCCAGGTCGTCGTCACCGGCCCCCTCGGCGTTGCGGGCGATGCCGACGACGGCGTCCCGCTTACCCAGGTTGATCAGTTGGACGCCCATGGTGTCACGACTGGTTTCACGAACCTCCGCAACGCGGGTACGAATCACACCGCCGCCCAGAGTGATTGCGAGGATTTCGTCGCTTTCCTCCACAACCAGTGCGCCCACCAGGATGCCACGGTTCTCGACGATCTTGGCTGCCTTGATGCCCAGACCGCCGCGACCCTGAACTCGGTACTCGTCGACCCTGGTGCGCTTGGCGTAGCCGCCGTCGGTCGCCGTGAAGACGTACGTACCGGGGCGAATCACGTTCAGCGAGAGCAGCTCGTCGCCCTCGCGGAAACTCATACCCTTCACACCCGAGGTGGCCCGGCTCATCGGGCGCAGCGCCTCGTCGGTCGCGGTGAAGCGGATCGCCTGGGCCTTCTTGCTGACCAGCAGCAGGTCGTCCTCGGCGGAGACCAGCTCTGCGCCGATCAGCTCGTCGTCGCGACCCTCCTCGTCGGTGCGGAGGTTGATCGCGATCAGACCGCCCGAGCGGGGGGAGTCGTAGTCCTTCAGCGGCGTCTTCTTCACCAGGCCCTCGCGGGTCGCCAGGATCAGGTACGGCGCGGCCTCGTACGTGCGCACCGCCATGACCTGGGCGATGTGCTCGCCCGGCTGGAACGCCAGCAGGTTGGCGACGTGCTGGCCGCGGGCGTCACGGCCGGCGTCCGGCAGTTCGTAGCCCTTGGCCCGGTACACCCGCCCCTTGTTGGTGAAGAAGAGGATCCAGTTGTGCGTCGTCGTCACGAAGAAGTGGTCGACGATGTCGTCCTGCTTGAGCTGCGCGCCGCGCACACCCTTGCCGCCGCGCTTCTGCGAGCGGTAGAGGTCGCTGCGGGTCCGCTTGACGTAGCCGCCACGGGTGATCGTGACGACGATGTCCTCCTCGGCGATGAGGTCCTCGACCGACATGTCTCCCTCGTAGGGGATGAGGGTGCTGCGCCGGTCGTCGCCGTACTTCTCCACGATGATCGCCAGCTCCTCGGCGATGATCGCGCGCTGGCGGTCGGGGGAGGCCAGGATCGCGTTGTACTCGTTGATCTTGGCCTGGAGCTCGTCGTGCTCGGCCGTGATCTTCTGGTGCTCCAGGGCGGCCAGGCGGCGCAGCTGCATCTCCAGGATCGCGTTGGCCTGGATCTCGTCGATCGCCAGCAGCGCCATCAGGCCCTGCCGGGACTCCTCGACGGTCTGCGAGCGGCGGATCGTCGCGATGACCGCGTCGATCGCGTCCAGCGCCTTGAGCAGGCCGCGCAGGATGTGGGCGCGCTCCTCGGCCTTGCGCAGCCGGAAGGTGGTGCGCCGGACGATGACCTCGACCTGGTGGTTGACCCAGTGCCGGATGAAGGCGTCGACGGCCAGGGTGCGCGGCACCCCGTCCACCAGGGCCAGCATGTTGGCGCCGAAGTTGGTCTGCAGGTCGGTGTGCTTGTAGAGGTTGTTCAGCACGACCTTGGCCACCGCGTCGCGCTTGAGCACGACCACCAGGCGCTGGCCGGTCCTCGACGACGACTCGTCGCGGACGTCGGCGATGCCGCCGACCCGTCCGTCCTTCACCAGATCGGCGATCTTCAGCGCCAGGTTGTCCGGGTTGACCTGGTACGGCAGCTCGGTGATGACCAGGCACTGGCGGCCCTGGATCTCCTCGACCTCGACGACCGCGCGCATGGTGATCGAGCCGCGCCCGGTGCGGTACGCGTCCTCGATGCCGCGGCGGCCCACGATCAGCGCGCCGGTCGGGAAGTCCGGGCCCTTGATCCGCTCGATCAGCGCTTCCAGCAGTTCCTCGTTGGAGGCCGTGGGGTTGTTCAGGTACCAGAGCGCGCCGGACGCGACCTCGCGCAGGTTGTGCGGCGGGATGTTGGTCGCCATCCCGACCGCGATCCCGGTGGCGCCGTTGACCAGCAGATTGGGGAAGCGCGCCGGGAGGACGTCCGGCTCCTGCGAGCGGCCGTCGTAGTTGGCGGAGAAGTCGACGGTCTCCTCGTCGATGTCCCGCATCATCTCCATGGCCAGCGGCATCATCCGGCACTCGGTGTAGCGCATGGCCGCCGCCGGGTCGTTGCCCGGTGAACCGAAGTTGCCGTTGCCGTCCACCAGCGGCATCCGCAGCGACCAGGGCTGCGCCAGCCGGACCACGGTGTCGTAGATCGAGGTGTCGCCGTGCGGGTGGTAGTTGCCCATCACGTCGCCGACCACGCGGGCGCACTTGTAGTAGCCCTTCTCGGGCCGGTAGCCGCCGTCGTACATCGCGTAGAGCACGCGGCGGTGCACCGGCTTGAGGCCGTCGCGGACCTCGGGCAGGGCCCGGCTCACGATGACGCTCATCGCGTAGTCGAGGTAGGAGCGCTGCATCTCGCTCTCGAGCTCGACCTGCTCGATGCGAACGTTGGACGCGAGCTCGGGCTCCAGTCCCTCGATGCCCTCGGGGCCCTGCTCGGTGGGGTTGCCGTCTGCGACCACTGCTGGTCAGTTTCCTCTCGTGCGGGTGCTGCCAGGGACTTCTGCGCGACCTGCGGGCCGTCAGACGTCCAGGAAGCGGACGTCCTTGGCGTTGCGCTGGATGAAGGAGCGGCGGGCCTCGACGTCCTCGCCCATCAGGATGGAGAACAGGTCGTCCGCACGGGCGGCGTCCTCGAGGGTGACCTGGCCCAGGAGTCGGTGGTCCTGGTCCATGGTGGTGATCCGGAGCTCCTCGGCGTTCATCTCACCGAGACCCTTGAAGCGCTGGATCGCGTCGTCCTTGGGGAGCTTGCGCCCGGCCGCACGGCCGGCGGCGATGACCGCGTCACGCTCGGGGTCGGAGTAGACGTACTGGATGTCGTCCCGGCCCCACTTGATCTTGTACAGCGGCGGGCGGGCCAGGTAGACGTGGCCGCCCTCGATCAGCGGGCGCATGAACCGGAACAGCAGGGTGAGCAGCAGGGTGTTGATGTGGTGGCCGTCGACGTCGGCATCGGCCATCAGCACGATCTTGTGATAGCGCAGCTTGGCCAGGTCGAAGTCGTCGTGGACGCCGGTGCCGAAGGCCGAGATCAGCGCCTGGACCTCGTTGTTCTGCAGGACCTTGTCGATCCTGGCCTTCTCCACGTTAAGGATCTTGCCGCGGATCGGCAGGATCGCCTGCACCCGCGGATCGCGGCCCTGCTTGGCGGAGCCGCCGGCCGAGTCACCCTCGACAATGAAGATCTCGCACTCGGAGGGGTCCTTGCTCTGGCAGTCCGAGAGCTTGCCGGGCAGCGAGGCGGTCTCCAGCAGGCCCTTGCGACGGGTCAGGTCGCGCACCTTGCGGGCGGCGACGCGGGCCGTGGCCGCGGTGATGGACTTGCGGATGATGTCCCCGGCCTCGACCGGGTTGCGGTCCAGCCAGTCATTGAGGTGCTCGTGCACGACCTTCTGCACGAAAGTCTTGGCCTCGGTGTTGCCCAGCTTGGTCTTGGTCTGGCCCTCGAACTGCGGCTCGCCCAGCTTGACGCTGATGATCGCGGTCAGGCCCTCGCGGATGTCCTCGCCGGTGAGGTTCTCGTCCTTCTCGCGGAGGAACTTCTTCTCCCGGGCGTAGCGGTTGACCAGGCCGGTCAGCGCGGCGCGGAAGCCCTCCTCGTGGGTGCCGCCCTCATGGGTGTGGATGGTGTTGGCGAAGGAGTACACACCCTCGCTGTACGCCGTGTTCCACTGCATGGCGACCTCGCAGGAGATCGTCCGCCCCTTGTCCTCGGCCTCGAAGTCGATGACCGTGGGGTGGATGACGTCGCCCTTGCGGGAGTTCAGGTACGTCACGAAGTCGGAGATGCCGCCCTCGTAGTGGTACGTCACCGTGAACGGCTTGCCGTCGTCGTCGACGTGGTCCGGACGCTCGTCGGTCAGGCTGATGGTGAGGCCCTTGTTGAGGAACGCCATCTCCTGGAAGCGCCGCGACAGCGTGTCGAAGGAGTACTCGGTGGTCTCGAAGATGTCGCCGTCGGCCCAGAAGGTGACCGCGGTGCCGGTCTCGTCGGTGGCCTCGTGGCGCTCCAGCTCCGCGGTGGGCGCGCCGAGCTTGTAGTCCTGGGTCCAGCGGTGGCCGTCCCGGCGGATCTCCACCGAGAGGCGCTGCGACAGGGCGTTGACCACGGACACGCCGACGCCGTGCAGACCGCCGGAGACGGAGTAGCCGCCGCCGCCGAACTTTCCGCCCGCGTGCAGCACCGTGAGCACGACCTCGACGGCCGGCTTGCCCTGGCCGGGGACGATGTCCACGGGGATGCCACGGCCGTTGTCGGTGACCCGCACCGCACCGTCGCCGAGGATCGTCACCTCGATGGTGTCCGCGTGCCCGGCGAGGGCCTCGTCCACCGCGTTGTCCACGACCTCGTAGACGAGGTGGTGCAGCCCGCGCTCGCCGGTCGACCCGATGTACATGCCGGGGCGCTTGCGGACCGCGTCCAGGCCCTCAAGGACGGTGATCGCGCTGCCGTCATAGGACGAGTTGTTCTCCGAGAGCGAGCCGGAGACGCGCGCGAGCGCGTCGTCGCCCTGCGCAACTTCCTCCGTTGCCTCGGAGCTCACGACGGCCTCATCGGACAGGGGATTCTCGGGGGTCTGGCTGGGGTCGCCGGAATCGGCCACGAAGCGCCCTTTCTGGCACAGCTCGGGCCGCATCCGTACCCCGTGGGTGGGACCGGACCGGCCTCGGCACTCGACTCAGTCACCGCTCAGTCACCGCAAGCGGCGGTTTCAGCCTCCAGTCTACCGGTACGACTGACACTCATGGGCCTTTGGCAGGCCCTGGCTTCCCCCGTGCCGCGCGAAATCCGGGTCGGATGTATCCCACCACCCGCCCGGGGGGCGGGATGGGCTCACATGGGCACGGAGCCGGTCCAGTCGGTCACCCGCCGGTCATCCCCAGGTGTCTCCCGGCCCCTTGCTCCCCGGAGCCCTCAACCGGCCGTAGGAGCGCGTCGGCCCCGTCGGCCCCTGCACCTTGATCAGCTTGACCGTGCCGTGGCCCAGCTCCTGGTTGAGCTTCCCCACCAGCTGCGGGGCCAGCAACCGGATCTGCGTCGCCCAGGCCGTGGAACTGCAGCGCACGGTGAGCACCCGGTCGTCCTCCGCGTAGTGCTCGGGCTCACAGTGCGCGGCCAGGTCCCGCCCCACGATCTGCGGCCAGCGGCCCATCACCCCGCCCACCGCGGCCGGCGCCTCCCAGCCGCGCTCGGCGACCAGACGACTGATCGCGGCGCCCAGCGACTGCGGGTCGCGCCCGTCCGCCCGTGCGCCGGAACGCAACCCGGTACGCCGGGCCTCCTTCTTCTGCCGAACGCTGTCGCCGCGCAGCCGCGCCTGCTCCCTGGCGTTCCGCAGCGCCACCCGCGCCAGATCGACACCGGTGAGCTGCGGCTCCTCACGGCCGGGCTCGTCGTGCCCCGACTCCTCACGGCTCCCTGCCGCCTCTGTTCCCGCACCAGCCGAATCGCTCACAGCCGCCTCGCTTTCCCCAGCCTGGGGATGCAAGCGTACGAGGCCCCACCGTCAACAGTGGTCCTCACGCGTGGTCCTCACGCGATTCTGCTGACCTCACCGCCGGCGACCGCGTAGCGGGCACCCGCCAGCGCCGCCGGGACGTCCTCCGCCACCGCGGCCGTCACCAGCACCTGCTCGCCGTTCGCCACCAGCTCGGCGAGACGCTCTCGACGACGGGTGTCCAGCTCGGCGAAAACGTCGTCCAGGATCAGCACCGGCTCGCCCCCGCCCGCGCGCAACAGCTCGTAGGAGGCGAGCCGAAGCGCCAGCGCGAAGGACCAGGACTCGCCGTGGCTGGCGTAGCCCTTGGCGGGCAGCTCGCCCAGTTGCAGGCCGAGCTCGTCCCGGTGCGGGCCGACCAGGGTGACGCCGCGCTCGATCTCCTGCTTCCGGGCCGCGCCGAGCGCGCCCAGCATCGCCGTGTACAGCGGCTCGCGGCCGCCGCCGAGGGGAACCCCCTCGCCCATGGAACTGCGGTACTCCAGCCGCGTCGGGCCGCCGCCCGGGGCCAGCTCCTCGTACGCGGCCCGCACCAGCGGCTGCAGCGCGGTGACCAGGTCGATCCGGCAGGCGAGCAGCTCCGCGCCGGCGCGCGCCAGGTGGTCGTCCCAGACGTCGAGAGTGGACAGCTCGACCCGGCCGCTGGTGCGCCGCGCCATGGCCGCGGACTTGAGCAGCGCGTTCCGCTGCTTCAGCACCCGGTCGTAGTCCTGGCGCACGCCGGCGAGCCGGGGAGCGCGGGCGACCAGCAGCTCGTCCAGGAAGCGGCGGCGCTCACCCGGGTCGCCCTTCACCAGCGCCAGGTCCTCGGGGGCGAACAGGACCGTACGCAGCAGGCCCAGGACATCGCGCGGCCGGACGTTGTCGGAGCGGTTGATCCTGGCCCGGTTGGCCTTGCCGGGATTGAGCTCCAGTTCGACCAGGGTGGGGCGCTGGTCGCGGACGATGCTGGCGCGGATCACCGCGCGCTCGGCGCCGAGGCGCACCAGCGGCGCGTCACCGGCCACCCGGTGACTGGCCAGGGTGGCGACATAGCCGATCGCCTCGACCAGGTTGGTCTTGCCCTGGCCGTTGGGACCGGTGAACGAGGTCACGCCCGGGTCGAGCGGAACCTCGACCCGGGCGTAGGAACGGAAGTCGGCCAACGACAGATGCGCGACATGCATGCTCTGGACTCGTCAGCCTTCTTCTCGTCAGTTCTGCTTCTCGTCAGTTGCGGTGTGCTGCCCGCTACTTGGACTCGACCGCGTGGCCGCCGAACTGGTTGCGCAGGGCGGCGACCATCTTCATCTGCGGGGAGTCGTCCTGGCGGGAGGCGAAGCGGGCGAACAGGGAGGCGGTGATCGCGGGCAGCGGTACCGCGTGGTCGATCGCGGCCTCCACGGTCCAGCGCCCCTCGCCGGAATCGTCGGCGTAGCCCTTGAGTTTGGCCAGGTGCTCGTCGTCGTCCAGGGCGTTGACGGCCAGGTCCAGCAGCCAGGAGCGGATGACCGTGCCTTCCTGCCAGGACCGGAAGATCTCGCGCACGTCGGTGACCGAGTCCACGGCCTCCAGCAGCTCCCAGCCCTCGGCGTAGGCCTGCATCATGGCGTACTCGATGCCGTTGTGGACCATCTTGGCGAAGTGCCCGGCGCCGACCTTGCCCGCGTGCACCGAGCCGGAGTCGCCCTCGGGCTTGAGCGCGTCGAAGACCGGCTGGACCTTGGCGATGTCGGCGGCCTCGCCGCCGTACATCAGCGCGTAGCCGTTCTGCAGGCCCCACACCCCGCCGGAGACCCCGCAGTCCACGAAGCCGATGCCCTTGGCGGCCAGCTCGGCCGCGTGCTTCTCGTCGTCGGTCCAGCGCGAGTTGCCGCCGTCCACCACCACGTCGCCCGGCTCCAGCAGCTCGGCCAGCTCGTCCACCGTCGCCTGGGTCGGCGCCCCGGCCGGCACCATCACCCACACCACCCGCGGGGCATGGAGCGCGCCCACGAGCTCCTTGAGACTGGAGACATCCGCCAGGTCCGGGTTGCGGTCGTAGCCGACCACGGTGTGGCCCGCACGGCGAATGCGCTCGCGCATGTTGCCGCCCATCTTGCCGAGACCGATGAGTCCGAGCTCCATCAGAAGTCCTTCTGTCGAGGTGACTGCGTAGCGCGCGGCCCCCTTGCCGCCAGGCAGAACCCTACGCCCGATGCCTTGTGGGCATCGGGCGCAGGACCCATCCGCATGACCGGGTTGTCCACAGTCCCGCACAGTCCTGTGGCCAACTGCCCGGCCGTCAGCCGTCAGCCGGACAACCGCACCGGCATACTCCAACCCTTTTCAGCCGGACAACCGCACCGGCATGATCAAGTACTTGTACGTCTCGTCGGCCTCCGCGTCGACCGCGTGCTTGCCGCTCAGCAGCGCAGGCTTGGTCGAGGTGGTGAAGCTCAGCTGGGCGACCGCGGAGTCGATCGCGGACAGGCCGTCAAGCAGGTAGGCCGGGTTGAAGGCGATCGAGATGTCGTCGCCCTCCAGGCCCGCGTCCACGCGCTCCGTGGCCTGGGCGTCATCGCCCGAGCCGGCCTCCAGGGTGAGTACGCCCTGCTCAAAGCTCAACCGCACCGGGGTGTTCCGCTCGGCGACAAGGGAGACGCGCTTGACGGCCTCCACGAAGGCCGAGGTCTCGATGGTGGCCACCGAGTTGAACTCGGTCGGGAAGAGCGCCCGGAACTTCGGGAACTCCCCTTCCAGCAGCCGCGTGGTGGTGCGGCGGCCGGCGCCCTCGAAACCGATCAGGCCCTCACCCTTGCCGCTGCCCGCTAGGGCGATGCTGACCACGTCGCCCGCACTGAGCGACTTGGCGGTGTCCAGGAGCGTCTTGGCGGGCACCAGGGCGACTGCGGAGAGGCCCGCCTGCTCGGGCTTCCACATCAGGTCGCGGACGGCGAAACGGTAGCGGTCGGTGGCGGCCAGGGTGACCCGGTCCCCCTCGATCTCGACCCGCACACCGGTGAGCACCGGCAGCGTGTCGTCGCGACCGGCCGCCGTGGCGACCTGCGCGACGGCGGCGGCGAAGGCCTCACCGGGGACGGTGCCGGACACGGTGGGCATCTGCGGCAGCGCCGGGTACTCGTCCACAGGAAGCGTGGGGAGTGTGAATCGTGAGCTGCCGCAGAGCACAACGACCCGCACGCCGTCCGTGGAGATCTCCACAGGCCTGTTGGGAAGCGAACGCGAGATGTCGGCCAGCAGGCGGCCCGAGACCAGGACCGTGCCCGCCTCCTCGACGTCCGCCTCGGTCTCCACCCGCGCGGAGACCTCGTAGTCGAAACCGGAAAGGCTCAGCTTGCCCTCGTCGGCCGCCAGCAGCAGCCCGGCCAGCACCGGCACCGGAGGCCGTGCCGGGAGGCTGCGCGCGGCCCAGGCCACGGCCTCCGCGAGGACGTCACGCTCGACCCGGAACTTCACCGGTAACCGCCTCCTGTGTGCTGCTGCTGTTGTCTTGTGCTGATACGTGGCTCGTTGTTTGAGCCCGTCCCCAGGGTGGGGACCATCCCTGTGGGTGCGGCGCTCGGCCTCGGGGGACTGCCGCCGCTCCTGTTGCTGGAGAACAGTCTGACGCACTCCACCGACAGCTGAGGCAGATGGGCCGAAGACGGCTCGAACCCGTGTCGGGTTGCCGTCGTCCACAGATCAGGCCCCCACCTGCTTTTCGATCAAGTCCCAGCTCTATACGTGGGGTAGTAGTAGTAGGGGTTGTGGATACCGTGGATAACCCCATTATGCCCTGCTCAGAGCCTCTTTTTTATCCACACTGCCTGTGGGCGGGAGCGGTGGAAAAACTACCCTTGCTGTGGACGCAGCACCCTTCCCCCACAGGGCAGTTGCGTTGTCCCCAGGTTTTCCCCAGAGACATCCCCAGGTTTTCACGTGGTTCTCCCCAGCCCCTTTGGCAACGTGCTGTGGCCTCTTTCACTCGGGACGGTGAAATGCGGATTGATGTTGCCGAACTGTGGACATTCCTGTGGAGAACCTGGGGAAAAGTGCCCTTCTTCTGGGGACAGCACGTGGATAACCCCGGGGCGACGTGAACGGCCCCTTGCTTCTCCACAGGCTGTGGACAAGCGTTGCCCACAAGTCCACAGGCAGGTGAGCTGCGCGGACAGCTCCATCATGGCTGAAGCTGTGGAGGGTTTCTGGATAACTCCGGCTTCCCCAGGGTGTGGACGAAGGAAAGAGTCGTCTCCTGTGGACCGAGGCTCGACGCCCCGTCGCCGTTCGAATCCAGGGCGCAGATGTGCGAGCTGAGCGGGCGGCGCATCGGGCCGGGAAACGCAGTCGGGGCCCCAGGACAGGTGTCCTGGGGCCCCGATCGGGCGGTCCGTCTCAGCTCTTGATGCGGTTCGTCAGCTCGGTCACCTGGTTGTAGATGGACCGGCGCTCGGCCATCATCGTGCGGATCTTGCGGTCGGCGTGCATCACCGTGGTGTGGTCCCGGCCGCCGAACTGGGCCCCGATCTTCGGCAGCGACAGGTCCGTCAGCTCGCGGCAGAGGTACATCGCGATCTGTCGCGCGGTCACCAGCACCCGGCTGCGGGACGAGCCGCAGAGGTCGTCCACGCTGAGCCCGAAGTACGCCGCCGTCTGCTGCATGATGACCGTCGCGGTGATCTCCGGACCGGCCTCCTCGCCGCCGGGTACCAGGTCCTTCAGCACGATCTCGGCCAACTGCAGGTCCACCGGCGCCCGGTTGAGGCTGGCGAAGGCGGTCACCCGGATCAGCGCACCCTCCAACTCCCGGATGTTGCGCGAGATTCGGGATGCGATGAACTCCAACACCTCCGGCGGGGCGTTGAGTTGCTCCTGGATGGCCTTCTTGCGAAGGATCGCGATCCGGGTCTCCAACTCGGGCGGCTGGACGTCCGTGGTCAGGCCCCACTCGAAGCGGTTGCGGAGCCGGTCCTCCAGGGTGACCAGCTGCTTGGGCGGCCGGTCGGAGGAGATCACGATCTGCTTGTTGGCGTTGTGCAGGGTGTTGAAGGTGTGGAAGAACTCCTCCTGGGTCGACTCCTTGTTCTGCAGGAACTGGATGTCGTCGACCAGCAGGATGTCCATGTCGCGGTAGCGCTGGCGGAAGCCGTCGCCCTTGTCGTCGCGGATCGAGTTGATGAACTCGTTGGTGAACTCCTCGGAGCTCACGTAGCGCACCCGGGTGCCGGGGTAGAGGCTCCGGGCGTAGTGCCCGATCGCGTGCAGCAGGTGGGTCTTGCCCAGGCCCGACTCGCCATAGATGAACAGCGGGTTGTACGCCTTCGCGGGCGCCTCGGCCACGGCGACCGCCGCCGCGTGGGCGAAGCGGTTGCTGGAGCCGATGACAAAGGTCTCGAACAGGTACTTGGGGTTCAGTCGTGCAGCCGGCTCGTCCTTGCGTGGCAGCGCGGAATGGCCTCCCGAACCGCCGCCCGGGCGCTTCACCGGGATGGCGACAGGGGAGTGCGCGTCGGCGCCAGGACCATGGCCGGAGTTGTGGCCCGAGCCTGGATGTGAGCCGGGGTGTGAGCCGAGGTGCAGGTGATCGGGCAGTGGGGCTTCCGGGCGGAGGTCGGGCGGATGCTCTCCGTTGTCCGCGTTGTCGCCCTGGTAGGCATCGTTCCTGCGCTCGGGCAGGTCCTCCTGGCGCGCCGCCGTCCGGTAGGACTCCTCGGGCGGGCGCTGCTCCCAGGGGCGCTGCTGCTGCGGAGCGGGCGCGGCGGGAGGCCACTCGTCCTCCTGGTCGCGCTGGTCACGCGGGGAGCGGCCCGGGAACGCGCCCGTGTACCCGGTGCCGGGGCCGCCGGCCGGGCCGGCGCCGTAGTAGCCGTTGCGCTCCGGGTAGGCGGCGGGGCGCTCGGGGCGGCGCTCGTAGCCGTAACCCGGCGCGTAGTCCCGGTGCTGCTGCGGATAGGGATACTCGGTCACCGGCGGCTGCAGACCCGCTGCCGGCTCGGGCTCCCGGGCGGCCGGCGGCGGGGGGCCGAGCGGTGCCGCGTTGGCGTCGACGATCACGGCGATGCGCATCGGACGGCCGTACTCGTGGCTCAGCAGCTCGGTGATGGCCGGCAGCAGCCGTCCCTCAAGCACTCCCTTGGCGTACTCGTTCGGCGTCGCCAGCAGTGCGGTGTCATGCATCAGGCCCATCGGCTGGGTGCGCTGCAGCCACTGGGCGTCCTTGGACTCGACTCCCTGGTCGTTGCCCAGTCGCTCGACGACCCGCGCCCAGACGGTCGCAAGGTCGCTGCTCGTATCAGCCACTGGTGCACGCTTTCTTGTTCCGCCGGGGCAGGTGGAGGGGGCCGGGTAAGAGGTGAATAAGGGGTGAAGCAGAAGAGTCTGCCAACGGTAGTGAGCGTGGGTGCCTGCGTTCAAGTTCTTGTCCACAGGCTGTGTACAGCAGTGTCGCAGACGGCGGCACCGCCCTGTCCCCCGACGTACTCCGGCGGAACCGTGCCGGACCTGCCGCTGTCCTGTGCCGGGCACATGCAGCCGGTTTGACCCGCCGACCGTCCTCCACGTACCGTAACGAGGTCGAGTTGTCGATGGCCGCTGCCGCATGCCCGCGGAATATCCGCACACCAAGGCGCGCAGCTACGGGCGTCGTGGATCACCGTACATAACGGCTATGGGGATCGCGCGGACGCACGGTGACGGCTGATCGACGCCCCGCGACCCTTCGATTCATCCTGGAGTCCCCCCGTGAGCAAGCGCACCTTCCAGCCGAACAACCGCCGTCGCGCCAAGACCCATGGCTTCCGCCTGCGGATGCGTACCCGTGCCGGCCGTGCGATCCTCGCGGCCCGCCGCGAAAAGGGCCGCGCCCGCCTGTCCGCCTGATCTATCAGGTTATGTTGTGCTGCCCTCCGAACATCGGCTGAGGCGGCGCCAGGACTTCGCGACCGCGGTGCGGCGGGGCCGCCGCGCCGGACGTCCCCTTCTGGTGGTGCATCTCAGCGAGAGCGAGGATGCAGTGACCGGGAGGCCGTACGGCGAGGGTGATCCCGTGGCCACCACGGGCCGGTCGTCAACGGACCCGCACAGCACCGGGGAATCACCTTCCCCGGTGCGTGCGGGTTTTGTCGTCAGCAAAGCCGTGGGTCCGGCCGTCGTCCGAAATCGTGTGAAACGTCGCCTACGTCACCTAATGGCCACGCGTCTGGTCGGTCTGCCCGCAGGTAGCCTGATAGTGGTACGCGCGCTGCCCCCTGCCGGGACGGCGGATTTCGCGGACCTGGAACGCGATCTGGATTCCGCACTGCGGAAGCTGGCCGCCCCTCGGGGCGGGCGGCCCCGCGATACCGGTACCGCATCCTCGCCGACGGGAGCAGGACAGTGACATACCTGCTAGTGGTGGCGATCGCCCTGGCGGCGCTGCTGGCAGGGAAGTATCTGCTGCTCGGGTTGATCCGGGTCTACCAGTGGACGATCAGTCCGCTACTGGGCCCGGTCTGTCGCTATCACCCGTCGTGCTCGCGCTACGGGTTCGAGGCCATCCGTGTACACGGTGCCGCGAAGGGTTCGGTCCTGACCGCCTGGCGCATCCTGCGGTGCAATCCGTGGAGTGCCGGCGGCGTCGACTACGTTCCGGCACGTACACGACCGGTCTGGCATCAGTGGGTGCGTAGCCTTCTGTTCCGACCTCTGTCCCGAGAAACCTCCTTGTCCCAGCACCCTGAAGACTTGGGACCCCACACCTCGAGCCGTGCCGAAGCGCCGACTCCCTCGACCAACGCCCAAGGAGCATGACCGTGGGGTTTCTCGACCCGATCCTCAACCCGCTGTATACCGCCGTCTCGTGGATCGTCGTTCAGTTCCACTCGCTGTACAGCCAGGTATTCAACCCTGCCAGCGGCTGGGCGTGGGGTCTGGCGATCGTCTCGCTGGTGATCCTGGTCCGGGCCTGCATGATCCCGCTCACGATCAAGCAGACCAAGTCGATGCGGGCGATGCAGGCACTGCAACCCCGGCTGAAGGTCATCCAGGACCGCTACAAGGGCGACCGGCAGAAGCTCGCCGAAGAGCAGATGAAGCTCTACAAGGAGGCGGGTGCGAACCCGGCCTCGAGCTGCCTGCCGCTGCTGGTGCAGTCGCCGTTCTTCATGGCGCTGTACGGCGTGCTGAGGAACGTCTCGAACCACAAGCCGGTCGGCGTGATCAAGGGCTCGCTGCTTGCGAGCATGTACCACACGCACATCTTTGGCGCCCCGCTGTCGGCGACCTTCGTGAACTCGTCGATCACCAGCGTCAAGATCGTGACCGCGGTCATGATCGTGACGATGTGCTTCACGCAGTTCCTCACCACGCGCCAGCTGATGACGAAGAACGTCGACCTCACGGTCAAGACGCCGTACATGCAGCAGCAGAAGATGATGATGTACGTCTTCCCGGTCATCTACATCTTCTTCGGTATCACCATGCCGGTAGGTGTCCTGATCTACATGGTGACCAGCAACATGTGGACGCTGGGCCAGCAGCTGGTGATCATCCGGCAGAACCCCACTCCGGGCTCGGTGGCGTTCAAGCAGCGCCAGGAGCGGCTGAAGGCCGCGGGCAAGCTGAACGCAGACGGCACCCCGGTCAAGGCCGGCCTGGCCTCGCTGGTGAAGGGCGGCAGCGCCCCGGTCGAGGAGGTTCCGGAGGACACCGCGCCGGTGCGACGCCAGCAGCCGAAGCGCCAGACCAAGGCGCAGCGCCAGAGCAGCGGCTCGGCGGGCACCGCGCCCACCGACGCGGTGGTGCATGCCGCCGAGACGGCCAAGGCGGGCACGGAGAAGGCGGGGCAGGCCCGTGGGCGGGCCAATACTGCGAGCAGCACTCCGGCGCAGGGTGGCGGCCAGAAGCGCGGGAACCAGCCCGGCAAGCGCAATCCGCAGCCGGCCGGGCGGTCCAAGAAGAAGTCCTAGCCGCGTTTCCCGTGCACCGCTGACCCCACTTCCCTAGTTGGCACCACGATTTCCAAAGGAGTCCATCCGTGACGGAAGGCACCGTGACGCCCGTCGAGAACGGCGAGCCGAAGAGTGACCCGCTCGGCCACCTCGAGCAGGAGGGCGAGATCGCTGCGGACTACCTGGAGGCCCTGCTCGACATCGCCGATCTCGACGGCGATATCGACATGGATGTGGAGGGCGACCGTGCCTCCGTGTCCATCATCGGCGAGGGCCCCGGCGCGGAGCGGTCGCTGCTGCGACTGGTCGGTCAGGACGGCGAGGTACTGGAGGCGCTGCAGGAGCTGACCCGGCTGGCGGTCCATCGTGAGACCGGTGAGCGCAGCAGGCTGATGCTGGACATCGCCGGGTTCCGGGCGCGCAAGCGGGCCGAGCTGGCGGAGCTGGGAGCGCAGGCCGCCAAGGAGGCCAAGGAGGCCGGCGCGCCGGTGAAGCTGCGTCCGATGACTCCTTTCGAGCGCAAGGTCGTCCATGACGCCGTGGCCGCGGCGGGACTGCGGAGCGAGTCCGAGGGCGAGGAGCCGCAGCGGTGCGTCGTCGTGCTGCCTGCGTAGGTGAGCTGTCCCACACTGGGACAAGGTGATGTGAACGAGCAACGGCCCCGTCTGCAATCCTGCAGGCGGGGCCGCGCTGCCGGAGCCGCTGTGGTGCAGCGGCCGGGTGGCGCCGCGGCTGAGCAGCGAGGAGAGGGTCGGCGATGTCGGAGGCGGAATCGGTGGCGGAGGAGTTCTCGCAGGAACTCCCTGAGGCCCCACCGGTGGCCAGGGCGGTTTTTGGGGACCGCTTTGAGCAGGCGGTCCGCTATGCCGAGCTGTTGGCTGACGCAGGGGTGCGCCGGGGGCTGATCGGGCCGCGTGAGGTGCCCCGCCTGTGGGATCGACATGTGCTCAACTGCGCGGTGCTGGGAGAGCTGCTGCCGGAGGGTGCGTCCCTGTGTGACGTCGGTTCGGGGGCCGGACTGCCGGGGATTCCGGTCGCGCTGGCCCGTCCCGATGTTCGGATCACTTTGCTGGAGCCGCTGCTGCGCCGGACCACCTTTCTGGAGGAGGTGGTCCGGGAGCTCCGTCTGGACAATGTGACCGTGCTACGGGGCCGGGCCGAGGAGATGGTTGGCAAGCTGGCGGTGGACGTGGTCACGGCGCGAGCGGTGGCTCCGCTGGACCGGCTGGCGGGTTGGGGGCTGCCGCTGCTGCGTCCTTATGGGGTGATGCTCGCGTTGAAGGGGGACTCCGCGGAGCAGGAGCTGGTGGACCACAAGGCAGCGCTGGTGAAGCTCGGCGCTCGTGAGTGGTCGGTGGGTACCGCAGGGGAGGGTGTGGTGGAGACGCCGACCCATGTGGTGCGGGTCCAGGTGGGCGAGAGTCCGGGCGGGGTCAAGGCGGCCGCTCGCCGGGCCAGGGCAGCCCGCGCTGGGCGTGCCGGGACTCCAGGAGCTCGGGGTGCCTCGCGACGCCGTCGCTAGCGACTGAGCGGTATTCGGCAGGATGGCCAGGGCCGCCGTTTCATGTTTCACGTGAAACGGCGGCCCTGCGGCATGTGGCTGAGGCTTCAGCTCCCGACCGATGGGCGGAGTGTCGAACCGTCAGATTTCCCTTATAACGGGCATCGTGTTTCACGTGAAACGTCGCTCACTGCTTCCCGGGATCCTGAGCCGCAGTCGTGGGGCCGCTCAGTACAGTCGTCGTTCGAGTGAAGATCTACCTCCACTGGGCTCAGAAGGACCACAACCGTCCCCCTATGTCACTGCGCTGCGCGATGATTTCAGCGACAGCCAGGATGGAGAGGGGGGCGAACCCTTGCCCAGCGAAGCTCATGCCGTAGGGGGGCCGCTGGAGGCGGACCTGCGGGCATCTGTGACGGATCCATTGCCGGGCCCTCGGACGCGGGGGAGGTCCGGTACCGCCGTTTCACGTGAAACACCGTTCCGATCGACCTCCCCGGCGACCGGTGGATCGGGGGTCGCCCCCCAGGCGCTTGTGGCGCATGAAACACTGACGCCCATGCAGGACTCGGAAGTCACCCCGCTGATTGACGACACACCCATCGGACGTGCCGCCCAGGCGGCAGTCGAGGCGATGGGGCGTGTCGGAGAAGCACTGCCCCGCCCCGCAGCCACCAGGGTGATGGTGGTCGCCAACCAGAAGGGCGGCGTAGGCAAGACCACTACGACGGTCAACCTCGCTGCCTCGCTGGCCATGCACGGCGCCAGGGTCCTGGTGATCGATCTGGATCCGCAGGGCAACGCCTCCACCGCGCTGGGGATCGACCACCACGCCGAGGTCCCTTCGATCTATGACGTGCTGGTCGAGGGCAAGCCGCTCGCCGACGTGGTCCAGCCGGTGGTGGACGTAGAGGGACTGTTCTGCTGCCCCGCGACCATCGACCTGGCCGGAGCCGAGATCGAACTCGTCTCGCTGGTGGCACGGGAGAGCCGGCTGCAAAGAGCGATCGAGGCGTATGAGCAGCCCTTGGACTACATCCTCATCGACTGCCCGCCCTCACTGGGCCTGCTCACCGTCAATGCGATGGTGGCCGGCCGGGAGGTGCTGATCCCCATCCAGTGCGAGTACTACGCGCTGGAGGGCCTGGGTCAGCTGCTCCGCAACGTTGACCTGGTGCGGGCACATCTGAACCCTCATCTGCATGTGTCGACCATCCTGTTGACCATGTACGACGCGCGTACCCGGCTTGCCTCGCAGGTCGCCGACGAGGTCCGCACCCACTTCCAGCGTGAGGTGCTGAACACCAGCATCCCCCGCTCGGTGCGCGTCTCCGAGGCACCCAGCTACGGGCAGACCGTACTCACCTATGACCCGGCATCGACGGGGGCGCTCTCCTACCTGGAAGCGGCCCGGGAGATCGCTCTACGGGGAGCGGAGGCGGACGCGCGAGCGGCCGACGAGCGCTTCGCTGCCGACCCGGCCAATCCCGGCGTCTACCAGCAGCAGCCCCGTCGTATGGCGGAGCACGAAACGGCACGGCATGAGCCGGCACGGCACAGCAGCACAGTGGAGGGGAACCGGTGAGCGAGCGTCGTAGAGGTCTGGGGCGGGGACTCGGAGCACTTATCCCGGCCGCCTCAGGACCGGAGAACAGGTCGGCTGTCGCGCCCAACGGCGCCGCCCTCTCCCCCGCGGACGTTCCCGCGCTGGGATCGGAGCGCGGGATCGCCGCAGTCAAGGTGGCCGGGCTGGCCGAGCGTCAGACATCCTCGGCAGCCGGCGCGGTGAGTACCTTGGAGCGTTCTCTCGACTCCGCCGTTTCACGTGAAACATCGCTCGGCGCGGACATGCAGCCAGTTGCCGGGGCGTACTTCGCCGAGGTTCCGCTGGACGCGATCACGCCGAATCCGCGCCAGCCGCGAGAATTCTTCGATGAGGAAGCCCTCGAAGAGCTGGTCCACTCCATCAAGGAGGTGGGTCTGCTCCAGCCGGTGGTGGTGCGGCAGACCTCTCCGGACCGCTATGAGCTCATCATGGGAGAGCGCCGCTGGCGGGCCTCCCGTGAGGCGGGCCTGGAGACCATCCCGGCGATCGTCCGGGCCACCGAGGATGAGAAGCTGCTCCTGGACGCGCTGCTGGAGAACCTGCACCGCGCGCAGCTCAACCCGCTGGAGGAGGCTGCGGCCTACGACCAGTTGCTGCGTGACTTCGCCTGCACCCAGGACCAGCTGGCTGACCGGATCGGGCGCTCGCGCCCCCAGGTGACCAACACCCTCCGCCTGCTGAAGCTGCCACCGGCGGTGCAGAGCAAGGTGGCGGCGAGCGCGATCTCCGCAGGCCATGCCCGCGCGCTTCTCGGCCTGGACAGTGCCCAGGAACAGGAACAGTTGGCGAACCGGATCAATGCCGAAGGACTCTCGGTGCGCACGGTCGAAGAGATCGTGACCCTGGCGCGGTTGGAGAAGCAGGAGCAGAAGCCCGAGCGGCGTTCCCGTGGACCCCGTGCGGGGCGCTTGGTGTCCCCGGCGCTGGCGAGCCTCGCGAGCAGGCTCTCCGATCGTTTCGATACCCGGGTGAAGGTGGAACTGGGCAAGGACCGCGGAAAGATCGTCGTGGAGTACGCCTCCATGGACGATCTTGAGCGCATCCTTGGACTCTTCGCTCCCGGGGAGGGCCAGGTCCTCCGGCAGGGGCAGCTGGACGGCGAGGCTACGGACACCGAGGCGTAGTCGGCAGGTCGTTGGGAAGGGCGTTGTTTCACGTGAAACCGTGGAACAGCGCCCTTCCTGTCGTCGCCCTTCTTGCGGCCGGTGGCGGCCGTTACGATGCCCAGGACGAGCACAGCGATCGGCCGAAGGTAGGAGGGGCCATGCGTGTGCAGCGGACGGCGGCGTTTCTCGCCGTCGGTCTGGGGCTGGGTGGAGTCGGCGGTTTTGTGGGCGGTCTGATCCAGGATCGTTCCCACCGAGGTGCTGCCCCGCGGTTGACGGCCCTATCGTGGAACGAGGATGCAGCGCGGTCGTCGGCCGCTGAGCCCAAAGGTGTGATGCATGGGACGCAGGCTCGTACCCCTCACTCTCGACTCCCTTTCTGATCTTCCCCTCAGCTGTCGTTCCTGCGTGTTCTGGGAGCTGGATCCGGTGAGCGGCGAAGCCGCAGCAAAGGCCGGGCAGACCGAGTTCGAGAAGGAGTCCTGGATCTCGGCGGTGCTGCTGGAGTGGGGATCCTGCGGTCGCATCGCCTATGTCGATGACGCACCGGTGGGCTTTGTGCTTTACGCGCCGCCGGCGTATGTGCCGCGGTCGCTGGCCTTCCCGACCAGTCCGGTCTCCCCGGATGCCGTGCAGTTGATGACGGCGCGGGTGCTTCCCGGGTACCAGGGGCAGGGGATCGGCCGGACCTTGGTGCAGACCGTCGCCAAGGATCTGGTGCAGCGCGGATTCAAGGCGATCGAGGCATTCGGGGACACGCGCTGGAAGCAGCCGAGTTGTGTCCTGCCGGCCGAGCATCTGCTTGCGGTGGGCTTCAAGACCGTGCGGACACATCCCCGGTACCCGAGGCTGAGACTGGAGGTCCGCTCGGCGATCTCCTGGAAAGGTGAGGTGGAAGTCGCTCTGGAGCGACTCCTCGGGGCCGTGCAGAAGGAGCCGTCGCTGCGTCCCCTCTAGAGAGTCCCTCCGAAGGAGGCCGGTGTTTCACGTGAAACACCGGCCTCTGTGTGGTGCCGGGCGAATCAGAAGAGCGCGGCGGGCAGGTGCAGGACACCGGTGGGTGAGTCGTCCTCCGGCGGAAGGTAGAGCCGCTGGACGGCCACCGCTATCGCTTCGACGGCCTGGGCGCGCAGTTGGGGGGAGGCGAGGCGGACGGCGTCCTCGGCATTGGTCAGATAGCCCAGTTCCAGTCGAACGGCTGCCATCCGGGTGGATCGCAGCAGCGTCCAGGTGCGGGCGTGGCTGCGGTTGTCGCCGAAGCCACAGCGGGCGACCAGCTCCCGCTGGAGCAGTCCGGCGAACTGCTTGCCGGTGTGGGACCAGCGGCGCCGGCTCTCGTCACCGTAGTAGTAGCTGGACGCACCGGAGGCTTGGGGATTCTGGTGCCCGTCGAGGTGTAGCGAGAGCATCAGGTTGGCGTCGGTGGCGTTGGCGAACTGGGCGCGTTCGGCTTCGTCGCCGCCGTTGTCCGCGCTTCGGGTGAGGTAGGTACGGACGCCGAGGGCGGTGAGCCGGCCTTCCAGGCGGGTGGCGACGTCCCAGGTGATGTCGGCTTCGGTGTAGCCGTGGGCGGAGACTCCCGGGTCGTGGCCACCGTGTCCTGGATCGATGATGATCACCTTCCCGGGGAGCGCGGCACCGGAGCCGAGCAGCATCTCGGTCTCCCGCATGACGTGAGGCGCTCCACCGACCACAGTGCGGTTGAGGCGGGCCAGCACGGTGAAGGTGGTGGGGCCCAAGGCGCCGTCAGGGTGGAGGCCCATATTGCGTTGGAACTCACTGAGGGCCTGGGCCGTGGCGGGGCCAAAGATCCCGTCGACCCTGCCAGGGGTGAACCCCATATCGAGCAGCCGCTGCTGGAGTTGGGCGACATCGTCACCGACCTGAGGGTTGCTCACCACATGGCTGATGACGCGATCGCCGAGCCGCCAGCGTGCCTCGTTGAGATGGCGGTACGTTTCCGGGCCGACGATGCCGTCGGCGGTGAGTCCGCGCTGCTGCTGGAAGTGGCGCACCGCCGCGTCGACGGAGGAGTCGAAGAGCGAGGAGGCGGATGTGAGCGCACCCCGGCCACTGCTTCGGCCGCTCTCGTCCGTTGCGGGCAGGAGCCCCAGAAGGCCCAGCTTGAAGCGGATCTCGGCCACGGCCGGTCCGGTGTCGCCGAGCTTCCAGTGATAGGCGTGGGCCGGATGCTGCTGGGTCATGACGCGAGGGTCCCCTCCTCATGGGCTGCCATGATCGTACGCGTCGTTCGCCGGGGGCAGGCGGACATGAGAGCGCCGGGGCTGCCACCCAATGGGTGGCAGCCCCGGCGCTCGTGTGCCCTGACTGGCTGAGCGGTGACTACTCGAGGAACTGGGCCAGGTCGCGGACCAGGGCACTCTTCGGCTTGGCGCCGACGATGGTCTTCACGACCTCGCCGTTCTGGTAGACGTTCATGGTCGGGATGGAGAGCACGCCGTAGGTCGCAGGGACGTTGGGGTTGGCGTCGATGTCGAGCTTGGCGATGGTGATCTTGTCGCCGTACTCGGCAGCGATCTCCTCCAGGGCAGGGGCGATCTGGCGGCACGGGCCGCACCAGGTCGCCCAGAAGTCGACGAGTACGGGCTTGTCGCTCTTGAGCACCTCGGCCTCGAAGGTGTCGTCTGTCACGGTGATGGTGGCGCCGGCCACGGTGGCTCCTCGGGTGTGCGGGGGATGATCTGGATGGTCGGTTCGGGGAAGGTCAGACCGCGGTCGCGGCGGCATGGCTCTCGCTGTGGGCGAGTGCGGCGAGGTAGCGCTCGGCGTCCAGAGCCGACGCGCAGCCCGTGCCGGCGGCGGTGATCGCCTGCCGGTAGGTGTGGTCGACCACGTCGCCCGCGCCGAACACGCCGGCCACATTGGTGCGGGTGGAGGGTGCCTCGACCCGCAGGTAGCCGTCGTTGTCGAGCTCCAGCTGGCCCTTGAACAGTTCGGTCCGCGGGTCGTGGCCGACGGCGATGAACAGGCCGGTGACCGGGAGCTCGCGGGTCTCGCCCGTCACGGTGTCGCGCAGGGTGAGGCTACTCAGCTTGGTGTCGCCGTGGATCTCGGCGACCTCGCTGTTCCAGGCGAAGCTGATCTTGGGGTTGGCGAAGGCACGCTCCTGCATGGTCTTGCTGGCCCGCAGGCTGTCCCGGCGGTGCACCACGGTGACGGACGTGGCGAAGCGGGACAGGAAGGTCGCCTCCTCCATGGCGGTGTCGCCGCCGCCGACCACGACGATGTCCTGGTCGCGGAAGAAGAAGCCGTCACAGGTCGCGCACCAGGAGACGCCACGGCCGGACAGCTGGTCCTCGCGGGGCAGACCCAGCTTGCGGTGCTGGGAGCCGGTGCTGATGATCACGGTCTTGGCGCGGTGCACGGTGCCCTCGGTGTCGGTGACCGTCTTGATGTCACCGCTGAGGTCGACCGAGATGATGTCGTCCGGGATGAGCTCGGCGCCGAAGCGCTCGGCCTGGGCGCGCATGTTGTCCATGAGCTCGGGGCCCATGATGCCGTCCTGGAAACCGGGGAAGTTCTCCACCTCGGTGGTGTTCATCAGCGCGCCGCCTGCGGACACCGCCCCCTCGAAGACCAGGGGCTTCAGCGAGGCGCGTGCTGTGTAGAGCGCGGCGGTGTAGCCGGCCGGGCCGGAGCCGATGATGATCACGTTGCGGACGTCGCTCACTGCACATCTCCTGAATCGCTTCGCAAGCCTTGGAGCCGACGAGGTGGAAGGCACTGCTGCCTGACTCCACCCCGCTCAACGGTTCCCCAGTGTCTCGCATTCCCGGAGCGTCATCCGCGCGGCACGGTTCGCTGGAGCTCGATGTGTCCCGGCGTGCCGACGGCGGCGGAGGTGCAGGAGGCATCGACCAGGTAGGCGTCGACCGACCGAGCGGGGTCGGCGCGGTCCGCGTAGACGACCGCGTATACCGGGATGCCCTGATAGCTGCCGAGGCTGACGGTCAGCGGCTGCTCGGTGTCGCGACCGATCGCCTGGGTGACACAGCGCGGGGCTGTGGTGGAGAGCGGAACCGAGGCGGGAGCATTGGCCGTCGATGGCGTGGACGGCTCCTGCTGCTGGCTCCTGGGCGCCGCCTTCGACTGCCCGTGGACCAGGAGCTGCTGGATCTGGCCGGTGAAGCCGTCCGCTGTGAAGTACGTCGGTTGAGAGACGCCGTCGCGGCCCGAGCCCTCGACACCCTTGGCGGCCGAGGCACTTGTGGCGCTGGACGCGCCGTGGTCCGTCCGCAGAATCGCTGTGCCGATGAAGCCGGCGACAGCGAGGGCGGCGAGCCCGAGTGCGGCCTGCCGCCACCTCCGTCCGGTGCCTCCGGTCCGCCTGCCGGGCCCGGTACCCCCGGGGCGGCCGTCGGCGGGGCCCGTGGTGCCCGTGGCAGCCCGCTGCTGACGTGGCACACCATCGCCACCCGCAGAGGCTCGCCCGGCCACGGGCGCGGACGCCTCGCTGGACGGCGTGGCAGTGGCGGGTTGGGTGGAGCTGAGCAGGGCTTCGGCGGCGAGGGCGGCGTCGATGCGGATACCGAAGTCGGTGGGAAGCTGCGGCGTCTCCGTGCGCCCGAGCAGGGAGCGGATCTCTTCGATGGCGTCGCAGGTGTCCGAGCACTCCGGGCAGTCCGAGAAGTGCGCGTGGAGCTGTGCGGTGACATCAGGCGAGAGCAGGTCCTCCAGATACTCCGCGATGGTTTCGACCGGGGGATGCCCGGAGGAGTCGAGGCCGAGGGCCGACGTGCTCGTGGTCATGTCGGCTGCTCACCTCCTCCGGTAGGGGCGTCGATTCTCGGTGTCGCCAGTAGTGGGACGGATGTCCCCGCCTCCGGGTTCCTTCCCCTGGGCGGAGGGGCCGTATCCCTTTCCCGGGGAGGGTCCGCGGCGGGGTCAGGCGCGCGGAGTGGCGCAGCCGAATCCTCGCGGGGCAGTGTTTCACGTGAAACACCACCGGCCGGTGCTGCCTCGGGTGTCGTACTCGATGTTTCACGTGAAACGGCCGAGGCGCGGAGGTGGGCGATCTGTGGGAGCAGCCTGGCGCGGCCACGGGCACAGCGGCTCTTCACCGTGCCGGTCGGGACGCCCAGCATCAGGGCGGCCTCAGCCACGGGATAGCCCTGCATGTCGACCAGGACCAGGGCGGCGCGTTGTTCCGCGGGAAGTGAGGCGAGTGCCGTACCCAGCTCGCGGCGGAGTTCGCCGCGTTCCGCGGAGATGTCCGCGCCTTCGTCGTGGCCGAGGAGGTCCTCGTGCCCGGGCTGGTCGTCCAGTGGGCGGGTGCGCCGGGTCGCGGCGCGTCGGGCGCGGTCGAGGCAGGCGTTGACGACGATGCGGTGCAGCCAGGTGGTGACCGCGGAACGCCCCTGGAAGGTGTGGGCGGATCGGAACGCGGAGACGAGGGCGTCCTGGAGTGCGTCCGCGGCCTCCTCGCGGTCGCCCAGGGTGCGCAGGGCGACGGCCCAGAGCCGCTCGCGATGCCGGTGCACCAGCTCGCCGAAGGCGTCGTGGTCGCCGTCGACGTGGCGTGCCAGAAGTTCCGCGTCGGAGGCGGACGCAGCGGGGGGCGCACCGTCGGCTGCCGCCTCCGGCTCGTTGGACTGACTGGGGCTGTCGCCCCGTGACGAACTCGCCACTGCGTTCTTCCCCCTATCCGGAGATCGGGACCAGAGTGCCATCCCGGCTCCGGCTTCGTCAGCCCAGGATCTGGATCTCGGAGATTCCGCCTCGGTAGGTGTTCGACTGGCCGGCGTCCGGAGGAAGGCTGGTGACGTGAACGAGCACGAAGCGGGTGCGGACCGGAGTGGCCAGCGTGGCGCTGGTGAGGGTCTTGCCCGCGACTGTGGAGTTGGCGATGCGTTGGGTGAACCCGGCGCTGTCGCCCGGCGCGGTGGTGGCGCTCTCCGGGGCGGCGAGAACCTCCATCGTCTGCCCGCTGAACGGCAGCGTCATCTCGACGCCGGAGACGCTCTGGACGCTGCCGAGGTCGACCACGATGCCGCTCCCGTCGGCGCGGCCGGGGAAGTTACCGAAGTTCGGGTAGTTCTGGTACTGCGAGGTGATCCAGGACGTGTTCGGGTTGTTGTCGATGGTCAGCGGTGCCTGGTCGCCTGCTATCGGCGCGTCACGGGGGGAGAACTCAGTCGCGCCGACGAGGTGCAGCGGGCTCAGGGACTTCTGGGTCTTGGTCTTGGGCTTGGTGTTGCCGCCGACTCCGGCGGTCACCGGGCTCGACGAGCTGGTGGGAGCACGCTTGGCCATGAGCGCCTCAGCCGTGCCCCAGCTGCCCAGGCCGACTGCGGCGAGCAGGACGAAGGAGATGCCCCACTTGAGGGCCTTGCCGGTGCGGCCGGGCAGGGTGGGCGGCAGCGGTGGCGCCGCCGGTGCGTCCGGCCTGCGGGCCGGGCCGGCCGCCGTGGCCCGGTCCGCGCCCTGGTAGGTACGGGTCGGGTACTCGGGGAGGACGAGGGGCTCCGGCTCGGGCTGCTTGATCTTCGGCATCACGTCGATGGCCTTGGCCAGGGCCTCGGGTGAGGTGAGCGGTTCCAGGTGGCGGCCGGGCGGTCGGCACAGGGTCTGGGCGCAGAGGTCGGACAGGCCTCGGTGGACTCCTGCCTTGACCTGCTCGGGGGGCACCACGCCGACCGTGCGGGGCATCCCCTGCAGGCCGTGGCGGTCCTCGGGGTAGGGCCAACGGTGGGTCAGCGAGGCGAAGAGCAGTGCGCCAAGCGCCTGCGTGTCGGTGAGCTCGGCCTCCGCGCGGTTGGTGGCGCTGAGGCCGTGCAGAGCGGCGTCCATGGCGATGCCGTTGATGCGGTACTGGCCGCTGTCGCTGCGGAGTACGCAGGCGGGGGTCAGCCGCAGGTGCGACATCCCCTTGCGGTGTGCTGCGGCGATGGCGGCGGTGACCTGACGCACCATCTGGTAGGCCTCGTAGGCCTCCAGAGGTCCCTCGGCGAGCAGCGTGCCGAGGTCGGTGGCGTCGGGGAGCCATTCGCGGATGATGTAGACGAGTTCGCCCTCCTCGACCGCGTCGAGGACCTGGACGAAGCGGGGGTCGCCGAGCAGCGCGGCCTGGCGTGCGGCGGCCACAGCCGCCTGCGAGCGCTGGTGGCCCGCAGCCAGCAGATGGATGCCGACGGCGCGGCGCAGCTTCTCGTCGACGGCGCGCCAACTGGTGAACACCCCGGCCTGGGTGAGGCACTCCTCAAGCCGGTAGCGGTTCGCGATGCGGTCACCGCTGTGGCGAACGGGGGCAGGAAGGAGGGGGGCGAGAGCGGCGGTCGCGGGGGTGGGCGAGGGAGCGGACGAAGAGGCAGGTGATGGGGCGGGGGCCGGGTCCTCGGTCGCGGATGCGGCGGGTTCGTCCGCCAGGGCGGCCGCGTCTTTTGAGCTGTCGTCAGCGCGGAGTTCGTCGGCGATCTCAGCTGCCGAGAGCGCCGCCGTGGACTCGGCCCCCGGTTCAGCCGAACCGCGCGCTTCGGCCGCTGTGCCCCCCTCGGCGGGAACGGCGTCCTCGCTGCTCTCTGCGATCGTGTCGACCGGAGCCTTGCTGCGATCCGCCACCTTCGTCCTGCCTCCCCTTGTGTCGCCCATGCCCTGCATGGTCATGCTGTACGCCTACGGTCAATTGTGCCAACTCCCGCTACTCGACTACGACCCACGATCCCCCCTGTTGGTTGTCCTGGGGAGGGGAGATCCGGTCTCAGCGGCCGAGTTTTCCGCGCACCATGCCGATGAGCGAGGTGAGTTCCTCGATACGCATCCGCTGGGCGATGACGACGAACAGTCCGATCTGCAGCACGCCGCCGGCGAGCAGTGCTGCGGTGTCCCCAAGGAACCCCCTGCCGATGCTGTTGACGATGAGGTAGGAGACGCCGAAGCCGACGGCGGCGGGGACGATGCTGGCACCGATCAGCCGTCCGTAGGTGCGGTTGATCCTGGGGCCGTCGAGGTCCCCGATCCGGCGCTTGAGCCGCGGCAGCGCGACCAGCAGGCCGACCAGGTAGGAGAAACCGTAGGCGAAGGCCATTCCGGTGACGGCCCAGGTCGGGGGGAGCAGCGCGTAGCAGACGGCCGAGAGCAGCGCGTTGCTGGCCGCTACCCAGACGGTGTTGTAGAAGGGCGTGCGGGTGTCCTCGTAGGCGTAGAAGCCGCGCAGCAGCACGTACTGCGCTGAGTACGGGATTAGGCCCAGGGCGAAGGCGGAGAGCATGTAGCCGACCGAGGTGCCCTGTTGGGGGTCGCCGAAGCCGTACAGCACGGAGCCGACGGCAGGGCCCAGGGAGAGGAACAGGAAGGCAGCCGGGACGATGGCGACCGCCGAGGTCCGCAGCCCGTAGGAGAGGTCGTCGCGGACGGCTGTCGCGTCCCCGTCGGCGGCGGCACGGGAGATCCTGGGCAGCACGGCGCTCATCACCGAGACGGTGATCACCGCTTGCGGCAGCTGCCAGATCAGCAGGGCGTTGGAGTAGGCGGACAGGCCTGCGCCGTTGCGTCCGGAGGCGTTTCCGGCCGCCGTCGCCAGCTGGGTGACGACCAGGTAGCCGGCCTGGTTGGCCAGGACGAACAGGAAGGTCCATTTGGCGAGCTTCGCGGCGTGGCCCAGCCCGTGTCCGCGCCAGTCGAAGCGGGGACGGAACCGGAAGCCGGCAGAGCGCAGGTAGGGGATCATCGACAGCGCCTGGACGGTCAGGCCCAGCAGGGTGCCGATGCCCAGGAGCCGTACGCCCTCGGGGGAGATGGTCTGCGGGTTGACGCTGGTCCGGGTGAACGGCCCGTAGACCCAGGCGTACATGCCGAAGGTGAAGATGACCACGACGTTGTTGAGGACCGGCGTCCACATCATGGCGCCGAATTTTCCCCTGGCGTTGAGGATCTGACCCATCACCACATGGACGCCCATGAAGAAGATGGTGGGCAGGCAGTAGCGGGCGAGGGCGACGGTCACGTCGGCGCTCTGTGGATTCCTCATGATCGACGCGGAAACCAGGCGTACCAGCAGGGGTGCGGCGAGCACGGTCACGAAGACCACGCCGCCCAGCCCGACCACGACCAGGGTGAGCAGTCTGCTCGCGTACGCCTCGCCGCCGTCCTCGTCGTTCTTCATGCTGCGGACGAGCTGGGGCACGAAGACGGCGTTGAGAGCGCCGCCGCCGACCAGGATGTAGAGCAGGGTGGGAAGGGTGTTGGCGACGTTGTAGGCGTCGCCCATGGTTCCCACGCCGATGGCGAAGGTGATCACCATGGTGCGGACGAAGCCGGTCCCCCGGGAGACCAGGGTGCCCGCGGCCATGATGGCGCTGGAGCTGAGTACCCCGCCGGCCTTGGCGGGAGCCCCGGCGGCTGCGGTGCCCTCGGCTGCCGCCTTGGCGGGGGCGTCCAGGCGCAGCAGCGGGATGGTGCCGGTCGCCTCCGCGGCGGCGTCGCCCCCTGCCTCCCCGTACAGGCCCGGGGCGTAGGACTGGCGGTCGTCCCGGAAGAGGTAGCCGTAGGGGTCCTGCGGGTCCTGGCCTGCGGGCGGCTGGCCGGGGTCGTGGCGTCCCTGTTCGTTCTCGGTCGCGTGGGTGATCAGTTCGTCGACGCCGACACCCTGGTCGGCGAAGCCGTCGGCGTATCCCTGGGGAGGTCCGAAGCCGGGGACGGTCGAGCCGTCGGGAACGGCCGGCCCGGCCGGAGCGTACGGTCCCGCGGCGTACTGCTGCCCCTGCTGGCCGGCGCCGCCGTTGTACGACTGGACCCCGGGCGGCTGCTGCGCGGACTGGGGCTGGGTCGGGTAGGGCGGGGCGGCGTGCTGCTGGTCGTAGCCGGGCTGGTCGTAGCCGGGGTGCACGTAGCCCGGTTGCTGGTACCCGGGCTGTTGGTACCCCTGCTCTTGGTACCCCGGTTGCTGGTACCCCGGTTGCTGGTAGCCCGGTTGCTGGTACCCGGGCTGCTGGTAGTCGGCCTGCTGGTAGCCCTGCTGGGCGTAGCCGTCCGGCGGAAACGCCTCCGGCCCGTACGGGTCCTGGGCGTACGGGTCCTGGGCGTAGGGGTCGCGCGCGTACGTCTCGTCCAGGTACGCGTCGCTGCCCTCCTGGGCCTGGGACCGGGCCTGGGCCGGAGTCGGTGCGGTGGCAGCAGGGGGCGTGCTGTGGTTCGGCCCGCGTTCACCGCGTCCCTGCTGGGTTCTGCCGTCACGCGGCGCGCTCATGCCACCTCTCCGGATCTTCGGACGGGACGGCCGGACCAATTCGGCCGTCTCAGATGCCTACCCTCTCATCCGGGCGCTGCTACCCAGCGGTTCAGGGCGCGTTTTCCCGATCTTGGCGTGATGCTTTCCTCAGGTCGGCCACAGGTTCCCGCTCCGGTTCCGACGTTTCAAACACACGCGGCTCCGTGCCGTCGGGCGTGGGATCGTCACCGGAGACGTCATCCGGACCGTCCCCGGTTTCGTCCGGGCCGTCCAGCGCCGCGTTCTTCTTGCGCTTCCAGTAGAGCCGCAGACCTGCCAGCAGCACCAGCAGTCCGCCACCCGCCATGACCGCGATCACACCGCTGGGCAGCTGGGTGATCTCGACGTTGAAGGAGACCGGAAGACCGTACATCGTCTCAATCCCCTGGTCCGAGGTGAACAGCTGAGCCGTCATGGGCACGGGGCCGTTGGCGAACGCCTGCACCGGGAACTTCAACGTCAGCTTGGTGTTGCCGCCGGTCGTCACCACCAGCGTCTTACTGGCGCTGTTGCCGACACTCAGCCGGGTCGGATTGTCGGACGTGAGCTCAACCTGCAGATTGCGCACGCCCTGGGGCAGGTCGTTCTGCACAGTGATCGGGATCGTGGCGGAGCTGCTGCCGGGCAGGGTGACCGTCCCGCCGGGTTTGGGCAGGATCGAGACCGCCTCGTGCCGGTTCGTCAGGTAGGCCACCGCGTTCGACCGGAAGGTGGCTCCTGGCGCCGCCTGGGTGCGCCACTGGGTGGAAACGGAGCGCAGTATCGCCGACCCGAAGGCGGTGCGCAGCGGTGCCGGGTTGACCACGACGTTCGCCAACTGGTCCAGCTGGTCCTGGGTCTTCGCCAGCTCTGTCAGCGAGTCGCCGCTCAGCTCGCTCTTCCTGACGGCGGACGGGTAGGCGGTCGGCGCCTTCCCCGCGCCCTTGGTCGGCGTGGCCTGGGCCACCGTGCCGAAGCTGACCGGGGTGATCCACTTTCCGGCCACCGCGTCCTTGAGCGACTTCGCCAGGGTCTGGGCGGTGCTTGCGGACATGTCCCGCGGCGGCTGGACCAGGATGCTGCGCTGAAGCCCCGGCTGTTCCAGGGTGATCGCCAGCGTCTCCGCGAGGAACCGCTGCTCGGCCATGGTCTGCGCGGTCGGCGTGGACAGGTCGCCCGCGAAGATCTCGGCCAGCGTCGAGTCGGCGACGACGCCGGTCATGCCGTTGCCGAGAGAGCGGGCGGCGTTGGGTGTGTAGGTCAGGCCGGGTGAGTCAGGGAGGCTCGCGCTGTTGGCGATGATCTGGGTGTCGCCGATGGAGTGGGCGAGGGAGAAGACCGAGGAGTCGGTGTACCCCTGGTAGGGCCAGGCCACCGTGTGGCTCGCGCTGACCTGCAGCGGATTGAGGCCGACCTGCCCCAGGTCGCTGTTGGCGATGCCCAGCGCTTGCTTGAGGTTCGTGAGGGTGCTCGACCCGGCTGCGGTGTTGTGGGCGATTGAGGCGAGGTCGGGGTCGGCCGCCGGAAGCGAGATCACCTGCTGGCTGGTGAGGCCGGTCAGGGCCGCCTGCAGGGCGGTCCGCCAGGCCTTCGCGGCGTCGAGGCCGGTCCCGGGGGTGGTGCACTTGCAGGCCGCGGTGGCGCCCTTGGTGTCGTCGCCGTTGACGACCTGGTACTTGGTCTCCATCGCCAGGACGGTGCTGACCAGGTCCGGATCGATCACCCAGGTCGGCTTGAGGGAGGCGATGCTGTTGCCGATCAGCTGCAGCTGGCCGAGGCGCCCCTCGACGCCCAGTTCGGACGCGAGCGTGTCGTCTGTCAGCACGGCCTGCTCGGCTTGCTGCGGGTCGGTGTACGTCTGCGGCTGCACCCGTGGGGGGTCCGCCAGCGGCCACAGCGTGGCGACCTGGGTGGGCTTGTCGCTGGTCGACGAGAAGAGCGGCAGGAAGGTCCTGACAATGCCCAGTGGGTGTGCCGAGCCGTTGTCGACGCTGCCCTGGGCGTCCACGGCGAGCTGGTAGACGTGGTCCGAGTCGAGGTTCAGATCGCTGATCTTGACGGTGAGCGTGAACGGTGCGCTGGTCGCGCCCGGCGCCAGGGTGGGCAGGGACTGCTGGTGGGGCGGGTCGAGCTCCGGCGGGTCGTCGTTCTGCGGTGTGGTGATGCTCGCCACAGCGGCGATCTGGGAACGTTCGCTCAGCTTGTCTGGGCTCACCCACATCCCCACGTGCAGCGACGTGATCGGTACGCTGCCGGCGTTCGTGACCGTTCCGGTGACCGTGAGCGTGTCCTTGGACTGCGGCGCGCTCGGGGAGATCGTGCTCAGCGTCACCACGGCGGGGTAGTGGGCGTTGACCGAGGCCGGCGCCCGCCCGGCCCCCGCCCGTGCCGCGGTGGGCGCCTGTGCGCTGACCGCCCCGGTCGCCTGGAACTGGGCCGCGCCGGCCGCGGGTGCGAGGGCGGTGCCGCTGCCGAGGGTGAGGCCGGCGGCGAGCAGGATCGTGCCGGCGCGGCGCGCGCGCTGCCAGGCCCGCTCACCACCGCGGCCGATGCCGAGCTCGGACATGCGCCCTCTGTGCCGTGCCGCCACGCCCACGCGCCCTCGCCGTTCTCGTCGCTTTCGGTGCCCTGGCCACGCTGCTCCCGGGTGCCCCCGGGCGGGCCGCCCCACCGCTGTATTGTGCGGCTTGCGTGGACTCCCCGGCATCGTAACGACGTTGCCTGAGAGCCGGTGCAGCCGGGCGTGCCCGGATGGGCGCACGCTCCTGCCGCCAGCACTGCCTCTACAACCAGGTATAACGAGGCGCGGCCGATGCGTGACGGCACGTACCCTTGTCTGTCGTGCCGAATTCCAATGATCCCAGCTCTCCCCGCCCGCCCGTCGAGTCTCCTGCCGAGGCTTCCGTCGCTGCTGCCGTGGATGCCTCCGCCGACCCTGCGCTGACTGTCGCGCAGGCCGCAGCCGTCAGGGAGATCCTCGGGGCCTACCCGGTCGCGGACGAGCTGGGACGCCGCTTCCAGCGGGCCGGGTTCCGTCTCGCCCTGGTCGGCGGCTCGGTGCGGGACGCTCTGCTGGGCCGGCTCGGCAACGATCTCGACTTCACCACCGACGCCCGCCCGGAGCAGATCCTCGCCCTGCTGAAGCCCTGGGCGGACGCTGTCTGGGACGTCGGCATCGCCTTCGGCACCGTGGGCGCCCGCAAGAAGGCCAGGCCGACGGCGGATCCCACGGGCGGGGAACCGCACGACTTCCAGATCGAGATCACCACCTACCGGTCGGAGGCGTACGACCGGAACTCCCGCAAGCCCGAGGTCTCCTACGGCGACTCCATCGAGGACGACCTGGTCCGGCGCGACTTCACAGTCAACGCGATGGCGGTGTCCCTTCCCGACGTCGCCTTCATCGACCCGTACCACGGGCTGGCCGACCTCGCCGCGAAGGTGCTGCGCACGCCCGGCACCCCGGAGCAGTCCTTCTCCGACGACCCGCTGCGGATGCTGCGGGCCGCCCGCTTCGCCGCGCAGCTGGACTTCCAGGTCGCCCCCGAGGTCGTCACCGCGATGACCGAGATGTCCGAGCGGATCGACATCGTCTCGGCCGAACGGATCCAGGCCGAGCTGAACAAGCTGCTGCTGTCCGATCACCCCCGCAAGGGGCTGCTGCTGCTGGTCGACACCGGGCTGGCCGCCCGGGTGCTGCCCGAGCTGCCCGCGCTCCGGCTGGAGCGTGACGAGCACCACCGGCACAAGGACGTCTACGACCACTCGCTGACCGTGCTTGAGCAGGCCATCGACCTGGAGACGGACGGCCCCGACCTGACGCTGCGTCTGGCCGCGCTGTTGCACGACATCGGCAAACCCAGGACCCGGCGCTTCGAGAACGGCGGAGGGGTCTCCTTCCACCACCACGAGCTGGTCGGCGCCAAGATGACCAAGAAGCGGCTGCGCGAACTCAAGTACTCCAACGAGCTGATCGCGGACGTGTCGCGACTGGTCGAGCTGCACCTGCGGTTCCACGGCTACGGAACCGGCGAGTGGACCGACTCGGCGGTGCGCCGCTACGTCCGCGACGCCGGGCCGCTGCTGCCGCGCCTGCACAAGCTGACCCGTTCCGACTGCACGACGCGCAACGTGAAGAAGGCGGCGGCGCTGTCGCGCGCCTACGACGGTCTGGAGCAGCGCATCGCGGTACTCCAGGAGCAGGAGGAGCTGGGCGCGATCCGCCCGGACCTCAACGGCGACCAGATCATGGCGATCCTGGGGCTGAAGCCGAGCCGGGCTGTCGGCGAGGCCTACGCGTACCTGTTGGAGCTCCGCTTGGAGAACGGCCCGATGGGGCCGGAGGCAGCCGAGGCGGCACTGAAGGAGTGGTGGGCCGGCCGCGAGGCATAGGGGTCCTTTCTTTTTCAATCAGAATTCACAATTGATTCCAACAACTAATGCATCGCCCATAATCCAGGATTCATGGGTGATGTAACTGTCATGCCTTATTCTCGTTACTCCATCCGAGGAGGCGCGCTGCCTCCCGGAACGGAGGAACGGAAATGGCCGGCGACGATGTCCTGCTGGAGTCCAAGACCATGCGCGCCGCACTGGCCGGGCGGATCGAGGCGCTGGACCGGGTGAAAACCCTGGAAACCCTGCCCAACGGACTGCATCTGCTCACCGAGGACGTGGCCGACTACTTCGGAGTTCCGGCAAGGACGATCCACTCGGTGGTATTTGACTACCGCGAGGAACTGGAATCGCACGGCTACCAGGTACTGACCGGAAAGCGGCTCACCGCGTTCAAGACCACGAGCGGAATCCAGTCCAGAGCCAGGCAGCTCGCTCTGTTCAACCGTCGCACGGTGCTCTACGCGGCCATGCTGCTGCGGGACAGCGAGATCGCCCGCCAGGTGCGCGCCCGGCTGCTGGACCTGGAGGCCAGCGCGCGCTTCCTGCCGGTCGACAACCCGCTGCGGGATCTCCCGCGCAGCGCCGACGTCAGCGCGGTCGAGCTCACCGCGAACGCGCTTCGCGGGGTTCTCGGCGCCACGGTGATCCCATTGCTCAACGCGCTCATGGAGCAGGCCAACGGGCAGGAGCTGACGCTGGCCGAACTCGCCTACCGGCTCGGGCAGATCGAGCAGGTGGTGCTGGACGAGGACGTCTACCGGACGGAGCGCCGACGCCTGCGGCTGCTGCGCCCGCTGGAGGAGGAGCAGTCGGAGGATGCCGACTGGGACGCCGACGAGGACGCCTACGAGGATGTCGAGGAGGACCTCGAGGAGGACGGGGATGGGCGCGGGGGCGGCGACTAGTGACCTGGGGGGCGATAGGGCTCGGGTCGGCGCGCGCCGTCGCAGTCCGGCCCCGGGGACTCGCTCCCGGGGCCGGGTCTGCGTCAGTTCGTGGATGTGAAGGCGCCGACCACGAGGACGAAGAAGAACAGCAGGAAGAGCCCGAAGGGAATCAGCAGCCCGAGCGCCTCGGGGCGCTGGAAGACCGGCTGACCGGGGACAAGCTGCCGGCCGCCGGGGCCGGGAGCTGCCACCGGGAGCGCCTTGACCTTGTTGAAGGCGAAGACGTTGCGGATCAGGGCGATGGAGCTGAAGATCCAGGAGCCGTAGCCCCACCAGCCTCGCACCATGGTCTTCGCGGACATCTCCCGCATGACCGCGGTGCCGCAGGTGTTGCAGAAGGGCCCCGTGGTCTTCAGGAACTGCATGACGATGATCATGCCCCGGTGGCCGTGGAAGTTCACCTGCGCGGCGGGGAAGCCACCGCAGAAGCGGCAGGTCAGGCCGTCGGCGTTGTACAGCTGGGCGGCGGGATTCCCATAGGGCGTCTGCGGCTGCATGCCGTAGGGGCTGTCCTGCGGCGGGCCGTATGGAGGAGCGGCGGGAGCCTGTCCGTACGGGGGAGCCACCGGGGCCTGACCGTACGGCGCTGCCTGCGGCTGGGCGTAGGGCTGGGTGTAGGGCTGGGCGGGGGGTGCTGCCGGGGCCGGGGCATAGGCGGGTGGCTGCTGACCGTAGGCGGGTTGCTGGCCGTAGGGGTTGGGCTGCTGCGGCACGACGCCGGGCTGGGCGTACGGGTTGGGCTGCTGCGGTGCCTGAGGCGGCTGGTTGGTGTAGGGATTGCCCGGCTGCGCGTACGGGTTGCCCGACATGGGCGGTGGCGGCGTGGCCATCTGGGACCTCAGTGATCGGAGACAGGAGAAGGGATCACGCTATCCGTAGCCCGTGCCCGGAAGGCACCGGGTGGGTGAATCCGCTTGGGGTTGTGGCTGAGTGGTTATGCGTCAGGTGGGACGGGTGCGGCCGAATGGGGCACGGGAGGTGCCTGTCGAAGCGTCAGGCCGTAGGCGAGCGCGGTGATCGCATACAGCACCGACGAGCCGAGAACCACCGCCACCGAGTGCCCGCTCGGCGACATGACGAGTGCGGTCACCGCTGCTGCGGCCACCAGCGCGCCGTTGAAGAGCACGTCGTACACGGCGAAGACCCGGCCCCGGAAGGCGTCCTCCACCGAGGTCTGCACCAGCGTGTCCGTACTGATCTTGACCCCCTGCGAGACCAGCCCGAGCAGGTAGGCGGCGGTGATGATCGGGACGGGCGTGAAGAAGAGGCCCAGCGCGGCGGTGAGGACCGCGGCCAGAGCCGCGCAGCAGACGAGCCAGCCAGGGACGCCTACCCTCCGAGTCGCCCACGGTGTGATCACCGCCGCGGAGAAGAAGCCGGCGCCGGAGGCGGCCAGGGCCAGACCCAGCCAGCGGATTCCCGCGCTCTGGTCCCCCGGAGGCGCGAAGCTGTTCCGGCACAGCATCAACAGCAGGACCAGCAGCAGTCCGTAGCTGAACCGGCATGCGGTCACCGCAGCCAGCGCGTAGCTAGCTGGGCGGCAGTCGTGCACGAGGTGGCGCAGCCCGGCGACCAGCCCTCTGGTCGTCTCCACGAGCAGGGTCCGCAGGCGCTGCGGTGCCTGCCGCCCGCGTTCCGGGCCGAGCAGGTCGGGACCCATGGTCCGGGCGGCGAGCGAGGCGCTTCCGTAGCCCAGCGCCGCCAGGCCGAGCAGTGCGGCGTTGGCCTGCGGGCCGCCGGGCAGTACCAGCCGCACCAGGAAGGCGGACCCACCGCCGAGCGTGGTGGCGACAGTGCCGAGCGTCGGAGCGACGGCGTTGGCGCCGACCAGCAGGGCGGGCTCGACGACCTGGGGCAGGGCCGCGGAGAGCCCCGCCAGAATGAAGCGGTTGACGCCGGTGACGAGGAGCGCGGCCCCGAAGAACGCCGCAGTGGGGACGTGGATCAGGACGAGTGCGGCGGTGCCGAGGCAGAGCGCGAGGCGCAGCAGGTTCCCGTACAGCAGGATCTGTCGGCGGCGCCAGCGGTCGAGGAGCGGCCCGGCGAACGGACCGAAGAGACAGAAGGGCAGCAGCAGTACCGCGAAGGCGGAGGCGATGGCTCCGGGCGTCGGCTGGCGCTCCGGGGAGAACACGACGTAGGACGCCAGGGAGACCTGGAACACCCCGTCGGAGAGCTGAGAGAGCAGCCGGGTGCCGAGCAGGCGACGGAAGTCGCGCAACCGCAGTAGGGCCGCGACGCGGCCCTGTGGAGCGGACACACCGCGGGTGATCGACACGTGCACAGAGTGCCACGGTCATCGACAGATGTGCAGGTTCCGCGACGCGAATCGCCCACGGCGGCGCGGCCGTCCGCAGCCTCGTGTTTCACGTGAAACGCACACCAGGGAACCCCGAGGGGGTCCCGTTTCACGTGCTCTACGCTCCCCTGGGGGCGACCCCCGGACCCCCGGTGGGGAACCCCGAGGGGGTCCCGTTTCACGTGCTGCACACTCCCCGGGGGGCGACCCCCGGACCCCCGGTGGGGAACCCCGAGGGGGTCCCGTTTCACGTGCTGCACACTCCCCGGGGGGCGACCCCCGGACCCCCGGTGG
>NZ_JBGCBY010000015.1:0-185585 GCF_041262165.1 Streptacidiphilus sp. MAP12-16
CGGTGCCGGAGTCGAAGATCGTGGAGACGCTGATCGAGGAGGCGTTGAAGCTGGCCGAGCAGATGCAGGACGAGGGCGTCGCCTCCGGCGCACCCTCCGTCGCCGTCAGCTGACGTCCCGGGGCCGACCCGGCCTCCTGCCCTACTGCGGAACAGAAGGTGATCCCATGTCCCTACTGGAGTCCATTCAAGGCCCCGCCGATCTGAGACGGCTGCCCGCCGACGAGCTTCCCCGCCTCGCGGACGAGATCCGGGACTTCCTGATCGAAGCCGTCACCCGAACGGGCGGCCATCTCGGTCCCAACCTGGGCGTCGTGGAACTCACCATCGCGCTGCACCGGGTCTTCGACTCGCCCACCGACCGCGTGCTCTTCGACACCGGCCACCAGAGCTACGTGCACAAGCTGCTCACCGGTCGTCAGGACTTCACCCGCCTCAAGGCCAGAGGCGGGCTGTCCGGCTACCCCTCGCGGGCCGAGTCCGAACACGACGTGATCGAGAACTCGCACGCCTCGACCGTCCTCGGCTACGCCGACGGGCTGGCGAAGGCGAACCAGCTCCAGGGACGCGGTGACCACCGCGTGGTCGCGGTGATCGGCGACGGTGCGCTGACCGGCGGCATGGCCTGGGAGGCGCTGAACAACATCGCCGAAGCCCGGAACCGCCCGCTGATCATCGTGGTCAACGACAACGAGCGCTCCTACGCGCCGACCATCGGCGGCCTCGCCAACCACCTCGCCACGCTGCGCACCACCCAGGGCTACGAGCGGTTCCTGTCCTGGGGCAAGGAGACCCTCCAGCGCACCCCCGGAGTGGGTGCCCCGCTCTACGAGGCACTGCACGGCGCCAAGAAGGGCTTCAAGGACTTCATCGCCCCGCAGGGCATGTTCGAGGACCTGGGCCTGAAGTACATCGGCCCCATCGACGGCCACGACGAGCCGGCCCTGGAGTCCGCGCTGAAGCGCGCCAAGGGCTTCGGCGGCCCGGTCATCGTGCACTGCCTCACCGAGAAGGGCCGCGGCTACCGCCCGGCGGAGCTGGACGAGGCCGACCACTTCCACCAGGTCGGCGCGATCGACCCGATCACCTGCGAACCGCTGCGGCCCTCCAGTGGGATCTCCTGGACCTCGGTGTTCGGCAACGAGTTGGTGGAGCTCGGACGCGAGCGCCCCGACATCGTCGCCATCACCGCCGCGATGCTCCAGCCGGTCGGCCTGGGGAAGTTCGCCAAGGAGTTCCCGGAGCGGATCTTCGACGTCGGGATCGCCGAGCAGCACGCGACCGTGAGCGCGGCGGGACTTGCCACCGGCGGGCTGCACCCGGTCGTGGCCGTGTACGCGACGTTCCTGAACCGGGCCTTCGACCAGGTGCTGATGGATGTGGCGCTGCACCGGTGCGGGGTGACCTTCGTGCTGGACCGCGCCGGGGTCACCGGCACCGACGGGGCCAGCCACAACGGCATGTGGGACATGTCGATCCTGCAGGTCGTCCCCGGCCTGCGGCTCGCCGCGCCGCGCGACGCCGACCAGCTCCGCGCGCTGCTCCGCGAGGCCCTGGACGTCGACGACGCCCCGACCGTGGTCCGCTTCCCCAAGGCCGAGGTCGGTCCGCCGATCCCCGCCGTCGAACGCCTCGGCGGTGTCGACGTACTGCTGCGCACGGCGGCGCAGGGCACCGCGCCGGACGTCCTGCTGGTCGCCGTGGGCACCATGGCCCCGGCCTGCCTGGACGCCGCCGCGCTGCTGACCGCCGACGGTCTGACCGCCACCGTCGTCGACCCGCGCTGGGTCAAGCCGGTCGACCCCGCGCTGACCGAGCTCGCCGCCCGCCACCGCCTGGTCGTCACCGTCGAGGACGGTGGCCGGGTGGGCGGCGTCGGCGCATGTGTCGCCCAGTCCCTGCGCGACGCCGAGATCGACGTGCCGACCCGGCAACTGGGCATCCCGCAGGAGTTCCTGGCGCACGCCTCACGCAGTGAGATCCTGGACGAGCTCGGACTCACCGGCCCCGGGATCGCCGCGCAGACGGCGGGATTCGCGAAGGCCGTCGGCCTCGGGCAGCAGCAGGAGGCAGCCGTGCCGAGCGGCTTTACCGGAGGGGAACCAACGCGTGGAATCTGAGAGCCGAGCAACCGAGAAGGCGACGACCCCCTTCGACATCGCGGCGCTGCTGGCGGAGCGCGGCGCGGAGCGCTACCAGCTGCACAGTTCCTATCTCAACCACCAGCTGCCCCGGATGCTGCACACCATCGGCTTCGACAAGGTCTACGAGCGGGCCAAGGGCGCCTACTTCTACGACGCCGAGGGCAACGACTACCTGGACATGCTCGCCGGCTTCGGCATCTTCGCCCTGGGGCGGCACCACCCGGTGGTGCGGCAGGCGCTGCACCAGGTGATGGACCTGGAGCTGGCCGACCTCACCCGCTTCGACTGCCAGCCGCTGCCGGGTCTGCTCGCCGAGAAGCTGCTGTCCTACGCCCCGCACCTAGACCGGGTCTTCTTCGGCAACAGCGGCACCGAGGCGGTCGAGACCGCCCTGAAGTTCGCTCGCTACGCCACCGGCAGGCGCCGCGTCCTGTACTTCGACCACGCCTTCCACGGGCTCACCACGGGCTCGCTGTCGGTCAACGGCGAGGAGGGCTTCCGCAAGGGCTTCGCACCGCTGCTGCCCGACACCCTGCTGCCGCTGGGCGACCTCGGGGCGCTGGAGCGGGAACTGAAGCAGGGCGACGTCGCGGCCCTGATCGTAGAGCCGATCCAGGGCAAGGGCGTGCACGCGACCCCGCCGGGCTACCTGAAGGCGGCCCAGGACCTGCTGCACCGTCACAAGGCGCTGCTGATCGCCGACGAGGTGCAGACCGGGGTCGGCCGCACCGGCGACTTCTTCGCCTACCAGCACGAGGCCGGGGTGGAGCCCGATCTCGTGTGCCTGGCCAAGGCGCTCTCCGGTGGCTACGTTCCGGTGGGTGCGACCCTCGGCAAGGAGTGGATCTTCGAGAAGGTGTACTCCTCGATGGACCGGGTGCTGGTGCACTCGGCCAGCTTCGGCTCCAACGCCCAGGCGATGGCGGCGGGGCTCGCCACCCTGCACGTCATGGAGGACGAGCAGGTGGTGGCGAACTCCCGCCGCGTCGGCGACCTCTTTCGCGAGCGACTCACCGAACTGAAGCCCAAGTACGAGATGCTGGCCGACGTGCGCGGCCGAGGGCTCATGATCGGCATCGAGTTCGGCCGCCCGCAGTCGCTGCGGCTGCGAACCGGCTGGACCGCGCTGCAGGCCGCCCGCAAGGGGTTGTTCGCGCAGATGGTCGTGGTTCCGCTGATGCAACGGCACCGCATCCTCACCCAGGTCTCGGGCGACCACCTCGAGGTCATCAAGCTGATCCCGCCGCTGACCATCGGCGAGCGCGAGGTGGACCGCTTTGTCGAGGCGTTCACCGAGATCATGGACGAGGCGCACAGCGGCACCGGTCTGATGCGGGACTTCGGGAAGACGCTCATCAAGCAGGCGGTGGCCAACCGGTAGGAGGCCCGGAGGCCCGGCCGGATCCTGGCAGAACCGGATCCCGGCAGCCCCTGCTCAGACCTCGCTCACACCTCGAGGTGCTCCTCGATCTGACGGATCCGGTGCCGCGCCAGCGCCAGGTTGGCGCGGGTCCGGTCCAGGGCGAGGTAGAGGAAGATGCCCTTGCTGCCCTGCCGCGTCAGCGGCCGGATCAGGTGGTACTGGTTGGTGAGCGTGATCAGGATGTCCTCGATGGTCTCATTGTGAAGATTGAGCATCTCCATGGTCCGCATCTTGGCGCGGACCACGTCGGTGTTCCCCGCGGCCGCGACGTTGAGGTCCAACTCCTTCGTCGAGCTGAGCGATCCGAGGGCCAGGCCGCTGCTGTAGTCGACGATCGCAACGCCGATGGCCCCCTCGATGGCCATGGCTTCCTTGAGTGCGGTCTCCATGTTCGGCATGTCCGGACATCCTCCTGAACGGGTTCCGACAAGGGGACCGTTCGTGGTCCCTGCACTCAGGACCCTAGGAGTCCCCGGAAGCGGCACATGCCGCTTGGTCGAAAGTGATCAGGAGGCGGCTGCGGGGCGGCTGAAGTCGATTGCCGGATGATCTTTTCTGGTCGCTTCAGGCTGAGGATTAAGCGGAGATGAGGCCTGACGGGCCATCGAGGGAGAGGTAAGAGCGAGATCATTCGACGGAGTCCCGCCCGGGGGAACACGGCCTCCGAGGCCGCACGGAAAAAGCCGATCAGCCAAAGCCGCGAAGCGCCCCGGAACATGGGAAGGCCGGTGCGCAACCGCTGAATGGGGCCGGAAAGAGACGCTGCGACAGCAGCTCCGGGAGCGCCTCGGAAGTGACGAACGCCATGCTCCGTGTCCACGGTTCGGGCGCCCGGAAGGTGACCCAGGTAACACGAATCGGGTCAGCGGGCGGAGTCAGCCGGCGGACTCGGCGCGCGGCGTGGAGAAGGCGACCGGTCGGCGTTCGGAGTCCGGGCGAGAGGTCGAGCGGGGGGACGGCACGGGGCCATGGGTGGGCGCGGGGGCGACCGGCGCGTCCGCCTTCCCGCGCCAGAAGCGGCGGGTGGCCCAGGCGGCCTGCAGCCGCTCGTCGGCGCTGGCGACCACGGGCTCGAAGAGCGGCAGGGCCAGCAGGACCAGGGCCCCGGCGGCCCAGCCCGCGAGCACGTCGGTGACCCAGTGCGTACCGAGGTAGAGCGTGGTGAGGCCCACCGTGATGCCCATGAAGCCGGCGGCCACGGCGCCGGACCGGCGCCAACGGACCGCGAGGTAGGCCATGACGCCCCAGGTCACCACCGCGTTGGCGGTGTGGCCCGAGGGAAATATGCCGCCGCCCTGGAAGATCTCGCTCGCGCCCGGCACGTGGGCGTAGTGCGGGCCGAGGCGCCCCATTCCGATCTTCACCGCGCCGACGGACATGTTGAGCAGCACCAGGGAGACTCCCAGAACCAGCAGCGGCCGCATGCTCCTTGACCGCCAGCAGCGCCAGGCCAGCCAGATCGAGACCACGATGGCGGAGGGGCCGCGCTGGCCGGCTATGACGTAGACGTTCAGGAAGGACTGGAACGCGGGCCAGTGCTCGTAGGGCTTGAACATCATCACGGACCAGTCGAGGGAGACCATGCGTGAGGTGGTGAGCACCGCGAGGATCACCGCCAGGTAGAACACGGCGGTTGAGACGAAGAGCAGTCGGTGGGTACGGCTCAGCGGCGGCCACCTGAGTTCTCGCTCGGCGGGCCGCCTCGGTGCTGTCGTCTGCGGGCGCTCTAGTAGGGCGACCTCTTTCCTCTGGCTACGCACCCCTTCGACGTTACAGTGTTCGGCTGTGGGGGTCGGCGACTAGTTGTTGTTCGTAATAACCATGTGACCTGGTCGCTCGTCGGTTCGAGATAAGTGATCCGAGTGGGCGGGGAGAGGCGTTCCGATTTCGCTGCGGCAGGACGTGACATGGATCATTCTTCGCCCGGCGCAGGTTTGACCGGCAGCGTTGCGGGCATCAGCGGCGAGAGCCGAGCAGGAGTTCCGACTTTTCGATATTGGTAAGAACTCCATGAGAATCCCCTGGACGCCGGTTTCGAATTGCTGGCCATCCGAATTCGTGCGCCTTTCCCGGCCATATTCCTCGCCTTTTCCTGGCCTTTATGAGGACCCTCGGGGGAATCCCGGTAATTCCCCCGAAAGTCCGCTTGCTCAGGCGAAGCCGCCGAGCGTCACACCGCCGTCGAGTACCAGGGTCTGCCCCGTGATCCAGGAGGCCTGGTCGGACAGCAGGAAGGCGACCGCCCCGCCCACGTCCTCGGGGACGCCGAGCCGCTTCAGCGGGTAGGTGGCCGCCACCTGCTCCTCGTGTCCCGCGAACAGGGCCTCGGCGAACTTGGTCCGCACCACGGCCGGGGCCACGGCGTTCACCCGCACCGACGGCGCCAGCTCGTACGCGAGCTGCTGGGTGAGCTGGATCAGCGCCGCCTTGCTCGCGCCGTACATGCCGATGCCGGGGGCCGGACCGAGGCCGCTGACCGAGGAGACGTTGACGATCGCCCCGCCGCGCTCGCGCAGCGACGCCTTGTGGACCAGCTGGACCCAGCCGAGCGTCGACACCAGGTTGATGTCCAGGATCTTCCGTGCAGCAGACAGGTCGAGGTCGACCATCGGGCCGAAGACCGGATTGGTGCCGACGTTGTTGACCAGGTTGTCGATCCGGCCGAAGCGCTCCATCGCGCGGTCCACGACCTCGGCGCGGTGGGCCTCGTCGTGGCTCTTGCCGGCGATGCCGAGCGCGTGCTCCGGTCCGCCGAGCTGCTCGACGGCCTGCTCCAGGCTGGCCGCGTCGCGGCCGGTGATCACCACGCGCTCGCCCCGGGCGACCAGCGCCTGCGCCACCGCGAGCCCGATGCCCCGGCTGGCGCCGGTGACCAGTGCGACCTTCTCGTTGTCCGTCATGGTGCTGGTACTCCTCAGAGGGTGGGGGAGGTCAGAGGCTGGGGGAGGTCAGAGGGTGGGGGAGGGGAGGTCGACGAGGCCCGCCAGAGCTGCTCGGTGCCGGTCGGCGGTGCCGAGCGCGATGGAGGCGCTCTTGGCCCGCTTGAGATAGAGGTGTGCCGGGTGCTCCCAGGTGAAGCCGATGCCGCCGTGCAGCTGCACCGCGTCCTCGGTGGCGGCGACGGTGACCTGCGAGGCGAAGGCCTGCGCGAGCGCCGCCGCGACCTTCGCGTCGGGGGAGCCGCCGGCGACCGCATCCGCTGCGTAGCGGGCCACGGCGCGCAGCTGGGCCACCGAGACCCAGAGGTCCGCGAGCCGGTGCTTCACGGCTTGGAACGAGCCCACCGGCCGGCCGAACTGGTGACGCTCCTTCACATACGCGACGGTCGTCTCCAGGGCCCACTCGGCGACGCCGAGCTGCTCGGAGGCGAGCAGGGCGGCACCGGTGGTCAGCGCCGCGTCCAGGGCGCCGACGGCCTCGTCGCCCTCGGCGACCAGCCTGCCGGGAGCGCCGGCGAAGGCCAGATCGGCCAGCGGCCTGGTCATGTCCAGGCTGGTCACGGGCGTGGCCGTGAACTCCTCGACGGCAAGCAGAGCCGGACGGCCGCCGGCCAGCGCGGGCACGAGCAGGACGTCCGCGGTCCGCGCGTCAGCGACCAGGCGTACGCGGCCGTACAGCAGGCCGTCCCGTACCTCGACGTCGGCCGGGAAGGCGGCACCCGGAGCGGTCGCGAAGCGCACGGCCAGCGCCGCGACGCGGGCGCCTGAGGCGACCTGCGGCAGCAGCACGGTCTCGTCGGCCGCCAGCAGCGCCGCCGTCGCCAGCACCGCGCTGCCGAAGAAGGGGACGGGGGCGACGGCGCGGCCCAGCTCCTCCAGCACCACGGCGGTCTCGCGCCAGCTCGCGCCGGCGCCGCCGGATTTCTCGGGCACGGCCAGGCCGGTGACGCCCAGTTCGGCGCCGAGCGCCCGCCACAGCGCGGTGTCGACCGGCTGCTCGCTCTCGGTGCGGGCGAGGGTCTCGGACTGAGGGGCGCGGGCGGCGAGCAGCGCCCGGACATGGATCCGCAGCTCCTGCTCGACCTCGGAGTACTGCAGGTCCGGTGCTTCGTCGGTGGGGGTCACTGTGGGGCTCACTTCGGCAGGTCCTTCCATGCGACGTCCTTGTCGACCCGGATCTCCTGGGGGAGTCCGAGCACCCGCTCGGCGATGATGTTGCGGAGGATCTCCGAGGTGCCGCCCTCGATCGAGTTGCCCTTGGCCCGCAGGTAGCGGTAGCCGGGCGAGCCGCCCTCCATCGAGGGGTTGGAGGGACGCCGGAAGGTCCAGTCGTCGTAGGTCAGGCCCTCCGCGCCGAGCAGTTCCAGCTCCAGACCCGAGATCTGCTGGTTCAGCCGGGCGTACGCGAGCTTCGCGGCCGAGCCCTCGGGGCCCGGCTGTCCGGCGGCGAGTTGCTGGCGCAGCCGCTCGCCGGTGAGGCGCGCGGCCTCGGCGTCCACCCACAGCCGCAGCAGGGCGTCGTGCAGTCCGGGGGTGCGCAGGTCGGGGCGCTCGCGCCAGGTCCGGGTCAGCAGGCCGATCAGCCCTCCCTCGCGCGGCTCGGCGTGGCCGCCGATGGCGACGCGCTCGTTCATCAGGGTGGTCTGGGCGACTCGCCAGCCGTTGCCGACCTCGCCGAGCCGGTGCGCGTCGGGGATGCGTACCCCGGTCAGGAAGACCTCGTTGAACTCGGCCTCGCCGGTGGCCTGCCGCAGCGGGCGGACCTCGACCCCGGGCGCGGTCATGTCGCAGATGAAGTAGGTCATGCCCGCGTGCTTGGGCACGGTCGGGTCGGTACGGGTGACCAGGATCGCCCAGTGCGCCTCGTGCGCCAGCGAGGTCCAGACCTTCTGCCCGTCCACCACCCAGGAGTCGCCGTCGCGGACGGCACGGGTGCCGAGCGCCGCGAGGTCGGAGCCCGCGCCGGGCTCGCTGAACAGTTGGCACCACACCTCCTCGCCGGTCCACAGCGGGCGCAGGAAGCGGCTGCGGATGTCGTCGTCGCCGAAGGCGAGCAGGGTCGGCGCGGCCATGCCCAGGCCGATGCCGTGGCGTCCCGGGTCCAGGGTGGGCGCTCCGGCGGCGGCGAACTCCTCGTTGACGAGCTGCTGCAGCGAGCGGGGCGCGCCGAGGCCGCCCAGGCCGACCGGGAAGTGGATCCAGGCCAGCCCGGCGTCGTAGCGGGCGCCCAGGAACTCGGCGGTGGGGGTGCTCGCGGGGTCGTGCGCGGCCAGCAGCTCGCGGACGGCGGTGCGCAGGCCGTCGGCGGTCCAGGCCGTGGCCTCGGGATGTGCGGTGCTCATGGAGTAAAGCCCTCTCGACAGTGAGCAGGGGGAGCGCTCGAAGACTTGCTCCGAGGTGGGCTGTCGCCGGTGCGCCGCGGCGGACGCGGCGCACCGGCAGGTCGTTGGTCGGTGCTCGGCCGGACGGGCTCTAGTCGAGCGGCCCGCCCGCGACGTAGACCACCTGGCCGGAGACGAAGCCGGCACCCTCGCTGACCAGGAAGGACACCGTGTGCGCGATGTCCTCCGGGACGCCGACGCGGGCGACCGGGATCTGCGTCGCGGCGGCGGCCTTGAAGTCCTCGAAGCTCATTCCGACGCGCGCGGCGGTGTGCGCGGTCATGTCGGTGGCGATGAAACCGGGGGCGACGGCGTTGGCGGTGACACCGAACTTGCCGAGCTCCTTGGCCAGGGTCTTGGTGAAGCCCTGCAGACCGGCCTTGGCGGCGGAGTAGTTGGCCTGGCCGCGGTTGCCGAGGGCCGAGGAGGACGAGAGGTTGACGATGCGTCCGTAGCCCGCGTCCACCATGTGCTTCTGCACGGCCTTGGCCATCAGGAACGCGCCCTTGAGGTGCACGTTCATGACGGTGTCCCAGTCCAGCTCGGACATCTTGAACAGCAGGTTGTCGCGAAGCACGCCCGCGTTGTTGACCAGCACGGTCGGCGCGCCGAGCTCGGCGACGACCCGCTCGACGGCGGCCGCGACCTGCTCGGCGTTGCTGACGTCCGCGCCCACGGCGAGGGCGCGGCCACCGGCGGCGGTGATCTTCTCGACGGTGTCCTTGCCCGCGGACTCCTCCAGGTCCACCACGGCCACGGCGAAGCCGTCGGCGGCGAGGCGGATCGCGGTGGCGGCGCCGATGCCGCGTGCGGCGCCGGTGACGATGGCTACGCGGGAGGTCTGGTCAGTCATGGTTGCTGTCATTCCTTCGGTCTGGTGGTTGAGGGGACGTCAGTTGGTCTGTGCGGCCGCGGCAGCCAGGTACGGCTTCAGTTCGCGCCGGGCCAGCGAGCGGCGGTGCACCTCGTCCGGGCCGTCCGCGAAACGCAGGGTGCGGGCCTGGGCCCACAGCTGTGCCAGCGGGAAGTCCTGGGAGAGGCCGCCCGCGCCGTGGGCCTGGATCGCCTTGTCGAGGATCCACTCGACGGTCGCCGGGGTCGCGATCTTGATGGCCTGGATCTCGCTGTGCGCGCCCTTGTTGCCCACCGTGTCCATCAGCCAGGCGGTCTTGAGCACCAGCAGCCGCAGCTGCTCGATCCGGACCCGCGACTCGGCGATCCACTCCTGGACCACGCCCTGCTCGGCCAGCGGCTTGCCGAAGGCCGTACGGGACACGGCCCGACGGCACATCAGCTCGACCCCGCGCTCGGCCATGCCGATCAGCCGCATGCAGTGGTGGATCCGGCCGGGGCCGAGCCGGGCCTGGGCGATGGCGAAGCCCTCGCCCTCTCCGGCGATCAGGTTCTCGGCGGGGACGCGCACGTCGGTGAACACGATCTCGGCGTGGCCGCCGTGCGCGCCGTCGGTGTAACCGAAGACGTTCATGCCGCGACGGATGTCGACGCCGGGGGTGTCCCGCGGGACCAGGATCATGCTCTGCTGGCGGTGCTTCGCGGCACTCGGGTCGCTGCGGCCCATCACGATGAGGATCTCGCAGCTGGGGCTCATCGCGCCGGAGGACCACCACTTGCGGCCGTTGATCACGTACTGGTCGCCGTCGCGCTCGATCCGGGTGGCGATATTGGCGGCGTCGGAGGAGGCGACCTCGGGCTCGGTCATGCAGAAGGCCGAGCGGATCTCGCCTTCCAGCAGCGGGGCCAGCCAGCGCTTCTGCTGCTCCGGCGTGCCGAACTCGGCGAGCACCTCCATGTTGCCGGTGTCGGGGGCGGCGCAGTTGAGCGCCTCGGGCGCGAGGTGCGGGCTGCGGCCGGTGATCTCGGCGAGCGGCGCGTACTGGAGGTTGGTCAGGCCCGCGCCGTGCTCGGCATTCGGAAGGCTGTGCTGGTCTACAAAGAAGAGGTTCCAGAGCCCGCGCCGGTGCGCCTCCGCCTTCAGCTCGGCCATGATCGGCGGGCGGGACCACTCGTCCTTCGCCGCGGCGAGCTGCTCCGCGTGGACGGCCTCGGCGGGGTAGATCGTCTCGTCCATGAAGGCGAGCAGCCGCTCCTGCAGCTCGCGCGTGCGGTCGTCGTACAGGAAGTCCATCAGTGCGCCTCCAGCTTGAGCAGGGTCTCCAGGGCCGAGGCGACCAGCGGTGGAACCAGCGCGCCCAGGTGCGCGAAGCCCTCGCCGACGGTCTTGCCCTGGGTGTAGCGGTAGTGGATGCCCTCGGCGATGACGGCGAGCTTGTAGGCGGCGAAGGCCGTGTACCAGGGCAGGGGGGTGAGATCCAGGCCGGTGCGGGTGGCGTAGTGCTCCACCAGTTCATCCATTCGGGGGAATCCGGCAGCCGGGTTGACGGCCTGGGTGACCGGGTTGCCCGGCATCTCCCCGGCGATGTCCCAGTACACCTTCATCAGGCCGACGTCGGCGAGCGGGTCGCCGAGCGTCGCCATCTCCCAGTCCAGGACGGCGGCGATAGTGTCGTCGGCCGCGACGACCGTGTTGTCCAGACGGTAGTCGCCGTGCACGATGGTGGCCCGCTGACTCGCGGGGATGCCCTGGCCCAGCCGCTGCTGCAGCTCGTCCATGCCCGGGATCTCCCGGCTGCGGGAGGCCTCGAACTGGCGGAACCAGCGGGCGACCTGGCGCTGCAGGTAGCCGTCGGGACGGCCGAAGTCGGCGAGCCCGACCGTGGCCGGGTCGATCGCGTGCAGTTCGGCGAGGACGTCGATGAGCCGGTAGGACAGGGCGCGGGCGCGCTCGCGGCCGAGGCCGGCCGAATCCTCGGCGGTCCGGTAGACCCGGCCCTCGACCTCGTCCATCAGATAGAAGGGCGCGCCCAGCACCTCCGCGTCTGTGCAGAGCAGGTGCACGCCCGGGACCGGTACCAGGGAACCCGCCAGCGCGGCGATCACCCGGTACTCGCGGGACATGTCGTGCGCGGTCGCCAGCACGTGGCCCAGCGGCGGCCGGCGCAGCACCCAGCGGTGGCTGGCGTCGTGCAGGGTGTAGGTCAGGTTGGACTTGCCGCCGGAGATCAGCTCGGCCGCGAGCGGTCCGTCGACCAGACCGGGGTGGGCCTGCGCGAGGTGGTCGCGCAGGCGGTCCAGGTCCAGGCCGGGCGGATGCGGTGCCCCGGAGGGCCGGGCCCCGGGTTGCTCGGGCGATTGCTCGGGCATGCAGACCTCCTGGCTCGGGATGCGGCACAGTGGGGCTGTGACGCCGACGCCGCCACCATACCGACTGGTAGGTATGTCGGCTAGGGTGGGTCGTGACACATCCGATCGAAGCCGAGGGGACGCACGTGGCCGCAGCAGCACGCAGAGCCGTCGGAAGCCGGGGCAGTCGCGTCACGGTCCTGCCGGGACCGCTCGGCCGCGAGCCGGTCGCCCGCCTCGACGGCGATCCCGACGCCGACTCCGCCGCCTCCGGCGCGGACGAGCCGGAGCCCGCCCCGGTGCAGGAGCGCCTGCTCACCGCCGCCAGCCGGCTCTTCGCCGAACGCGGCTTCGCGCTGACCTCCGTCCAGGAGATCGTCGAGCGAGCCGGTGTCACCAAGGGCGCGATGTACCACTACTACGCGTCCAAGGACGACCTGCTGCAGCAGGTCTACACCCGGCTGCTCGCGGTCCAGTCCGCCCGGCTCGCGGCAATCGCCGACGCGGACCAGCCGGTGCGCGCGCGGCTCCGCGCCGCCGCCGCGGACGTCGTGGTCAGCACCCTGGAGAATCTGGACGACGCCATGGTGTCCTGGCGGTCCATGCACATGCTGCCGCAGCAGCGGCTCGCCGAGGTGCGCGCCGAGCGCAGGCGCTACCACGAGCGGTTCCGCGCGCTGATCGAGCAGGGCCAGGCCGAGGGAGTGCTGCGCGCCGACGTGTCGGCGGACCTCGCGGCGTACCAGTTCTTCGGCGGGGTGCACCACCTCGGCAGCTGGTACCACGCCGACGGCGAACTCACCCCGGAATCGATCGGCGAGACCTTCGCGGATCTCCTGCTGCGCGGCCTCGACGTCTCCTGACCCTTCTCCTGACGCGCCGCCAGAAACGCCCCCGAAACACCTTGACGCGTCCTCGCCAGAGGCGGCGAAAACCCGCTGGAATGATTGGTTTCGACCGGGAACGACCGTCCTGGATCACGATTAGGCCGCAGGTCCGAAGGGCATGTCGTCTGGCTTCGGTTGGTTTGTATAGTGTGCGCCAGCAGCCGTCGGCTGCTCGGTGAAACCTCCTCGCACTCACAGCTCCGACTCGGGGTCCGCGGGACGCGGGTACGCCGCTGCCAAGCCGCGCGTTCCTCAGACAAAGGGCCGCGCGAAGGCGTAAGACGGGACGGTTATCAATGGTGCTGGGGGATATCGACATGACGGGTGCTCCGCTCCGCCTTTCCCAGTCACCCGGACAACTCATCCGGATAGCCCAGCAGGTGCACACCCGGCTCTGGTCGGAACACGTCGGGCACGAGCTCACCGCCCCGCAGTACGCCGCTCTGGTCGCGCTCGCCGTCGAGCCCGGCGCCGACCAGCGCACGGTGGGGGAGCGGGCGTCGCTGGACAAGGCGACGATGGCCGAGATGGTCGGCCGCCTGGTGCGGCGTGGTCTGGTGCTTCGCCGCCGGGACCCCGCCGACGGCCGCCGCAAGCTGCTCACCCTGTCGCCGCTCGGCACCCAGGTCGTCGGCGACGTCTCGCCGGGCGTGGCCCGCGTGCAGCAGCAGCTCCTGGAACCCCTGACCGAGCCGCAGCGCTGCGAGCTGATGACCTCCCTCTCCCGGATGGCCCGGATGGAGGACATGGCGCTGGAGACGATGGTTGAGGCCAGGCCGATCCTGGACGCCCCCCGCGTCGTCGGCTACCTGATCCGGGTCGCCCAGCAGGTCCACACCCGGCTCTGGACGGAGCACGCCTCCGGCGAGCTGACCGCTCCGCAGCACGCGGTGCTCGCGGCACTCGCGGAGGAGCCGGGGATCGACCAGCGCACGGTGGGGGAGCGGGCGTCGCTGGACAAGGCGACGATGGCCGAGCTGGTCAGCCGCCTGGTGCGGCGTGGTCTGGTGCTTCGCCGCCGGGATCCCGCCGACGGCCGTCGCAACCTGCTGGCGCTGTCCCCTGCCGGCACCCAGCTGCTGGACCAGGTCCGCGCGGGCGTCGCCGAGGTGCAGAACCAGCTCCTCGCTCCGCTGGACCCGACCGAGCGCGAGCGGGTCGTCGAGCTGCTCTCGGTGGTCGCCCGCCTCTCCGAGGGGCAGCCGGCAGCGGCGGAGTAGTAGCAGCGGCAGAGTAATAAGTAATAGGGGACAAGCTCGGTAATAGGGGACAGGCTCGCGCCGCCCTCATCCCTCCGCGTCGCCCGTCCGCCGGTCGAACACCAGTGGACGGGCGGTCCGCAGCGCCGTGGCGATCGCGCCCAGCAGGACGGCGTCCTCGCCCAGCGCGCTCGGCGCGACCTTCGGGCGCAGCGGGGTGAGCCGGTGCAGCGTCTCCTCCACGGTGGTCAGCAGCAGGTCGGCGCTGTGCCCGACGCCACCGCCGAGCACCACCAGGTCCGGGTCGAGGACCGAGGACACCGCCGCCACCACATGCGCCAGGCGCACCGCCTCCTGCTGGACGGCAGCCACGGCGGGGGCGGAGCCGAGCCTGGCGGCCTCGAACACCCGTTTGGCCGTGAGCGGCCCGGTCATGCCCAGCCCTCGTGCGGCCCGGACCACGGCGTCCGCCGAGACCGCGTCCTCCAGCATCCCCCGGCGCGGGGTCGCGTCCCCGACCGGTTCCTCGCTGCCTGGCATCGGGCTGGTGATCAGCGGCAGGAAGCCGATCTCGCCGGCCGCGCCGTGAGCGCCGCGGAAGAGCTCGCCGTCGGCGACGACGCCCATGCCGAGGCCGGTCCCGATCAGCACGTAGACGAAGAGCTTGCTGCCCGTCCCCGCGCCGAAGGAGTACTCGCCGAGGGCGGCCAGATTGGCGTCGTTGTGGACGGCGAGCGATGTGCCCAGGCCCTGGCGGATCCCGTCGAAGAGTCCGGACCGTCCCCACCCCGGCAGGTTGACCGCGTAGCGGACCCGTCCGGACCGCTCGTCGAAGACGCCAGGCGTACCCACCACGGCCTCGACGATGTCGGCCTGCGCCAGGCCTGCCTCCGCGGTCACCCGCCCGGCGGCGGCGACCACGGCCTCCGCCACGGCGGTGCTGCTGCGCCCCCGGTTGGGTACGTCGACGCGGGCGACGACGGTACCGGCCAGATCGGCGACCGCGAGGCGGAGCCAGGCCCGGCCGATGTCGATGCCGAGCACGTGCCCGGCGTTGGGGTCGGCCTCGTACAGCACGGCGATCCGGCCTCGGTCGGGGGCCACCGTCCCGGCCTCGCGGACCAGCCGGGCCTGCTCGAGCGCGGCGAGCGCGGTGGAAACAGTCGGCTTGGACAGGCCGGAGTCGCGCGCGAGCTGCGCCCGTGAGGCGGGCCCAGCGGTGCGCAGCCGTTCGAGGAGCAGCCACTCGTTGTTGCTGCGCAGACGCTGGCGGTTCCACCGCTGGTCGGCCTGCTGCTGGTCGGCGAGGTGCTCGGTCATCCTGCCTCGTGTACCTCTCCGGTCGCGCGATCTGTCCTGGTGGCTTGAAGTGATCACTGTATGCGGCCGTTGCCGCCGTGACTGACGCAGGCTACTGCCGGTTCTCGATCCGCGACCTGCGACGGGAGGCCCTTGACATCTAAGTAAAGATACTTAACTTAATCAGCCTCTGCTGTCTACACCCCACGCACCACCAACGCCTTCGTCTGCACCCTGTATATGGGGGTTTGCGATAGTTCAGTGGGCGGGTAGAAGCGTCGCTGCGGACAATGAGGTCATGGCCAAGAACAGCGAGGGGTCAGGCCCCCGCAGGTTCGGCGGCATGTCGGTCAGTTCCCGGACGATCGGCATCGTCGTCGTCGCAATCCTCGTCGTCTGGTTCATCCTGATGAACACCGCCTCCGTGACGATGCACCTCTGGGGGCTCTCCACGGTCAGCTCGCCGCTCTGGCTGGTGCTGGCCGTGGTGCTGGCGGCAGGAACCGTGTTCGGCTGGCTCGTCCGCCGCAACCGCGATCGGCGCTGAACCGCGATCGGAGCTGAACGGGCGCGCAGACGTGTGAGCGGACCCGGGCGGTTCCCCTCGAATCGGGTCCGAATCGCCGCTCCGGAGTGAGCCCCGCCACACCGGTCGGCGCGTCCACGAGGCTCGGTAGTTGATCCATTCCTTATGCCCGGGCCGTGTCTCGGCCTTGTGGGCGGTGCCCTCATCCTCCTGAGGTATGACCTCGGGTCCGATGGGGCTTACGGCCTGCTCACGCGGGTGTGGGCGGATTTCGAAGAATTTCGCCCGAATGGTTTGGGACCCTGAGGGGCGGGTAGCCGCGGCGTCTCCATGCCTGTGGCGAACACTGCTTCACTACGGAGGAGCGTAGTAGACGGGGCCTTGGAGCTGGCGCGACGACGGGCTAAGAATGGCGCAGTCGTCACGGCGGCCCCGCTGATCGCAGTGGGGCCGCCTTCATCCGGCACCAACCGAAACCGGGGTGCCCCAGGCGCTGAACCGGCTTCGCAGGGCACCTGTCCCGTCCTGCGGACCCAGTCGGCCAGCCGCCTAGCCAGCCGATTGAGGTCTTCTCCCCATGCTCCACAAGCGTGCTCTCAGCCTGCGAAAGCGCACCGTCGCCATTGTCGCCGCAGCTTCTGTTGCCGGTCTCGCCGTGGCCGGCGTCGCCGTAGCCGAGTCGTCCACCGCCGGCCCCAACGCGGCCGTCGTCTCCCAGGCCGACGCCCTCGCCAAGGTTCAGGTCGCGCAGGCTTCCGCGTCCGCCTCCGCCTCGACCGCCGCGGCGCAGAAGGCTGCCGCCGCCAAGGCAGCGGCCGACAAGGCTGCCGCTGCCAAGGCCGCAGCTGACAAGGCTGCCGCAGCCAAGGCCGCGGCCGCCAAGGCCGCCGCGGCGAAGGCTGCTGCCGCCAAGGCCGCCGCCGACAAGGCCGCTGCCGACCGCGCCGCCGCGGCGAAGGCCGCCGCTGATCAGGCCGCCGCCGACAAGGCTGCTGCTGACAGGGCCGCCGCCGCCCGCGCCGCCGCCAACCAGGCCGCTGCCGCCTCGCGCTCCCAGGTCCGCACCGCCCTGACCGGTTCGCCGCAGTCCATAGCCGCACAGATCGTCCCCGCCGACCAGCTCGCGTCCTTCGACCAGATCATCTCCCACGAGAGCGGCTGGAACGTCAACGCCACCAACCCGTCGTCCGGCGCCTACGGCCTGGGCCAGGCCCTGCCCGGCAGCAAGATGGCCTCGGCCGGTGCCGACTGGCAGACCAGCGCCACCACGCAGATCCGCTGGGCCCTGGACTACATGAACTCCCGCTACGGCAGCCCGAACGCCGCCTGGTCGTTCTGGCAGGCGCACAACTGGTACTGATCGTCAGTATCCGGTAGCACTCAGCGACACCTGACTCGGAGCCGTCACCGCGCAAGCGGTTGGCGGCTCCGAGTCGTACCCGCCTCTGGACAGATGCCCGAATGCGCTGCCACGATCTCGACAATCTGTGAGACCGGACGTCAGCAGCGGAAAGGCGTGGCCAGGTGGCGACGACCGACAGGACCGGGACGGCTCGTCCCTGGCACCGCTTCTACGCGGCCGGAGTGCCGCACAAGGTCAGCATCCCGAACGTTCCGGTCACTGCGCTGCTCGATGAGGCTGCGCAGCGGCACGGGCGGCGCACCGCGCTGGTCTTCTTCGGCCGGAAGACCAGCTACCGTGCCCTGCGCAGGGCCGTCGACCGCTTCGCCGGGGGACTGGCCGCACTCGGCGTCCACCGCGGCGCCCGGGTCGCCCTGGTGCTGCCCAACTGCCCGCAGTATGTGATCGCCTTCTATGCCGTGCTCCGCCTGGGCGCGATCGTGGTGCCCACCAACCCGCTCTACACGGAGTCGGAGCTCGCGCACCAGCTGAACGACTCCGGCGCCACGGTCGCCGTGGTGCACGACGGAGCCTTCGCGGTGGTGGACGCGGCCCGCGGACGGACCGGGCTGCGCGAGATCGTGACCACCTCTCTCGCGGACGCACTGCCGCTCCACTCGCGACTGCTGCTGCGGCTGCCCCTCGCCAGGGCCCGGGAGCTGCGGACGAGGCTGCGCCCCGGTCTGCCGGAGGGCGCACGTGCCGTCCCCTTCGCCAGGGTCGCGCGCGGCCCGCGCAGTGCCGCCGCCGGAGCCGGGCCGGTGAGCCCGCGCACGGCGGTGGCCGTGCTCCAGTACACCGGGGGCACCACCGGCACACCCAAGGGCGCCATGCTGACCCATCGCAACCTGGTCGCCAACGCCCACCAGGTCCGGGCCTGGTACCCGCAGCTCCGGCAGGGGCGGGAGACCCTGCTCGGGGTGCTACCGATGTTTCATGTCTACGGAATGACGATGTGCCTCACCGTGGCCTCGCTGGCCGGGGCCAGGACCGTGCTGCTGCCGACCTTCGAGGTCGGGCTGGTCGTGCAGGCGCTGCGGCGCCGGCGGCCCACGCTGTTCCCCGGCGTGCCGCCGATGTACCAGGCGCTGATGAAGGAAGGGCGGGACCGGGGTGCGGGTCAGCTGCGCGGGCTGCGCTCGGTGCGCTACTGCATCTCCGGTGCGATGCGTCTCGAGCCGGAGACCGTGGACCAGTTCCAGGGGCTGACCGGGGCTCACCTGGTCGAGGGCTACGGCCTGAGCGAGGCGTCCCCCGTGGTCCTGGCCAACCCGCTGAACGCCAACGCCCGCCCCGGCACGGTCGGCATCCCGCTCCCCGGAACCGAGGTCCGCGTGGTGGACGAGGACGATCCGACCCGGGAGCAACTGCCGGGTGTGGCTGGCGAGTTGACGGTCCGTGGGCCGCAGGTCTTCGCCGGCTACTGGCATGAGCGCGAGGACAGCGCGCGGATGCTCCACGACGGCTGGCTGTTCACCGGCGACATCGCCGTGATGAGCCCCGACGGCTATGTGACCGTCATCGACCGCAAGCGCGACGTGATCATAGCCAGCGGCTTCTCCGTGTTCCCCAGCGAGATCGAGGACGTGTTGCTGGCGCACCCCGCTGTGGCCGAGGCCGCCGTGGTCGGCGTGCCGGACGCCTACCGGGGCGAGACGGTGAAGGCGTGCGTCATCGTCAGGGAGGGCTCCCGGCTGACCGAGGGCGCGCTGATCGCCTACTGCGCCGAACGGCTGACGGGGTACAAGGTTCCCAAGATCGTGGAGTTCCGGTCGGACCCGCTGCCGCGCAACCTGCTCGGCAAGGTGCTCCGACGGGTGCTGCGGGACGAGCAGGCCTGACCCCGGCCCGCTCCGGCTACTCCACCTGGTCCGCCGACTCCTCCTGCTCCGGCGCCGACGTGTCGTGCACCTTCAGGGCCTCCTCCAGGGTGGGGGACTCGTCCCAGACGCTCTGGAAGGCGAGCCGCAGCGTCGCCGCCAGCGAGGGGTGGCGGATCACCAGCGAGGTGGTCGCACCGGTGCGCTCCACCGGGTCCGGCATGTCGCACAGCACCGTCGAGCCGTCGGCGATCACCAGCTTCAGCGGCAGCGAGTCGGCGATCCTGATCTCCTCGCCGACGTCGACGAACTGCCGCACCACGGCCAGCACCTCCGGGTCGTCCAGCACGTCCCGGCTGTAGAGCGAGCGGACCGTCCGACCCGCCGCGTGCAGTCGCGCGGATGCCTCGATCCCGGCGACGTTCTCCGCGGGCGGGTTCACCCATGGCGGCCGGGAGAAGCTCAAGAGCTCCCGCTCGGCCTCCGACTGGATCCGCGCGAAGCGGTCGCTGATGTCCGCCGCGTCGCGCAGCACCTCGACGTAGTCCAGCGGATCGGTGTGGGTGCGCCCGCTGTCCCAGGTCGGCAGCAGCTCGCGGGCAAGCTCGTCCGAGAGGCGTTCCAGCCGTCCCAGCGAGCGGCGCTGCTGCTCCATCAGGCGGTCCACGGCGATCTCCGGGGCGACCGCCGAGTAGCCGGCCACCCGTCCGGGGTGGAGCACCGCGAGCTGGCGCCGGGTGAGGCCCTCCAGTACGTCGTACACCCGCTGGCGTGGGACCTGGGCTTCTCGGGCGACCTCGGCCGCCGTGAAGACGTCGCGGCGGATCAGTGCGAGATAGACCCGTGCCTCGTAATTGGTGAGGCCGAGCTCTTCGAGATCCGCAGCGCGCCTGTCGTCCGTTTGCATAGGAGGCACCGTAGCGGCGAAGGTCCCCGCTTTGGCAAGCCATGTCCACGTGCTGGCTTACACAGGTTTCCGGTGGGGTTCTTGTGGGGCCGTCCGGCGTTCGCTATCTTCGTCACGCTGGCCACCACTCTACGGGGTGTCAGATTCGCTATTTTGTCATGTCCTTGGAAGGCTGGGAGGTGAAACGTGCGATCACATCGGTTTCGGCGTCGTCGCGGCCGCTTACCTGCCGTACGGCTAGCCCCGCCCGCCGGATTGTCAGAGCTGCGCGATACGGTTCCCCCCTGCTCAGATCCGAGCACCGTACGGTGAACCACCCTGGAGCCAGCCGCCATGTCCGAAATCCCGGTCGACACAGCGACCGACCCGTCATCGACCCCGCCCGAACCCGCAGTCACCACTGACGGCCCCAACTACCTGAGCCACAAGCAGATCATGGTGGTCATGGGTGGCCTCATGGCCGGGATGCTGCTCGCCGCCCTCGACCAGAGCATCGTGGGGACCGCCCTGCCGACGATCGTCAGCCAGCTCGGTGGCATCGACAAGCTCTCCTGGGTCGTCACCGCGTACCTGCTGACCTCCACGGCCGCCACCCCGCTCTGGGGCAAGATCTCCGACCTCTACGGGCGCCGGATCATCTTCCAGTCCGCGATCGTGGTCTTCCTGATCGGCTCCGCGCTGGCCGGCCTCAGTCAGAACATGGGCGAGCTCATCGCCTTCCGCGCGGTCCAGGGCATCGGCGGCGGCGGGCTGATGTCGCTGGCCTTCGCGATCATCGGCGACGTCATACCCCCGCGCGAGCGCGGCCGCTACCAGGGTCTGATGGGCGCGGTCTTCGGCCTGTCCAGCGTGGCCGGACCGCTGCTCGGCGGCTGGTTCACCGACAGCATCGGCTGGCGCTGGATCTTCTACATCAACCTGCCGATCGGCTTCGGCGCTCTGGTGGTCTGCTCGTTCGCGCTCAAGCTCCCGGTCAACCGCCGTGAGCACTCGATCGACTACCTGGGATCGGCGGCGATCGTCACCGGTGTCACCAGCCTGCTGCTCTACCTGAACTGGGCGGGCACCGCGTACGGCTGGGTCTCCTGGCAGGGCCTGCTGCTGCTCGGCGGCTCGATCCTGCTCACCGTCGGTTTCGTGCTGATCGAGCGGCGGGCGGCCGAGCCGATCCTGCCGATGCGGCTGTTCCGCAACCCGATCTTCTCGGTCGGCAACGGCTTCGGTTTCTTCGCCGGGTTCGCGATGTTCGGCGGCATCATCTACCTGCCGGTGTACCTGCAGGCGGTCCAGGGCATGTCCGCCACCAAGTCGGGCCTCGGCATGCTGCCCGCCGTCGCCGGGATCATGGCCACTGCCATCACCTCGGGCCGGATCATGGCGAAGACCGGGAAGTACCGGATCTACCCGATCGCGGGCTCGCTGGTGATCATCGGCTCGCTGGTGCTGCTCAGCACGCTCAGCAACACCACGCCGTACTGGCAGGTCGCGCTGTACGCCTTCGGGTTCGGCGCGGGCCTGGGCCTGACCATGCAGACGCTGGTCACGGCCATCCAGAACTCGGTGGACTTCCGCGACATGGGCGTGGCGACGGCCTCGGCGACGTTCTTCCGGCAGATCGGGGCCTCGATCGGTACCGCGATCTTCGGCACGGTGCTGACCAGCCGCCTGGCCCACTACATGAAGCAGGAGTTCGCGGGCTCGGCGGGCGGCTCAGGCGGTGGCGGCGGCAAGCTGGACGCCAACAACGTCCAGGCCATCCAGCACCTGCCCGCGCCGGTGAAGGAGCACGTCACGGCGGCCTTCGCGCACGCCATCGGTGACCTCTTCCTGGCGGGCGTGCCCTTCATCGCGATCGCCTTCGTCTTCGCCCTGGTCCTCAAGGAGAAGCCGCTGGGCAGCGCGGACGGGGCTGCCGCCGCGGCGGTTCCCGCGCACTGACGGGCGCGTCCGTCAGTGCGGCGTCAGCTGGAGGCGCGGGCCATCCGGTCGAGGGCATGGAGCAGCGCGGGCAGCTCCGGCCCTCGGCCGATCGGCAGGATCTCGCCCGGCCTGTCGTCCAGCAGCAGCAGCGCGATGTCGTCGGTACGGGCGGCCAGGCTCCAGCCGGGGCCGTCCGCCCGTACCAGCCGGGCGTCGTCGGCGGCCGGGGCGGAGCGGATGCGCCCCGCGGGCGGGGGAGTGCGGGTGTACTCGCGCGCCTCGGCGAGGACCCGGGCCACCGGCTCGGACGGTGTCCCGCCAGTGGAGTCGAACTGCACCTTGGCGCCGACCTGCTCCCGCCACACCGACCACTGCTTGGCGATCTCGTCCGCTCCCAGCCGTCGCTGAGCCGGGCCCCAGGAGTCCGGGTCCGGTGGGCTGAGCAGTGCGTGCTCGCTCTCGTCGGCGGGAGGATCGTGCGGCTCGGGGAGTCCGGGGGTGCTCACGGACAGCGCCAGCGGCCAGCCGGGGAACGAGTCCACCACGGTGCGCTCGGGCGGGGTCAGGTCGTAGGCCATTCCGCAGTCCCAGGCGGCGATGGCGCAGGCGACCAGCGCGGCGTCGTCCGACACGACCGTCCACCTGGCTCCGGCAGCGTCCTGTCCGAAGAGCAGCCCGTAGCCGTCGGCCCAGGGTTCGAGCTCGAGCTCGGCGCAGGCGGCGGGGTAGTCGTCCCCGAGCACGCTGGGGAACTGGCCCGGGGTCAGCAGCAACGCGCTGAGCACGTAGAACGCGCTCTCGTCCACCTGCGTGTCCTCCACCGGAATCCCTCCTCTCGAATGTCGAGCTCCCGTCGAAGCCTCGTCGAAACCTGTCGAACTCGGTCGGCTCCGGAAGTCGGCTCATCGTAGTGACGCGGTGGCGGAAAGTGCTAGGGCTGACCTGGAAGTCCCGCTCCGGCCAGGACCGGCCGGGAATGGCCGGGAACGGCGACGGTCCCGGCCGCTGCGGGGTTGTCGCAGCAGTCGGGACCGTGGGTCGGATCGGGGGGCGGGACTCAGCCCGCCGTCAGCGCCCGCAGGCTCTCCTTGAGCGAGCCCATGGTCGCCAGCACGGCTGTCGGCTCGTAGCCGCAGTGCGCCATGCAGTTGTCGCAGCGCGGGTCCTTGCCGCGCCCGTAGGCGTCCCAGTCGGTGGTGTCCAGCAGTTCCTGGTAGGTCTCCACGTAGCCGTCGGCCATCAGGTAGCAGGGCTTCTGCCACCCCTTGAGCGAGTACGAGGGAATCGCCCACGGAGTGCACTCGAAGTCCACCTTGCCTTCGAGGAAGTCCAGGTAGAGGGCCGAGTGGTTGAGCCGCCAGCCCTTCCGGCGGCCGTCCGCGAAGGCCTTCTTGAACATCGCCCGGGTCTGCTCGACGCCCAGGAAGCGGTCCTGGTCGGGGGCCTTCTCGTAGGCGTATCCGGGGGAGATCTGCATCCGGTCGACCTTGAGGTCGTCGTTGAGGTACTGCAGCACCTCGATGACGTCCTGCGGGCTGTCGTTGTTGAAGAAGGTCGAGTTGGTGTAGACGGCGAATCCCGCCGCCTTGGCCTGCTTGATCGCCTCGACGGCCTGGTCGAAGACACCGACCTTGCTCACCGACTCGTCGTGCCGCTCGCGCAGCCCGTCGATGTGGACCATCCAGGCGAAGTTGCGGTGCGGCTTGAACTTGTGCAGGTGCTTGGGCAGGAGCACGGCGTTGGTGCAGAGCACCACGAACTTGCCCTTGGCCAGCAGAGCCCGGGTCATCTCGTCGATCTGCGGATGCATCAACGGCTCGCCACCGGCGAGGGACACCATCGGTGCACCTGCCTCCATGACGGCGTTGACGACCTGCTCGACCGGCATCCGTTGCTTCAGAACGCTTGCCGGGTGCTGGATCTTGCCACAGCCGGCGCAGGCGAGGTTGCAGGCGAAGAGTGGTTCGACCTCCACGATCAGCGGGAACTTCTTCCGCCGAAGGAGCTTCTGCTTGAGGAGGTACGTGCCCATCTTGACGGTCAGATTAAGTGGGAGTCCCATGATCCATGTCTCCGTTCCCCCGGGCCGCAGGATTGTGGCCCCCCACTAACATACAGACTGTATGGAACAGGATGTAGGTATGTCAGTCCCCCGGATCCGGCGGAGTCGTCGTGCGGAGCACGTCGCGGACACGCGGCGTGCGCTGTTGCGCGCCGCGCGTGACCTCTTCGCCGAGCGCGGGTACGCCGCGACCGGGACGGAGGACATCGTGGCCGCCGCCGCGGTCACCCGCGGTGCGCTGTACCACCACTTCAAGGACAAGGCCGACCTGTTCCGCGCCGTCATGGCCGAGTGCGCCAAGGAGATGGCCGAGCGCCTGGTCGCCCAGGAGACGGCCCGCGCCGAGGAACAGCCAGGGGATGCCTGGCAACTGCTGCGCAGCGGCTTCCAGTCGTTCCTGGACGCCTGCATCGACACCCACTTCCAGCGGATCGTACTGATCGAAGGGCCTGCCGTGCTCGGGCACAGCGCCTGGGACGCCCTGGTGGAGGAGCACGGCTACCTGCTGCTCGCGGAGGCGCTGACCGAGGCGATCAGCGAGGGCAACGTCGAGGAACTGCCGGTCGCCCCGCTGACCCGGATGCTGGCGGCGCTGATCTCCGAGGCCAGCCTCTACATCGCCCGTGCCGAGGACCATGTGCAGGCGCGCGAGGAGGCGGGTCTGGTGCTCGAGCGACTGCTCGCAGGACTGGGGCGCAGCCCGGGCGTGTCGCAGGGCCGGGTCGAGGTCGGCAACGTCTGAGCGGTTCACCCGTTCGGGGGGTGGGGGTCTCTCGCGGGTTCGGGGACCCTCGTGCGCTACCGGCGAGTCGTAACCCTTCCCGAGACCTTCCCGAGCCGGGCCGGGTGCCCTACCCTCCTGATTGCGCCACTGATTACTGGCACGTTGGATGATGTCGATCCCGGCAGGAGGCACCCGATGGGGAGCAGTGAGAGGCCCGACCAGCACGTGCGCGTCGCCGTCGTCGGCTCCGGGTTCGGCGGGCTGGGAGCAGCGGTACGGCTGCGCGAAGAGGGCGTCACCGACTTCGTCGTGCTGGAACGCGCCTCCTCCATCGGCGGCACCTGGCGCGACAACAGCTACCCGGGCTGCGCCTGCGACGTCCCCTCGCACCTGTACTCGTTCTCCTTCGCGCCGAACCCCGACTGGCCGCGCACCTTCTCCGGCCAGCCCGAGATCCGCGCCTACCTGGAGCGCATCGCCGACTGTTTCGACCTCCGGCCGCACCTGCGGTTTGACCACGAGCTGCTGAGCGCCCGCTGGGACGCCGCGGAGACCCGCTGGGAGCTGGAGACCAGCCAGGGCCGCTACACCGCGGACGTGGTCGTCGCCGCCTGCGGCCCGCTGTCCGACCCCTCCGTCCCGGACCTCCCCGGCATCGCCGACTTCCCCGGCAAGGTCTTCCACTCCGCCCGCTGGGACCACGACTACGACCTGGCCGGCAAACGGGTGGCCGTCGTCGGCACGGGGGCCTCCGCCATCCAGATCGTCCCCATGATCCAGCCGGAGGTGGAGCGGCTCGTCCTGCTGCAGCGCACTCCGCCGTGGGTGATGCCCCGGATGGACCGCGACATCACCGCCGCCGAGCGCTGGCTCTACCGCCGCGTCCCGGCCGCGCAGCGCGCGCTGCGGGCGGCGCTGTGGAGCATCCGCGAGTACCAGGTCGGCGCGTTCGTGAAGCGCCCGGGGCTGCTCGGGGCCGCCCAGCGGCTGGCGAAGCTGAACCTCGACCAGCACATCAAGGACCCGGCCCTGCGCGCCACGTTGACGCCGGACTACCGCTTCGGCTGCAAGCGCGTCCTGCTGTCCAACACCTACTACCCGGCGCTCGCCCAGCCCAATGTCGACGTCGTCGGCTCGGGGCTGGCCGAGGTGCGCGGCAGCAGCGTCGTCGCCGCCGACGGCACCGCGCACGAGGTCGACGCGATCATCTTCAGCACCGGCTTCCACGTCACCGACATGCCCATCGGCTCGAGGATCACCGGCGCCGCCGGCCGGACCCTCGCCGAGGAGTGGGAGGACGGCATGGCCGCGCTGCGCGGCACCACCGTCAGCGGCTTCCCCAACCTGCTGTTCGTCGTCGGCCCCAACACCGGCCTCGGCAACAGCTCGATGGTGCTCATGATCGAGTCGCAGCTGAACTACCTCGCGGACTACCTCCGCCGCCTGGACGCCTCCGGCGTGGCCGCCCTCGACGTCACCGCCACGGCGCAGCGCCGCTGGAACGCGGAGGTGCAGCGGCGGATGACCCGCACCGTGTGGAACACCGGCGGCTGCCGCAGCTGGTACCTGGACGCCAACGGCAACAACACGGTGCTGTGGCCCGGCACCACCGCCCACTTCCGGCGCGAGACGCGCAGCGTGGACCTCTCCGAGTACGACCTGCTCAGGAAGCCCACCGCTGCCCCCGCCGCCGTCCCCGCCGCCGTCCCCGCCGCGCCCGACGAACCGGCCAGCCCCGGTACCCCCGCCGTTCCTTCGCCCGCCCGCGCCTGAGAGGGATCCACCCCATGCCCAAGCAGTCCCTCGCCGGCCAGGTCGCCGTCGTCACCGGCGCGGCGCGAGGTGTCGGCGCCGAGCTCGCCCGGGCCCTGTCCGCACGCGGCGCCACGGTCGCCCTGGTCGGTCTGGAGCCCAAGGAACTGGAACGCGCCGCCGCCGAGTGCGGCCCCGACGCCGGCTGGTGGGAGGCCGATGTCACCGACCTGGCGGCGCTCCGGTCCGTGGCCGAGCAGGTCGTGGATCGCTACGGCCGGGTCGACGTCGTCGTCGCCAATGCCGGTATCGCCATCGGGGGCAGCTTCCTCGACTCCGACCCCGAGGCGTTCCAGCGCGTCATCGAGGTCAACCTGCTCGGCAGCACCAGCACCGCCCGCGCCTTCCTGCCCGCCCTGATCGCCTCCCGCGGCTATCTGCTGCAGATCGCGTCCCTGGCCTCGATGACCCCCGCGCCGCTGATGACCGCGTACTGCGCCAGCAAGTCCGGCGTCGAGGCGTTCGCGCACGCGCTACGCGGCGAGGTCGCCAACCAGGGCGTCAGGGTCGGCGTCGGCTACCTCAGTTGGACCGACACCGACATGGTGCGCGGAGCGGACGAGGACGACGTGATGCGCGAGATGCGGACTCACCTGCCCTGGCCGACCAACCGTACCTACCCCCTCGCCCCGGCGGTCCAGCGGATCGCGGACGGCATCGCCCGGCGCTCCGTCCACGTCTACGCCCAGGGCTGGCTGCGCGGCTACCAGCTGATCCGGGGTCAGATCCCGCTGGTCCTCGGCCGGATCGCCCCGCTGCAGCTCCGCGCCATCGAGCCGCGCCTGCGGGAGACCGCCGACGCGCGGCGCGGGCTCGTCGGCCGAGGCGGAGCCGCCGACGAGCAGGCCCGCGCCGCCCGGAAGGTCGGCAGCTGACCACCTGGTCCGGCGAGTACCCGGGTAGGCCTTGACCGGGCCGAGATCCATCCCGGCTACGTCGCAGCGTTCGCCCCCGAGGCATCGACGACCGGCCCCCGTCCGGCTGGGAACCGCACCCCTGACCGGGGCTGCCCCAGAGGACGACAGGGGTCAGTCGCCCAGCGCGTCCTGGAGTCCCTCCAGCGCGTCCGCCAGCAAGCCCGCGTCGCGCACGACCAGGTGGGCGGGGTCGGTGCTGCCGGCGGCCGGGGCGGGAAGCTCCGCTGTCCAGGATTCGTAGCAGGGGCGGACGGCCGAGAGGTCGACGGGCTGGTCCAGACGGACGGCCTGGGCCGCGCGCGCCGTCTCGGCGCGCAGAGCCTCGGCGAAGCGGGCCGCGCCGGGGACCGGCGCCGGGTCCGTGCGCGGTGCGGGCAGGTGCGCCTCCAGCAGCATGGCCGAGCGGCCGAGCGCCGCCATCGCCGAGCGCGCGGCGGTGACCTGCGAGTGCAGCAGGCCGCGGTGCCGGACGGGTTCCACCGCCGCCTGCTGATCGGCGGTCAGCAGGTCGGCGCGGGCCTGGCGGTAGTCGAGCAGAGCCTCCCGGACCGCGCGGCGGTCGGCCGTCGTGGGCGCGCCGAAAGCGGCGACGGCGGCCGCCGCGTACCTGCCGCCCGTCTCGATGTACGCGGCGAGCAGGTCCGGCAGCCGAACCGTCTGCCAGGTCGGGAAGAGGGCGTAGGCGGCGAGCGCCAGCGCACCGCCGACCAGGGTCTCCGCGACCCGCTCCTCGCCCGTCGCGGTCAGCGCGGCACCGTCCATCGCCAGCAGGAACACCACGTACATGGTCACGCAGGCGGTCATCGCCGCATAGCCGGTCCGGAGCGTCAGATACGCCCCGCCGATGCACAGCACCGCCAGCGCGGAACTGACCCAGTCGTTCGGTTCGGCCAGCCGGATCACCGCGCTGGCGACGGCGACGCCCAGCACCGTGCCCGCGATCCGCGCCACCCCGCGGGAGTACGTCTGCGAGAAGTCGGGCCGCATCACCATCACGGCGGTGAGCGGCGCCCAGTAGCCGTGCCCGAAAGGGAGTGCCAGACCGATCGCCTCGCCGATGGCGGCGACCGCGCCGACCCGCACCGCGTGGCGCAGGACCGGGGAGGACCAGCGCCAGTTGCGCCGGACCGCGTGCCCCGCGAGGGGCAGCATCTCCGGGACGGAGGGGCGGGAGAGGTTGCCGAGCTGTCTCGCGTCCTCGCCGGTGCCGCCGGGGGACTCCAGTGACTCGGCGATGTCCGCTAGCACTCCGATCAGGAGCCGTCCCGACTGGCGGGAGGCCCCGGTGAGCACCGGCCCGGTGGCGGGGACGGCCAGCGCCCGGTAGGTCCACTCGGGCACGGAGACACGGTCGCCGGTGCGGATCGAGTGCGCCACCGCGTCCAGGACTTCGGCGGCTGCGTTCAGGATCTCCCGGGCGCGGTCCCGCTCGGGACCCTCCTCGGCCGCGCCCACGCGCGGGTCGGCGAGTGCCGCCATCGCGGGGCGCATCCGCTCCATGGGTGCCCGCATGCCGCCGAGCTCCGCCGGGCGGCGTCGGGCCTGACCAGGCGTCAGCGCCGCCGCGCTGCGGGCCTGCATCAGCGGTTCGGGGTCGAAGGCGGCGAAGGGGTCGTCCCGCAGCCGCCGGGCGTAGTCCGCCATCGACGCGTAGGCGTCGGCGAGCGCGTCGCGCTGCGCGCCCCAGCGCCGTACCGGCCACACGACCACGAGCAGGGCCTGGACGACGCCGCCGGCGGCGATCACCCCGGCGTGCTCGGCGGCCTGCGGGACGCTCTCCGGCAGGGTGACCACGACCAGCATCACCGCGATGGTCGTGGACGCGACCACGCCGGCGGTGGGGCCGAGCGACCAGGCCAGCCCGGCGGCGAACGCCCACAGTCCCAGGACCAGGACGAACAACGGCGGCCAGGGCGACGCGAGATAGCCCACGAAGGTGCTCACGGACAGGCCCGCCGCCGCACCCAGGGCCAGGACCGGCCTGGGGCGGTAGCTGCGCTGGAAGGTGGCGGTCCCGGCGATGAAAGCGCCCACGGCGGCGGAGGTCGCGAGCGAGGGCGAGCCCAGGGCCAGGGCCGTGAAGACCACGATCGCGGCGCCGAGCGCCCCGCGCACGGCGCGCATCGGCTCGGTGTACGCCCGCTCCAGGGTGAAGCCGGCGCGGGCGGTGCTTCTCAGAGCCGTGGTCCAGGGCATGACCCGAGCCTAGATCGCCTAGCGCGGGCGCTCGTTCCAGGCGGCGATGGCGTGGTGGCCGTGCTCCGCACCCAGGCGGCTGATCGTGCCTGTGGCGAGCATGAAGAGCGCGCCCGAGGCGGCGGGCAGGCCCAGGTAGCGGGCCGTCAGGACGCGCAGGAAGTGGGCGTGCGCGACCAGCGCGACATCGTCGCCGTCGGCTTCGCGAAGGGCCTCGGCCACGGTGGCGAGGACCCGGTCGGCGCGGGCGCCGACCGCCGCGGGCATCTCCCCGGGGTGGCCCTCCGGGCCGGGCGGGACGCCGTCGGTCCACAGGTCCCAGTCGGGCCGCGTGCGGTGGATCTCCGCTGTGGTGATCCCCTCGTAGCCGCCGTAGTCCCACTCGTGCATGTCCGGATCGATCCGCACGTCGTCGAGGCCCGCCAGCTTCGCGGTGGCACGGGCACGGGCGAGCGGGCTGCTCAGCGTGACCGCGATGCGGTGCTCGGCGAGGATCGCCGCCAGCGCGCGGGCCTGCTCCTCGCCATGGGCTGTCAACGGCCGGTCCGTGTAACTGGTGTGGCGCCCCGACTCGCTCCAGTCGGTCGCCCCGTGGCGGACCAGGATCACATCGCCCATGCCGGTCACTTCTCTCATCCGTCGGTGGCGGCGCGCCCACGCGAGCGCGCCGGCGCCCAAGCGTCGAAGCTGTGTCTCGGTGCTGATCCTCGCATGTCCGTGTGCGCAGCGATCAACCGCCCCACGGGCCGGTGAGGGCCGTGGGAGCGAGAGGCTGCGGGTCGGGAGGGGCGGCTCAGGGCTTACGACCTGGGGAGTCTCCCGAGGTCGCTAGCTCTTGGACGGTTCGGCCGAGGCTAGGGCGTTGATCTCCCTGGACGCGAGGATGTGGCTGCTCGCGCCGGTGGCCGCCACCGCGATCATCGCGCGTCCCAGCTGCTCGGTGGTGGTGATCTGGTTCGGGGCCAGCTTCCGGAGGAGGGGAAAGAGCGGGCCGGTCACGGCGTACATCGCCCGGTACAGCCGGGTCTTCGAGGTGATCCCGTGCATGGGCTGAACCCAGCCCGGACGGAACATATAGGCGTCGAATGGCAGCCCGAGCAGGTCGTTCTCGGTCTTCCCCTTCACCCGGGCCCACATGATCCGGCCCTGCTCGGTGCTGTCGGTTCCCTGCCCGGACACGTACACGAAGGTCAGTTCCGGGTTCAGGGCGGCCAGCGGACGCGCGGCCGCAAGGGTCAGGTCGTAGGTGACCCGGCGGTACGCCTCCTCCTTCATCCCGGCCGAGGAGACGCCGAGGCAGAAGAAGCAGGCGTCGTACCCGGAGAACTCACCCTCGATCGCGGTCAGGTCCGCCAGGTCCCGGTGCACGATCTCGCGCAGCTTGGGATGCTCGACGCCCGCGGTGGTCCGGCCGACCACCAGGACCCGCTGCACCGCGTCGTCGCGTAGGCACTCGCGCAGGACACCCTGGCCGATCATGCCCGTCGCACCAAAGAGGATCACGTTCACGGGAGGGACGTCCTCGCTTCCTGTCAGGGTCCAGGATGGATTCGACCATGGACTTTGCCTCTGAGGCAAAGATCTTGCCCACCCGCTGTGCCGGTGTGAACCTGGTGGGCATGGACAACGACCACGGCCTCACCAGTGAGGAACTGCCCGGACTCGGCGCCCGCTTGCGCGAGTGCCGGCTGCGCGGTCGCCTCACCCTGGAGGCCGCCGCCGCGCGGGTGGGACTGTCGCCGGCACACCTGTCCAGACTGGAGACCGCGAAGCGCCAGCCCTCGCTGCCGGTGCTGCTCGGTCTCTCCCGAGCATACGGCGTCCCGGTGGAGGTACTGCTGGGCGAGGACCGGGGCGAGACCTCTCCCGTCGTGCGGGGTCCGGTGGTCAGAGCCGGCGAGAACGAACCCACCTCGGCGGGCGGCTGGACCTACCGCCCGGTCGGCGCCCCCGGCCGGGCCATGCAGGCGCTGCGCGTGCACATCCCGGTGCGGGTCCAGGACGCTGTCGTCCGCGTGCACCCGGGCGAGGAGTGGCTGTACGTCCTGCAGGGACGACTCCTGCTCACACTCGACCGCGAGGAACACCGCCTGGACCCCGGCGACGCCGCGCACTTCGACTCCATGCGGCCCCACCGGCTGGTCGCCGAGCAGCAGCCCGGCGTCGAGCTGCTGTTCCTGCACACCCTGCTGCAGAGCCCCTCCGCCGAACTCTGGCCGCACTGACGTGACCGAACCGAACTGAACTGAACTGACTGAACTGAACTCAACTGAAAGGACGATTCCCATGGCCACCGCCAACCACCCTGTCGAAGACGGGAGCACCCGCACCGAGCGGCGGGTCGGCATTCGCGTCTTTATCTACGTGATCGGGTTGCACCTCTTCGCAGCCTTCGTCATGGCGCTGTACTACTTCGGGCAGCCGTCGGCCCACGGCTAAGACCGACCGGCACATGGAGGGCGGCGTCGCGGGCAAGGGGGCACCTCCCGCCCGAAGGGTGGGGGAGGCTCTCGCCCAGACGGCTTCTCCTCAGTCGCCAGGGCTCCGCCATGGCTCCTTCGTCGGCACCGCCTGGACTCGGCCCTCGACCCTCCCCCAACCTTCGGCCGGGGGGACCCCCTTCTTCTTCCACCCTCCATTTTCCGGTCGGTCCAACGCTGGAGGTCAGACGGGTGCCAGCGTGGTGTCCCTGGAGATCAGCGCAGCGTAGTGGCCGCCGAGCGCGAGCAGGTCCTCGTGGGTACCGCGTTCGGCAACCCGGCCCTCGTCCAGGACCACGATCTGGTCGGCGTCCCGGATGGTCGACAGCCGGTGCGCGATGGTGATGGTGGTCCGGCCGGCGGAGAGGGTGTCGAGGGCCTGTTGAACCGCCTGCTCCGTCTGGGTGTCCAGGGCGCTGGTCGCCTCGTCCAGGACCAGCACCGGGGGATCGCGGAGGATGGTGCGCGCGATCGCGAGGCGCTGCTTCTCGCCGCCGGAGAAGCGGTAGCCGCGCTCGCCGACCATGGTGTCGTAGCCCTCGGGAAGTGCGGCGATGTGGTCGTGGATCTGTGCGGCCCGCGCCGCTTCGTGCAACTCCACGTCGGTGGCGTCCGGCTTGGCGAAGCGCAGGTTGTCCGCGACCGAGGCGTGGAACAGGTAGGTCTCCTGCGAGACCACGCCGACCGCGTCGGCCAGTGCCTCGAAACTCAGGTCGCGCACGTCGACGCCGTCGATGCTGACCCGACCGGCCGTCACATCGTAGAGCCGGGGGACCAGGTAGCTGAGCGTGGTCTTGCCCGATCCGGTCTCGCCGACCACGGCGAGGCTCTGTCCGGCGTGGACGGTGAGGTCGATGCCGTCGAGCGTCGGTCGGGGCTGGGCGGACTCGCGGTCGTACGGCTGGTAGGAGAAGCCGACGTTCTCGAACCGGACCTCGCCCCGGATGCGTCCGTGGTCGCTGGGGAGGGTGACGGCGTCGGGGCGTTCGGTGATGTCGGGAACCAGGTCCAGGTACTCGAAGATCCGCTGGAACAGGGCCAGCGAGACCTGCACGGACACGCCGACCTGCAGCAGCTGGACCGTCGGCCGGAACAGGTTCTGCTGGAGTGAGGTGAAGGCCACCAGCGTGCCGATGGACACCGCGGTGCCCCCGCTCGCCATCCCGGCCGCCCAGTAGATCACCGCAGGCATCGCAGCCATCACGATCTGGATGGTCGACTGCCGCCAGCGGCCCGCCATGTCGGCTCGGACCTCCAGTTCGGCGAGCGAGTCCGACTCCTTGGCGAAGTCCTGGCTCAGCGCGCGCGAGCGCCCCATGGTGCGGCCCAGCAGGATGCCGCTGACCGACAGCGACTCCTGCATGATCGACGAGAGGGCGGCGAGCTGCTTCTGCCGCTCGGTGGCGATCTTCCGCCGCTCGTTGCCGACCCTGCGGCTGATCCACACGAACAGCGGGAGCAGGAGCAGCGAGACGATGGTCAGCCGCCAGTCCAGAGCGATCATGGCGACCACCGTCGCCACGACAGTGGTGAGGTTGGACACCAGGGAGGTCGCGGTGCTGGTGACGGTGGACTGCATCCCGCCGATGTCGTTGGCGATCCGCGACTGCACCTCGCCGGTCCGGGTGCGGGTGAAGAAGGCCAGCGGCATCCGCTGCAGATGGGCGTAGACGCTGGTGCGCAGATCGTGCATCACCCGTTGTCCGACGCTGGTGCTCAGATAGGTCTGCAGCACGTTGAGCACGGAGTTGGCCACGGCGACCGCGATCATCCCGAGGGCGAGCAGGCTCAGCAGTCCGGTACGCCCCTGCGGGATGGCGACGTCCAGAATCGCCCGCAGCAGGAACGGCGACGCGACCGACACCAGTGACGACAGGCCCACGAACACCCCGACGGCGGCGAGCTTCCCGCGGTAGGGCCGGAACAGGCCCAGAATGCGCCGCAGTTGCACGGGCGCCTTGGGTGCGTCCGCGCTGGGGGTGCGGGGGGTGCGGTCGGGTCCTGGCGTTTTCATGGGCGACTCCGGGGATCGGGGGTGACGACCGTCTGAGCCGTCCAACAGAGGGCACCTCACTGTTATTCCCTCTAATAGTGAGCCTACCTCCTTAAAAGCTCCGGCCGGTAGCAGGGCCTCTCGGCTGAGCGAGGAAGCGCGCGGTTTTGTCTGCGATCACCCCTTACTTCCTGATAATGCGCAGCAGGAGAGGCGGGTGACGCCACCGCTCTCGACGAGGCACTGTCGGAAAACACCTGGAGAGCGCTCTCCCGGTCTGTTATAACAGCCCCATGGACGAGTCCCGCAGTCGTGCACCAGCCGTCGCCGCGCCCGCTCCGACCCTGGAGGACGTGGCCCGGATGGCGGGCGTCTCCAGGGCAACCGTGTCACGGGTCGTCAACCGCACCCGGAACGTCGACCCGGCCATTCAGGAGACGGTGCGTCAGGCCGTGGCCGCCGTCGGCTACGTGCCCAACAGTGCGGCCCGCTCGTTGATCACGCGCAGGACCGGGTCCGTCGCCCTGGTCGTCTCCGGCGCGGGGGAGGGCGAGGAGGAGGCGTTCCGCAACCAGGTCTTCACCGACCCGTTCTTCAGCCGCGTGATCAACGGCGTGCTCGGCTTCCTCCGCCCCCGGGGGATGCATCCGGTGCTGATGCTCGCCGAGACCGCGGAGGCCCGGGAGCAGGTGGTCTCCTACCTGCGCCAGGGCAACGCCGACGGCACCCTGCTGGTCTCCACCCACGCTGCCGACCCGCTGCCCGGACTGCTGGTCGAGGCTGGCCTCCCGGCCGTTCTCTTCGCACGGCCCGCGCGGGCGATCCCGATCGGTTTCGTGGACCTCGCGCACCAGGAGGGCGCCCGCCTGGCCGCCGACCGGCTCGTTGCCGGCGGCCGGCGGCGGGTGGTGGCGATCACCGGTCCGCTGGACATCCGCGCGGCGCGTGACCGGCAGGACGGCTTCATCGAGGCCATGGCCAGGCACGGCGAGCCCTGGATCCCCCTGGCAGCGGGCAACTTCACGCAGGCCAGCGGCGAGGCGGCGATGCGGCGACTGCTGGCCGAGCACCCGGACCTCGACGGCGTCTTCGCCGCCAACGACCTGATGGCGCAAGGCGCGCTGCACATCCTCCGGGAGCACGGGCGTCGGGTCCCCGAGGACGTCAGCGTGATCGGCTTCGACGACAGCAGCGCGGCCACCGCGAGCAGGCCCGCGTTGACCACGGTCCGGCAGCCGGTGGAGGAGATGGCGGCGGAGATGGCGCGCCTGCTGCTGGAGCGGATCGCCGAGCCCGGGGGCGGGCCGAAGTCGGCGATCTTCGACCCGGTGCTGGTGGTGCGCCAGTCCGGGTGAGGGTGAGGGCGGACCGGTTCGGGGGGTGCGGGGGTGCGGGGCGTGGGGTGCGGGGCGTGGGGCAGCGGCTGGGAAGAGGTGCCGTCCCGTGGTCAGGTCGGGGCGGCACCCCTGTTCTTGGAAGGAGAGCGCTCTCCCTTCCGTCCAAGGTCCCGCATCCGACGCGACCGCGTCAAGGACTCGGCGGTGACGGCCTGACCGTGAGTGGGGTGGATACACGTTGATTGTCCGGATTCTGACCGACCCTCAAGTACCGGAACCACGCGATCGGTCAAATCTCTTGACGTCCACGAAACAACGGCGCGACCATCGCCCCCATGGGAGAGCGCTCTCTCGGCGAGCGCTCTCCGAACCCTGCTGCCACCCCTGTCAGGAGTCCCCATGGGAGCCCCACCCTCCAGAGCCGTGCCTGCGAGCACCCCGCGCCTCCGGCCGACCGTCCCGATACGCGCGGCCGTCCTGCTCGCCGTCGCCTTCTCGCTGTTCTGCTACGCCCTGATCGCCCGGCCGATCGCCGCACACGCCGCGGACAGCCTGCTCTCCCAGGGGAGGCCCGCGACCTCGTCCTCCAGCGAGGGCGCCGGCTATGTCGCGGCCAACGCCGTCGACGGCAACACCGGCACTCGCTGGGCCAGCGCCTGGAGCGACCCGCAGTGGCTCCAGGTCGACCTCGGCTCCTCGGCGACGGTCGACAAGGTGGTGCTGCAGTGGGAGAACTACGCCACCGCGTACCAGATCCAGGTCTCCGACGACGCCGCCAACTGGACCACGATCTACTCCACCACGACCGCCACCGGCGGCACCCAGACGCTGAGCGTCAGCGGCTCCGGCCGCTACGTCCGGATGTACGGGACGGCGCGCGTGAACGGATACGGCTACTCCCTCTGGGAGTTCCAGGTCTACGGCACCGCCGCATCCCCGACTCCCACGCCGACCCCGACACCAACCCCGACGCCGACCTCCACGCCCACCGCCCCGCCCGGCAACTGGTCCACCGTCTGGAGCGACTCCTTCGGCGGCGCGGCCGGGACGTCTCCGTCGACCGCCAACTGGATCACCGACACCGGCACCGCCTACCCCGGCGGCTCCGCCAACTGGGGCACCGGTGAGGTCGAGACCGCGAGCAACTCCACGGCGAACGTGGGCCTGGACGGCAACGGCCACCTCAACCTCACCGCGCTCAAGGACGGAGGCGGCGCCTGGACCTCCGGCCGCGTCGAGACCCAGCGCAGCGACTTCACCGCTCCGGCCGGCGGCCAGCTGATGATCTCCGCGTCGATCAAGCAGCCCAATCCGGTCGGCGCACTCGGCTACTGGCCCGCCTTCCGGGCGATCGGCGCCAACTACCGCAGCAACATCAACACCTGGCCCACCATGGGCGAGAGCGACATCCTCGAGGACGTCAACGGCCGCAGCCAGCTCTCCGCGACCCTGCACTGCGGCACCGCGCCGGGCGGCAACTGCAACGAGTACAACGGCCTGACCAGCGGCCTGGCCAGCTGCACCGGCTGCCAGACCGGGTACCACAGCTACGCCGAGGTCATCGACCGCACCAGCTCCGACGAGCAGATCCGCTGGTATCTCGACGGCAGGCAGATCTGGCAGGTCAACGAGTCCCAGGTCGGCGTGAGCACCTGGCAGGCGGCCGTGGACCACGGCTTCTTCCTGGTCGCGGACCTCGCGATCGGCGGCTCCTACCCCAACGCGGTGTGCGGCTGCACCTCGCCGAGCAGCGCGACCAGTTCGGGCGGCACGATGAGCGTCGGCACGGTCACCGTGTCGCAGACCACTGGCACTCCGCCCGCGCCGCTCACCACGCCGGCCGTGCCGACCGGGGCCAGCAACGTCCACGTCACCGGCAGCCAGGGCAACTGGCAGCTCACCGTCAACGGCGCCCCGTACCAGGTCAAGGGAGTCACCTGGGGCCCGGCCACGGCCACCGCCGACGCGCACATGCGCGACCTGAAGGCGATGGGCGTCAACACCGTCCGCACCTGGGGGACGGACGCCACCACGCAACCCTTGCTCGACGCGGCGGCCTCGTACGGCATCAAGGTCGTCAACGGCTTCTGGCTCAACCAGGGCGCCGACTACGTCAACGACACCACCTACAAGACCAACACCCTCAACTCCATCAAGCAGTGGGTGACCACCTACAAGGACCATCCCGGCGTGCTGATGTGGGACGTCGGCAACGAGGTCATCCTGACCACGCAGGACCACTACTCCGGTGCGCCGATCGAGCAGGAGCGGATCGCCTACGCCCAGTACGTGGAGCAGGTCGCCCAGGCGATCCACGCCATCGACCCGAACCACCCGGTCACCTCAACCGACGCCTGGACCGGCGCATGGCCGTACTACAAGGCGTACACCCCGGACCTGGACCTCTACGCGGTCAACTCCTACGGCTCGGTGTGCAACGTCAAGTCCGACTGGGTCAACGGCGGTTATACCAAGCCCTACATCGTCACCGAGACCGGCGAGGCGGGGGAGTGGGAGGTCCCCAACGACGCCAACGGGGTGCCCAACCAGCCCACCGACATCCAGGCCCGCGACGGCTACCTCAGCGCCTGGAACTGCATCGCCGGGCACACCGGGGTCGCCCTCGGCGGCACGATCTTCAACTACGGCCTGGAGAACGACTTCGGCGGCGTCTGGTACAACCTCGTCCCGGAGGGCTGGAAGCGGCTGTCGTACTACTCCGTGGCCAAGGACTTCGGCGGCAGCCCGCAAAGCAACACCCCGCCGGTGATCTCCGGCATGACGCTCAGCAACACCACGAGCGTGCCGGCCGGCGGGACCTTCACGGTCAGCGCCGCGGCCACCGACCCCGACGGCGACCTGATCCGCTATCAGTTGATGTACGACAGCAAGTACGTCGATGGCGGCACCGGCCTGCAGCAGGTGGCCTTCACCCAGACCGGCGACGGTCAGTTCACCGTCACCGCGCCGAAGAACCTCGGGGTGTGGAAGGTCTACGTCTACGCCTACGACGGCCACGGCAACGTCGGCATCGAAACCCGCTCGTTCCGCGTCGTCGCCCCGCCCGTCAACGGCACGAACGTCGCCAAGGGCAAGCCCACCACCGCGTCGTCCTTCCAGCCCACCGGTGGCTCGTTCGTCGCGTCCAACGCCACCGACGGCGACTGGTCCACCCGCTGGGCCAGTGACTGGAGCGACCCGCAGTGGCTCCAGGTCGATCTGGGCCAGGTCACCACGATCAGGCACGTCCAACTCGGATGGGAGGCTGCCTACGGCAAGGCGTACCAGGTCCAGGTATCCAACGACGGGACCAACTGGACCACCGTCTACTCCACCACCACCGCGACCGGCGGCATCGACGATTTCGACGTCACCGGATCCGGCCGCTACGTGCGGCTGAACCTCACCCAACGCGGGACCGCCTACGGCTACTCGCTCTACGAGTTCGGCGTCTACAGCTGAGCTACGGCTGAGCCACGAGCCGCTGAGCTGCTGACGCGCTGACCCGCCGCACGGATCGCACCGCGTCACGGATCGCACCGCCGTGCGGCGACCCCGGGTGTCGGGGCTGGGCAGGCAGCCCCGACACCGTCCGATCCACTCCGTCCCGACTCACCCCGTCCCGACGTACGCCATCGGGGCAACCCACCCAACCCTTCTGACCGGGAGGTCCGTTGAGACCCCGAACCGCTCACACCCGCACCGCCCTCGCCGCCACCGTCGCCCTGCTCCTGTCCCTGCTCGGCCTCGGCGTCGCCACCCAGTCCTCCGCCGCTACCGGGACGTTGATCTCCCAGTCCCGGCCGGTCGTCGCCTCCTCCATCGAGAACGCGCAGACCCCCGCCGGAGCCGTCGTCGACGGCGACCCCACCACACGCTGGGCCAGTGCCTGGAGCGATCCCCAGTGGATCCAGATCGACCTGGGCGGCACCGCGACCATCAACCAGGTCGAGCTCGACTGGGAGGCCGCCTACGCCAGCGGCTTCCAGCTCCAGGTGTCGCCCGACGCCACCAACTGGACCTCCATCTTCTCGACCAGTACCGGAACCGGCGGCGTGCAGACCCTCGCGGTGACCGGCTCCGGCCGCTACATCCGCATGTACGGCACGACCCGAGGGACCGGATACGGCTACTCGCTCTACGAGTTCAAGGTCTACGGGTCCGTCACCCTCGGCACCACCGGGTACGTTCTCGCCAATCCGCAGGTCACCGGGGTGACCCCGTCCACCTACGTCCCACCCAACGCGTACTTCCACGAGTTCCAGGCCAACTGCAGCGTCACGCGCGATCTTCCGGACGACCCGATCGTGCACCCCGGCCTGCCGGGCGACTCGCACATGCACACCTTCCTCGGCAACACGACCACGGACGCCAACTCCACCCTGGCCTCGCTCTCGGCCGGCGGCACCTCCTGCAAGGCTCCGGGCGACAAGTCCGGCTACTGGATGCCAACGTTGTACAACGGCACCCAGGCGGTGGACCCGGTCGGTCCGCAGGTCATCTACTACAAGACCGGCGTGATCGACTACACCAGCGTCCGGCCGTTCCCGCCGGGTCTGCGCTTCGTGGTCGGCAGCCCAGCGGCGACGGCGACCCAGTTCTCCACCGACCCGGGCTGGGTCGCGGGTTGGGAGTGCGGCAACAGCTACGGCAACGTCGACATCCCGCCCACCTGCACGCCCGGCACCCTGCTCAACATCCGCTACCAAGCCCCGAGTTGCTGGAACGGCTTGTACCTGGACACCCCGGACCACAAGAGCCACATGGCGTACCCGATCAACGGCGTCTGCCCGGCCGACCACCCGGTGGCGCTGCCGATGATCGAGTTCAAGATGTCGTTCCCGGTGAGCGGTGACATGTCGCAGGTCCACCTCTCCAGCGGCCGCGGGTACTCCTTCCACTACGACTTCTTCAACGCCTGGGACACCGCCACCCAGGCGGCGCTGGTCAACCACTGCGTCGTCGGCGGTCTCCAGTGCGACGCCCGAGGCTTCGACCAGACCCAGCCCGGAAAGGGCGCAGCCCTCAACGACCAGTACCTGCTGCCCTGACCTGTCGTAGGCCCTGACCTCTCCGCAAGCAGCCGACGGGACGCGCATCGAGCGCGCCCCGTCGGCTCCGTCTGCAGCGCAAGTGATCGCACATGGAACTACCAATCTGAACATCACTGTGTTAGAAATGCTCCATGGCTACTGCGAACCGCCTCGACGTCACCCTGCGCCTCGTGCAGGGCGCCGAGCGGATGGGCGTCAGCGAGCTGGCCCGCCGCCTGGGCGTCTCCGAGATGACCGTGCGGCGGGACTTGGACGAGCTGGAACGCCAGGGAATGGTCCAGCGGGTGCACGGTGGCGCCGTCGCCACCGGGCTGCCCGCGCAGGGGGCGGGCTTCGCGGCTCGCGAGCCCTGGCAGGCCGCCACCAAGGACCGGCTGGGGGCGGCCGTCGCCGATCTGGTCGAGCCAGGCCAGACGGTCCTGTTGGACGCCGGCACCACGACCGTGCACGTCGCCGCGCAACTGATCGCCCGCGCCCCGCTGACGGTCGCCGTGCTCAGCCTGCAGGCGGCCGTCAGGCTCGCCGACCAGCCGGGCATCCGGCTGCTGGTCCTCGGAGGGGAGTCGCGGACAGGGGAACGGTCACTGGTCGGTCCGCTGGCGCTGAGAGCCGTGGACACGCTGGTCTTTGACTGCTTCGTGATGTCGATCGGCGGCGTCCACGCCGACCACGGCTGGTCGGAGTTCTCCCTCGACGACTGCGCGGTCAAGCAGGTCGCGCTCGCCCGTGCCGCACGCACCGTCGCCGTCGCCGACGCCACCAAGCTCGGCGTCCAGGCGTTCAGCCGGGTCGCCCCGCTCGGGGCGGTCGACACCTTCGTGACCGATGCGGCAGGCGTCGACGCCGACACCCACCCCAGCGGCCCGCGCACCCTCGCCGCGCTCGCGGACGCGGGCGTGCACACCCAACTGGTCTGAACGCCAGCCTCGATCGCGCTCGTCCGGTCGCCATCACTCGCCACCATCCTTCGCGAACCGGCGACCACCCCTCCCTCCTCCCTCCTTCCCACCTCGTGAAAGGGCCTCCGCCGATGCAGACGACCCCGCGCCCGCTGATGATCCTGGTCGCCGGCCCCTACCGGTCGGGCACCGACGACGACCCGGCCAGACTCGCCGCCAACGTCGACGTGATGAACCAGGCCGCCCTGGCGCTGTTTCGTGCCGGGCACCTGCCCGTCACCGGCGAGGCCCTCGCGCTGCCCCTGATCGGTCTCGCAGGCTCGACCGCCGTCGGCGACCCGGCTTTCGACGAGATCTTCCACCCCATCTCCGAGCGCCTACTGAGCCGTTGCGACGCGGTCCTGCGCATCGGCGGGCCCTCCGCCGGAGCCGATCTGATGACAAGTCAGGCACGCGACCAGGGCAAGCAGGTCTTCCAGAGCCTCGACACCGTCCCCGACGCCCGATGACGGCCGGCCTCGACACTCCCGACCGGCGTGGTCGAACCGGCTTGGACCAAACGGGACGTGACCTGGACGGCAACCCGCGAGTGAAGGTCCGCGAGGTGCGGCTGCTGTCCTCTCACTGGTACGTCCTGCGCACCACCACGTTCGACTACCAGCACGCGGACGGGCACTGGAGCACAGAGCAACGCGAGACGTACGACCGGGGCAACGGCGCAACCGTCCTGCTCTACGACACCCGGCGCGGCACGGTCCTGCTCACCCGCCAGTTCCGTTACCCCGCCTACGCCAACGGCCACCCGGACGGCATGCTCCTGGAAACCGCCGCAGGCCTGCTCGACCAGGACGCACCCGAGATCGCGATCCGGCGCGAGGCCGCCGAGGAGACCGGCCACACGGTAGGCGAGCTTGAGCACGTCTTCGACGTTTACATGAGCCCGGGGTCCGTGACCGAACGCGTGCACTTCTACGCCGCGCCCTACGACTCCGCCACCCGCACCGCCGTCGGCGGTGGCCTCGCGGAGGAGGGCGAGGACATCGAAACCGTCGAGCTCCCCTTCACCCATGCCCTCGACCTGGTCCGAACGGGCGCCATCGCCGACGCCAAGACCATCATGCTGCTCCAGTGGGCAGCCCTTTCCGGCCCGTTCTCCGCCGCACGCATCGCAACGTAGAGTGCGGTGAGAGGAGCGCCCAGGCCAGTTCTCTGCAGCGCTCCGGGGAACCGGGAGGAGGGTCCCATCGACCGACGCTTCGTCCTGGTCCTGGTGCACAGCCCACTGGTCGGGGCAGCAACCTGGCAGCCCGTGGCAGCCGCGCTGCGCGAGCGAGGTCACGCTGTCGTGGTGCCCTCGCTGGCCGGCGCCTTCAGCGGATCCCCGCCGTATCTCCCGACCATGACCGCCGCCGTCACCGAAGCGGTCGACGGCGCCGATGCGGACATCGTCCTGGTCGGACACAGCGGCGCCGGCGGCGTGCTGCCTGCCCTCGCCTCCGGCATCACCTCAACAGTCGTCGGCACGATCTTCGTTGACGCACTGCTCCCCTATCCCGGCCTCAGTTGGTTCGACACGGCACCGCCGGAGCTGTCGACCCAGCTGCGCGCCCTGGCCGCTCCGAACGGCCTGCTGCCACGCTGGGACGCCTGGTTCCCGCCGGGCGCCGTCGACGAACTCCTGCCCGACCCGCACGCACGGTCGCGCTTCCTCGCCGACATCCCGCAGATCCCCCTGGCGTACCTGCAAGAGCGCACACCCGTGCAACCAGAGCTCGCACCCTCCCGTTGCGCCTACCTGCAACTGAGTGAGGCGTACCGCTCCGAGGCCATCCAGGCCGAGCATCGGGGATGGCTGGTCGTGTACCGCGCCGCACACCACCTCGCCATGCTGACCGACCCCGAACCCATCGCCGCATCGATCGAGGAGATCGCGGCGACGATCACGCGCTGACGGCCGCCAAGGACGGCACGTCAGCCCTCAGCGTGTCTCCAGGGGACCACGACTCCGCCCCGGACCTAGGGCCGAGTGGCGCACGCTCGCGATGGCGCGTTGGCCGCCACCTCCTGACGGGGTGACAGCCGGACGTATAGGTCGCCGTCGGCAGGGGAAGGGCACTGGGGACATGACAACTCGTGCGGGTGGGACAGCGGGGACAGCTGCGCACAGCAGCGGGTCCTCGCACGACCACCACAACGACCCGGAGGTCCTTCAATGATGCACCGGCAATGGATGCTTCTCGCCGCCGCGGGTTCCCTGGTCCTGAGCCTGGCGGGAGCGGCGCAGGCCCACGGTCCCGGGCCGCGAACAGGGGCGGGTCCGCACCCGGCCGCTGCCGCTGTACCATCCTCCACGCCCCCGGGATGCGGCTTCGTCCCGGCCGTCCCGGCCGACCGCTTCAAGGGCATCCCCGTCTTCGACGCCGCCAAGGCCGCCCAGCCTTACAACGCCAGGCTCCACACCAGCCAGGGCCTGATCGTCTTTCAGGCACTGACCGCCCAGGCGCCGTGCACGACCTTCTCATTCCGCTTCCTGGCGTCGCACGACTACTACGACCGCACCCACTGCCACCGCCTCACCACCAAGGGCATCTACGTACTCCAGTGCGGCGACCCCACCGGCACGGGCAGCGGCGGCCCCGGATACTCCTTCAACGACGAGAACCTGACCGGCGCCACCTACCCCGCCGGCACTGTCGCGATGGCCAACGCCGGTCCGAACACCAACGGCAGCCAGATCTTCTTCGTCTGGAAGGACACCAAACTCCCGCCCCTCTACACCCCGTTCGGCCGCGTGACCGGCGGCCTCAACCTCCTGCAGAAGATCGCCGCCGCCGGTGAGGACGACCAGAACGGCCCCGGCGACGGCTTCCCGACGCTCCCGGTCGACATCAGCCAGGTGGTGATCAGCCGACACTGACGAACCGAGCTGCGAGCGCGGCCTCGGCCGGGGCCATTGCGTGGTTGTTGAGGTCTTGCCAGCCGCACGGTGCTGGCAAGACCTGCCTCCGAACAGGGCCTGCGGCGGCCCGGGAGGGACATCGCCACTCTTCGGACGATGTTCATCGGATCGAAGGGTGCCGGCCAGTCGAGCACGTCCCGCGGTCGGACGACCCGGTTGTGGCGCTGCGCCAAGGCCAGGGGGTATCCCAACTGCTGTGCGCGCCATGAAACACCACCGTAGGCTTGTGCCCTACGTTCGTGATAGCCATTGATGAACGCGGGCGCTTCAGCCCCCTAACGGCCACCGTGATCCTGCGGATAGCGATGAAGCTTGGCGACATGGCTGACCTCACGGCCGACACCACTCCCGACAAGCGCGAGCGCATCGAGTCCATCAAAGCCCAGATGGTCGATGCCGAGCGAGGCCATGAGCTCGCCGCGCTGCGCAAGGCTCAGAGCATCGCTATATGCCCTGGTCATGGGGCTGCCTGCCGCTGAAGGAAACTCAGGTGGCCTCGGCGTGCCGTCTGGGTAGAGTTGCGCAGTGCCCGAGCTGAAGCAGTTGCATGCTGGCCATGCCCCGTCGGTCCTGGCCTTCGAGCTGGCGAACCGCGCCTACTTCGCTGCCTCGGTCTCCGACCGTGGCGACGAGTTCTTCGACCAGTTCGCTGACCGGCACCGCGCCTTGTTGGCTGAGCAAGAGGCCGGCCTCGGCGCCTTCTATGTGCTGGTCGCCGAGGATGGCTCGGTTCTGGGCCGGTTCAACCTGTACGACTTCGAGGACGGCACCGCCGTGCTCGGCTACCGGGTCGCGCAGCACGTCGCCGGCTGCGGCGTGGCGACCGCGACTGTCCGGGAACTGTGCCGGCTGGCGGCGGCGCGGCACGGGCTGCGCACACTGCGGGCAGCCACCGCCCGCGCCAATGCCGCGTCCCAGAAGGTGCTGACCAAGGCTGGGTTCGTCCCGGTCGGCCCGGCAGATCCGGCCAGCCTCGGCGGTAAGCCGGGCACCTGGTATCAGCGCGACCTGGTTCTCCAGCCGTAGACCGCGATCTTGCCGGTGCCCCGGCTGCGGGATGGCATTCCCCTTGTGCTGGTCGGGCACCATCGCAGGGTCCTCTTCGAGGACCTGAGGGAGTACCTGGGCGAAGACGACCGCAGGCGGAAGGACGCTGCAGACGAGCTCACCCGACTCGATCAGGAGTTGGGGCTGGGCTGACACCGGGCTCTCAGTGGAGCAGGTCGTCGGGGCGAGAGCTGATGTGGTGGAGGTGGCGTCCGGCCGCGGTCATGGCGTGGAGGAGGCGGTGTCCCTCCGCTGGCTTCACCAGGCCGGTCTTCGCGGCCAGGGCCATGAGGTCCATGGTCTCCCGCGTTCTGATGCCCTTACGGCGCGAGAAGGTGCCCGCTGAGCGGTCGTCGGTGATCCAGACGGAGCCGCGGAACTCGCGGCGTGAGGTGATCAGGACGCAGGTCTGGGCCTCGCCGAGGTGCTGGGTGGGGGCTGCCCGGTCGCCGTGGAAGACCGATCGACGGACTCGCTCGACGGCCTGGCGTTCCCCTTCGTCGTCGATCTCGATCGGATCGCCCAGCCATCCGTCCAGCGGCAGTGTGCGGAGGAGTGGTAAGTGGCGAGCTGACAGGAGGGCCTCGTGGGCGACCGCTTCAGTCCAGCGGCCCTTGCCGTCAAGCACCTCCTTGAGCAGCGGGAGACGATCGACGGCGGCGAAGTTGCACAGCACGGTGTTGTCCGGGAACCACCAGGTGCTCACGGCTGGAAGACCATGTCCCCTTCGAAGGCTGACACATCATTGGGCAGGTCCGGCGTCGGCGGCTCGAGAAGGTCGAGAAGATCGTCGACGTCGGTCTGGAGTAGCGCGGCGAGAGGGCGCAGCGTGGTGTCCCCTTCGCGGTAGCCGGAGTAGAGACCGCCGGCCAGCCGTAGCGGAAAGCGCTCCCGCTCGGCCTGGGTCGCCTGCTGGAGGTAGTCACGCATGGAGCCGGCACTGGCGTGGCAGTCGGCGGTGGTGAGGCGGCGGAGCCTGTCACGTGCTGGCTGGTCGATGAGGCCGAGTGCCTTGAGCCGGGCGGCGAGGGCGCTCGGCGATACACGGTATCTGACGACCAGTCGGCTGAAGGAGTCGTCCGTTCGGTCGGTGGCGTTGAACGCCGCGCGCAGTTCGTCCTCGGGGAGGAGCAGGTTCGCCGCGAAGGAGTTGGCGCGGATCTCACTTGCCTCGGTCTGACGCCCCGGGGCGACTTCGGCTTCCAGCAGTACGTCCTGTGCGTCCCGGGCGAGTAGGTGCCCCAACTCGTGTGCGACCGTGAAGCGCTGCCTGGTCCAGCGGTCGGTGCGATTGACCAGGATGAGCCGGAAGTGGTCGGCCTGCCAGGCCAGCCCGTCCACGCCGGAGGGCAGGCGGGTGATCGCGATGTCCACGCCGAAGGCGCGTTCCCAGGAGGCGAGAAGATCGTCCGTCGACTGTTCGGCGATGGTGCCGGCGCCAGCAGACGTGAGAAGTTCGCGAGCCGCATCGGCCAGCGCCGCGCCCTGGTCGAGGTTGCCGGGCGGGTCTGTGCCGACGGAGGGGAGCGCGGGCAGGGCGGGGCTTCGGCCCAGGAGATCCAGGACGTCGTACGCGGAGGTGAAGCGGTCGGTCACCTCCGCGATGCCGTCGCGCCCTGCTGCGATGGCCGTGCTGGTCCGCGCGGCAAGAGCGGGGCGGAGCGGCTCCTTACCGGTGAGCAGCCAGTCGACAGTCACCTGGCCTGCTTCGGCGATCAGCGCAAGCTCGAGAGAGGTGAACCGGCGGATGCCGCTGAGGGATTTGGACAGCTTGTCGGGGCTCAGACCCACATGATCAGCAAAGGCAGCCTGGCTGAGGGAGGCTGCGTGGATGACCGCGCGGACGCGGCCGGAAACAGTCTCGTCCATGACGACCAGCCTACTGGCGCGTTGCGAAAATCGCAAGAGCGGAGGCTGGCCGCAACACCCGCCAGCAGGGGTGTGGAGCAGAGGACATCACGTTCACCAGAACACCACCTCGCCCACCAGGCCGCAGACGATAGGGTGCGGCGGTGAGTGAGTACCAGTACTACGAGTTCCTCGCCATTGACCGGCCGCTGGACGTGGACGAGTTGGCGCAGGTGCGAGCGCTCTCGACCAGGGCGCGGATCACCCCGACCCGATTCACCAACAGCTACTCCTGGGGTGACTTCAAGGGCGATCCACGCCGTCTGATGGAGCGTTACTACGACGCCCACCTCTACCTCGCGAACTGGGGTACTCACCAGGTCATGCTTCGGCTACCGGTGCAGCTCCTCGACCTGCCCACCGTGGGCCCCTACCTGATCGAGGACAGCATCGAGGCGTGGACCAGCGGGGAGCACCTCGTGCTCAGCCTGACCAGCAGCGACGAGAGCGGCGAGGCGGACTGGAACGAGGACGTCGACGACTCCCTCGCTCCGATCGTCGGTATCCGCGGCGAGCTCGCTTCAGGTGACCTGCGGGCCCTCTACCTCGCCTGGCTGTCCGCGCTGACCGTGTGGGAACTCCAGGACGACGACGAGGACGCCTACCAGGAGGAGCTCGAACCGCTGGTTCCTCCGGGACTGGGACAACTGACCGCCCCGCAGCGCGCACTGGCCGACTTCCTGCGGGTGGACGCCGACCTGCTCGCCGCCGCCGCAAGGACGAGTCCTGCCACCACCGGGCCGGCCGAACCGGACGAGGCGAGACTCGCCGAGTGGATCGCGGCCCTGCCTGCCAAGGAGAAGGACCACTTGCTGCTGCGTGCAGCCCAGGGCCGCTCCCCGCAGCTCGGCGCGGAACTGCTCCGACGCCACCTGGTCGCCGAACACCACGGTGTCGAGTCCGAGTACGAGTCCGAGTCCGAGTCTGCGTCCGACTCCGAACGCCGCACCGCAGCCCAACTGCTGGACGCGGCCGCCGCGCTCCGCGCCGAGCGTCGCGCCCTGGCCTAGCACCGGATCCGCGCTCCGCGCTCTGCAGCAGCCTCAGGACAGGTCGTGAACTGGGGCGAGGCGCAGTTGCTCCTCTTCGACGATCCGGCGGGCGAGGGGCCGTTCGGAGATGTCGACCGCGTCGGGGGTGGCCTCGGCGATCTCGCCGCGGCGGGCGTAGGCGTCGACGCCCCCGGCCCCGCCTGGAAGCCTTCGCCACGACCCCCCGATCCGCATGCCACCCAGTCGTCCGGTCCTGAGCCGCTCGCACCGTCTCCTACTCGTCCTCCTACTCGTCGGCGTCCAGGACGAGTGCGCGGACGTACTGGACTGCCTTGGCGAGCGGGACGGTGGTGGTCTCGCCGGTGGCGCGGACGGTGACCTCGACCGTCCCCGCGGTCAGGCCGCGGGCGCCGAGGGTGATGCGGTAGGGGATGCCGACGAGTTCCACGTCGCTGAACTTCACGCCGGGGCGCTCGTCGCGGTCGTCCCAGAGCACCTCGACGCGCTCGCTGGTCAGCTGCTTGTAGAGGTCCTGGCCTGCGGCGGCGACGGCCTCGTCGCCCTTACCCAGGGTGACCAGGGCGACCTCGAAGGGTGCGACGCTCGTGGGCCAGATGATGCCCTTGTCGTCGTGGTGCGACTCGACGATGCAGGCCAGCGCCCGCTCGATGCCGATGCCGTAGCTGCCCATGATGGGCACCACCCGGTCGCCCTCGGGGCCCAGCACGGACACCCCAAGGGCCTCCGTGTACTTGCGGCCCAGCTTGAAGATGTGGCCGATCTCCACCGTGCGGACGACGTCGAGGGCCGTCCCGCAGGTCGGGCAGGGCTCGCCGGCGGTGACCTCGCGCAGGTCGGCCCAGCGGCCCACCGCGATGTCGCGGGTCAGGTCCACGCCGCGCAGGTGGACGCCGTCGCGGTTGGCGCCGGTGGTCATTCCGGTCCGGCCGCGCAGAGCCTCGTCGGCGACGATCACCAGGTCGGCGCTGCCAGGGAGGGAGGTCGCGACCGCGCCCAGGCTGCCGGGCGAGGCGCCGAGTGCGGCCTGGATCTCCTCGGGGCGTGCTGGGCGGACGGTCGTCGCGGCCAGCGTGTCGATCAGCTTCTGCTCGACCAGCGCGTGGTCGCCGCGCATGAGAATCAGGGTGAGCTGCTGGTCGACCGCGTAGACGAGGGTCTTGACCTGGTGCTCGGCGGTGACGCCGTGCAGGCGGGCGAGGTCGTCGATGGTCCGGGCGTCGGGGGTGTCGAAGGGCTCGGGTGCGTCGAGGGCAGGCGCGTCGAGCGGGGGCGCGTCGACGACCGGCGCGAGGCGGGAGGTGGCCTTCTCGACGTTGGCGGCGTAGCCGCAGCCGGTACAGCGAACGATCAGGTCCTCGCCGGCGTCGGATGGGCACATGAACTCGACCGAGGCGCTGCCGCCCATGCTGCCGCTGGATGCCTGGACCGGGATTGCGGGGATTCCGAGGCGGGCGAAGATGCGGGTGTAGGCGGCGTGGTGGCGGTTGAAGGCGTCGTCGAGCCCGGCCTCGTCGAGGTCAAAGCTGTACGAGTCCTTCATGGTGAACTCGCGGACCCGGATCAGGCCGCTCTTGGGGCGGGGCTCGTCGCGGAACTTGGTCTGGAACTGGTACCAGGTCTGCGGCAGGTCCCGGTAGGAGCGCAGCTCCTGCGCGAGCGTCGTGAAGATCTCCTCGTGGGTCATGCCCAGCGCGAGGTCGGCGCCCTTGCGGTCCTTGAGGCGGAACATCTCCTCGCCCATGACGTCCCAGCGCCCGGACTTGTGCCAGATCTCGGCGGGGTGCATGGTCGGCAGGACGAACTCCTGCGCACCGATCCGGGCGAGCTCGTCGCGGACGATGTCGATGATCTTCGCGCGGGTGCGGACCGCGAGCGGCAGCAGCGAGTAGTGGCCGGCCATCAGCTGACGGATGTAACCGCCGCGCAGCAGGAGGCGGTGGCTCACCGCGTCCGCGTCGGCGGGGTCCTGGCGGAGGGTGGGCACGTACAGCTGGGACCAGCGCATGGATCGGGAACCTTCGTCTCGGTGAACGATGCGGGCGTCGCGACGGCGGTCACGCGTCCAACGCCGCAGAAGCCGCATTCTAGTCCTCTGGCCTGGGGCGAACCCTGCCGTTGTGGATGCGGCGCAGCACGCCCGTGGCGGTCGGCCCGGCCTGGTGTTCAGGTCCGGGCCGACCGCCACGGGAGACAGCGTGGGGCGGCGACGGGTTCAGCTGATGTCGAAGCCGTCGACCAGGAGGTAGCTGCCGCCGGCCTTGGTCAGGGTCAGCGTGTGGGTGCCGAGGGGCAGCCCGCTGGTGCTGTAGAGGGTCTGCTGTGCGTGGCGGGTGGGGGTGTTGGCGTTGACTGTGCCCTTTGAGGTGCCGTCCAGCGACACGTTGACGACGCCCTCGTCGGAGTTGGTCTCGGTGACGAACTCGATTCCTGTGCCGTAGAAGGTGACGGTCACGGAGTTGCCGTCCGTCTGGGTGTAGTGGACGCCGTCCTGGTAGTCGCCGTAGCCGCGGTTGCCGCTGGCTGCCCAGGCGCCCGTGTAGGCGATGGAGAGGGCGTCGTCGTCGATCCGGCCTGTGGTCTGACGGTACTGACCCGTCGGACCGGCAGCGGCGATGATCGACTGGGCTGCTGCCGGCCAGGCTCCGCCGCTCACGATGGTGGCCTGGTTGAAGGTGATGTTGGTGCCGTTGTTGTTGTAGGCGGCGTTGTCGGAGTAGTTGTCGTGGATGGTGATGTCGTGGATCGTCTTGATCCACATTCCGATCCAGTTCTGGCCGCCGAACCGTACGACGTTGTCGTGGGTGTTCCAGTACGAGCTGCCCTCGTCCTGGTAGAGCATGTTGTTGGTGTTGTTGCCCTCGGCGACCACGTTGCCGGCCAGGACCGAGGTCTGGCTGCTGTCGCCACCGCCCTGTCCGCCGTTGGTGTAGATCGGGCCGCCGTCGTGCAGCACGCCCATGACGTTGTGAACCGAGTTCTTCAGGATCTGGTTGCCGCCGGCGTAGATGGTGCCGTGGTGGCAGGTCGTGCCCAGCAGCGTGCAGGAGGCCCAACCCCAGCCCCAGCCGAGGGAGATGCCCGAGTACGGGGTGTAGCCGATGTCGTTGTCGGCGAGCACGGCACCGCGGGTGTAGCCGGCCCAGATGCCGACGGCGTCCTGGTAGTCCTGGCCGACGTGGCTGATGGTGTTCTGCGACACCGTGTCACCACTGGTCATCAGCGCGGTCTGGTTCTGGTAGTAGTCGTCGACCTCGCCGAGGGAGACTCCGCCGCCGGAGGTGTCGGTGATGAGGTTGCCGGTGACGGCGGAGTTCTGCGTGCCGTCGGCGAGGTCGACGCCGGTTCCGCCAAGGTGCTGGAAGGCGTCCTGGGTGAACGTGATGCCGCTGCCGCGGTGGACCTGCACGGCGGCCGCGATCCGGATCGGCGCGTGGGTGGCCGGGTCCCAGAGCACCCCGGCCTGGTTGTCGACATATCCGCTTGTGGTCGGCTGGTCCCAGGTGGCGTAGGCGAAGGTGATCCCGCTGAAGGTGAGGTCGTGGACCGGGGTGACCGTGTCCGGGATCACCGTGAAGGCGTCGACCAGGAGGTATGTCCCCGAGGTCTTGACCACCTTGACGGTGTGGGTGCCCTTCGCGAGGCCGGTGACCGACACCACAGGCTGCTGGGCGAGCCGGGTGGCTCCGGAGGCGGAGACGGTCCCGGTCTTCGTCCCGTCCACGTAGACGTCCATGCTGCCCTCGTCCGAGTTGACCTCGGAGAGGACCTGCAGGCCGGTGCCGGTGAAGGTGTAGCTGACCGAGTCGCCGTTGGTGGTGGCGGCGTGGACGTCACCGCCTAGATCGCCGAACGCGCGGCCGGTGTTGGTGAACCACGAGGGGCCGGTGTAGACGGCGTTCGGGTCGGTGTCGTTGACCGGGGCGACGTGCCCCGGGGTGCCGGAGAGGTCCAGGAGGCTCTGTTGCACCGGCAGTTCGACGTCGGCGGTGCCGAGGTTCTCCCCGGACCGGGGGATGTAGTACAGCTGGCCGGCCGCGCTGTCGAGGTAGAACTGCCCTGGCTGGGTGAGCAGTTGGTAGGCATTCTCGATCCAGCTGATGCCGTTCAGCGTCGGCAGGCCCGCGCCGTTGAAGGGATAGCCCGGGTTGGGCACGCGGGTGTTGTTGTTGGCGAAGCAGGCGGGGTCGACGTTGAGGCTGGAACCGCCGCCGCTCGTCGGCGTGACGCTCTGCAGCGGGCAACGCATCTGCTTCCAGGCGTTGTTGTCGACGATCTCGATCTGGTTCTGGTTGGTGAACGAGGTGTAGGCGCCGTCGCCGGTGCTGAAGCTCGAACCGGAGAGCGTGAACCCACTGGGATTCAGCGGGCCGCGGGCGCGCTCGGCGCGGGATCCGTTGACGAACAGTTGGCGGCTCTGCGTGCCCGCCGGGACACTCGCGCGGTAGATGTTCTTCCCGCTGTCGTAGAGCGAGAACCCGCTGACCTTGTCCGCACCGCTGATCAGCGGGGTTTCACCCGGGTAGGCGGCCCAGACGACCTTGTGGCCGTTCTGGCCGGAGTCCTGCGGGCCGAAGGACATCGGCGTGGAGAGCTGGTACGTGCCGCCGCGGAGGTAGACGGTGAGGTCGGCGGACATCGTGCCGACCTCCGAGCGGACCAGGTTCTGAGCCCCGGTCAGACTGCAGGGCGCGCTGCTCGTGCAGGCACTGCCGGAGCCGCCGGGTGACGCGTAGACGGTGCCGGCGGCTGCCTCGGCAGTGCCGGGCAGCCCCGCGAGGGCGATGAACAGGGCACCGGCGGTCAGGCCGGACGACAGTACGGCGACACGACGTCGTGTCGACATGGGCGACTCCTGGGGGTGGCAGGGCGGCGCAGTGAAGGACGTTCGGGCGTGGTGGACGGCGCGCCGGGGCGTCATGAGTCCGCATCGAATCCGCATCGAGTCCGCGCACAGAATCATCGGATCTATCCCGGACGCCGAGAAAGCTACGGCGGTGCGGCTGGGCATGACAAGAGTCCGAACAGGACGAATTTCCGGGCATGTGGAGCGGTGGCGGCCCCTGTCAGCGCCGAGAGTTGGTGAGCCTGGCTGCCGGACCGCCCCGTGATCTGCAGATTCTCCGGGAGGTCGGGCAGATCCAGATGTGGTCGAGATTGGATCCGGCAGGGGACAGTTCATCGGATGAATCGGCCGCAGACGGTCTGCGGAAGTCGTAGCGGACCGTCCGTCTTGGCTCCCGTCGGGGAAGTCCGGGCTCGCGCCGTCGGCCCGCTACACTGGTGGCTGCTCACCGAGACCACGCAACATCTGCCTGATGCAGAGTCGGCCCGACCGCTCGGCGGCCGTGGCCCCAAGCCCGCATACGCGGCAGGGGTCCGGTATCAACCCCGGTCGACGCGCAGAGGACGACACTCGGCGCCCCGGGCACCCTACGACCCCGGGCGCTACCAGGCGGCAGGAAGTCTGTTCCGTTATGGCCCGCACCACTCAGGCCACACCTCCCTCCACCCGCGTCGGCACCCGCGTCGGCTACGGCACACTGCTGCGCACACCCGGCGCGTGGACGTTCCTCGTCCCGGCCTTTGCCGCGCGCCTCCCGTTCGCGATGCTGAGCCTCGGCATCGTGCTGCTCGTCGTCGACACCACCGGTTCCTACGGCCTCGCCGGGGCGGTCGCCGCCGGGGCTGCCGTCGCCCAAGCCGCCGTCGGCCCGCAGACCGGACGCCTGGCCGACCGCCACGGCCAGGCCGCCGTCCTGCTCCCCATGATCGTCGTGCACGGATTCGCCGTCGCGGTCCTGATCGCCCTCGCGCTGGGCCATGCGCCGGTGTGGACGCTGTTCGCCGCCGCAGTGCCGGCAGGCGCGTCGGTGCCGCAGATCGGTGCGATGGTGCGGGCCCGCTGGCTGCACGTGCTGCGGGACCAGCCGTCGGCCGGCCTCTCCACGGCCTTCGCGTTCGAGTCCGTCACCGACGAGTTCACCTTCGTCATCGGCCCGGTCCTGGCCACAACCCTCGGCACGATCGTCGCGCCCGCCGCAGGTCTCGTCGCCGAGGCCGCGCTCACCGTGGTCGGCGGCCTGGCCTTCGCGCTCCAACGCCGCAGCGCGCCTCCCGTACGCGCGGCGTCCCGCGCACGCCGCGCCTCGGCCCTCGCCCACCCCGGCGTGCGACTGCTTGCCGGCTCGCTGCTAGGCGTCGGTTCGGTCTTCGGCGCGCTGCAGGTCTCCATCACCGCCGCCGCCGAGGCAGCCGGACGCCCGGGCATGGGCGGCGTGGTGTACGGCCTGTTCGCGTGCGGCAGCATGTGCGCGGGAGTGGTCTTCGGCATGGTGTCCTGGCGGCGCTCACCCCAGCGCCGGATGCTTGCCTCGTACACCCTGCTGGTGCTCGGCTGCTCCACGCTCTGGGCGATGCCCTCGCTCACCGCCCTCGCGCTGGCCGGGTTGTGCTGCGGTCTGGCCATCGCGCCGACCCTCATCTCCGCGTACACGCTGGTCGAGGCGCTGGTGGACGCGGGCGCGAAGACCGAGGCGTTCACCTGGCTGACCGGCGCGATCGGACTCGGCCTCGCCGTGGGCTCGACCGTGGCCGGACAGGTGATCGACCGGCATGGGCCGACGGGCGGCCTCCTAGTGCCCCTGGCCGGATCAGCACTCGGCCTCGCGGCGCTGGTCTCCTGGCGCGGACTGCTCGCGCCCCGCGCGGCGGCCGGTCGCAGAGTGGCCGGCGCGGTCCCCGGCTCCGCTGCCTCGGTCCTCGAACCCGCGGGGCTGCGCTGAGCCCGAGCGGCCGCGTCGGGCCGCTCTGCGCGTCGCCACCGCGACGGCCGGGCCGTCCCGGCCGTCGCCACCGCAACGGTGCGCCAACCCCAGTCAAGCGGTCCCGGTCCAGATGGTGCGCCACGTTCCGGATCCGCGCGCTGGCCGCAAAAGCGGATACCCGCGGTCGCGGTCCAGGTGGTGCGCCGCGCTCTGGCTCCGCGCGCCGGTATCCGCTTCTGCGGTCGCCGGGCGAGAATATGCAGCAACGGGACATGGAGGTGATCGCGGGATCATGAGCGGACTCGGACGGGCAGTCGCTCGGTGGACGTCCCTGTCCCTCGCAGCCAGGGTCGCCACCCTCTCGGTCCTGGTCATCGCCGCCGTGATCGGCGTGGTGCTCGCCATCCCGGGAGGCCGTTCCTCGCCTCCCGCACCCTCTCCTCCCGTGGGGGCCCCACCACCGTCAAGTCCGACCCAGCCGGGGACGCCGACGTCCCCCCTCACGGGCCTGCCCGGCCAGGCCGGGCGCATCCTCGCCGTGAAGATCGACAACATCGTCAACGCCCGTCCGCAGACCGGAGTCAACTCCGCTGACGTCGTCTACGCGATCGAGGTCGAGGGCGGGCTCTCCCGGTTCCTCGCCGTCTACGACGCCAACCACCTACCACCCGGCGACGCCATCGGTCCGGTGCGCAGCGCCCGCGAGAGCGATCTGCCGATCCTCCAGCAGTACGGCAAGGTCGACTTCGTGTACTCCGGCGCGCTGAGCAGGTTCCTTCCGGTCCTGGCCGCGGCGAACGTGTTCAACTGCTCGCCGCAGCAGGCCGGTTCGTTCTTCCGCGGCCAGAACAACGTGCCGCCCTACAACGAGTACACGGTGCCCTCGGGCATCCTGCGCCAATTCCCCGACTCGGCGCCGGCCCAGGACATCGGATTCCGCTTCGGCGACGCGCCGGCCGGCGGCGTCCCCGCCGCGTCCTATGCCGCCAGGATGCCGGCGGCCTCCTTCACGTTCACCTGGTCTGCCGCGCGGGGGAAGTACCTCGTGGCGATGGACGGCGCGCCGGCCCGGTCCACGGACGCCGGGCAGATGGGTGCACCGACCATCGTGGTGCAGAAGGTTGCCGAGACCACGTCCCCGCGTGGGTTCATGGACACGCCGGGTGAGTTGTCGCCCTACGCGCCGACCGTCGGCGGCGGTGAGGCGATCGTGCTGCGGGACGGGAAGGCGTACGACGGCACCTGGTCGCGGCCCGATGCCGGCAGCGGCACCACCTTCAGCTACGCCGGGCAGCGCATGAACTTCCATGCGGGCCAGGTGTGGATCGTTCTCGAGCCCAAGTGAGCTGATGTCCGCGCGGTCATCCGTTCGGATGGCCTGCGCCTGTCGTGCCCACGCTTCCCGCAGCGGCCGTCCTACGCTGGCGCAAAGGCACGGCGAAGGGGAGGACCATGACCGAGAGCGCGGCCGGGCTGCTGGAGAGCGTCCGTCGGCAACTGGCGCTCCGCGAGGGGGACAACCGCTTGATCCCGCGTATCGCCGAGGGCAGCGCCTCGCCGGCCGTTCTGGCGGAACTCGCCGCGCAGCAGTGGCGCATCATCGCGAGTGACCGGCGCAGCTTCCTGGTCCTGGCCGCCCGCTGCGCGGACAACCCGGGCGGCGAGTACTTCGCCGGGCTGGCGGCAGGAGAGAGTCTGGCCCTGGACAAGCTCGGGGGATTCGCTACCGCCTGCGGGCTCGACTCCGCCGCCCTGCTCGCGCGGGAACCGCTGGCGGGCTGTCAGGCCTACCCCGCGTACATGGCCTGGCTGGCCCTCAACGGCGACCCGGCCGGGGTGGTGCTCGCCCTCGCCGCCAACTTCGCCACGTGGAGCGGATACTGCGCCACGGCAGCCCACGCGCTGCGCCACTACTACGACTTCGACGACAGGGCCTGTGCCTTCTTCGACTTCTTCGCCGCGCCCGCCCCGGAGGCCGAAGCCCAGGCCCTGGCCGTGGTGGAGCGAGCCCTCCCCGAAGGCTCAGCCTCAGCTGAGCTTCTCGGCTACGGGCGCCTTCTGCAGAGCTATGAACTGATGTTCTGGAACACCCTGGCGGACCTCGACCCGCCGGAGAGCTGACCGGCTGGAGCAGGTGCGAGGCGACGAGCGCCTGCTTACCGGCGTCGCGTCGTTCACATCAGTCCCGCGAGCCGGTAGAGCACGAGTGGCCCGGCCACGGCGACGTCTTGGTCGGCCCGTCGGGCTGTCGGGCTGTCGGGCTGTCCGGTTTCAGCTCCCGGCTACTCGAGCTGCTGGTAGTTGATCGGTACAGCTCTGACGCGTCAGGAAATACGCACACGTATCAAGAAGTCATAAACTTTCAGGGAGAAGTGGAACATGATCTTTCCGATCCATTGAATCGGACGACTGTTATCCGCTTCACCGGCCTCAGTCATCACTGGCGTCACAAGGCTTGAGCAGGAGCAATGGCGTCGGCCGCGCACTTCCGGCGTGTACGGCGCAGGGGTGGATTTGAGGATTGCTTGAGGATTCGACGGCGATTTCTTCGAGTCCGGTCATGTTGCATTCGACTGTGGCGCCTTGTTAATGTCATGCCTGCGGAGGGGCTCGGCTTGGGTGAGCCGGGTCCCAGATGCAACCTTCACGGGGGAAGGAGTAGTACGTCACCCGACTCCAGGAACTCGTGAGATTCTTCCTCCCGGTCGTCCCTCCTCGGCGAGCATCGGTTGAGAGTGAGTTGACCGATGCTGTCGAGGCAGTTCGGACTGAATGGCCGCGAGGAGGCTTCGCGTGCAGGCCATGCCGCCCAAATTTCCAACCGGTCCCATTCCCTGATCCTGGGCGGATGCTGATCGGCGATATTGGGCGAGCAGCAGGGATTTCCTGGGACGATCACGTCCCTGTCCCTGTTGCGTGGATTGGCCGGCGAAGCTCGGTGCATATTCGGAGAATCAAGCGAAAGGACGAGAATGAAGCTCAAGCGTATTGTTGCCGCAGCGGTCGTCGTCCCGTTGGCTGCCGGAGCGACCATCTCGATGGCCGGCTCCAGCGCGTCTGCGGCGACCCTGCCGAAGACGGCCCCCGCCTCGGCGACGCTGCTCGCACACGGGGCCCAGCCGCAGTTCCTGGGCGACTGGGCGAAGAAGGCCGCTGCCGTCGCGGGTGGGGCCTTCGTGGCCGGCTTCACCGCGAAGGCGGGGGCTGCCGCGTGGGAGGCCGCCACCACGGTGGCCGCCGCGTCGTCGTCCAGCAGCAGCGAGTCGTCGTCGAGCAGCAGCGGGGTCCCGATCACCAACGGAGCCCTGGCGCCGCGCACCACGAACGCCGACACGCAGTTCGATGCGGCCCACTGACCGTCTGAGATGACAACTGTGGGTTCGCCACTTGTGGTGAATGAGCCCCCCGGCGGCGGGATGGTCCCGTCTCCTTCCGCCGGGGGGCGCTCACCAGTCTCGGTTCGACTCAGGGCCTCGGTCCTGCTGTCCCTTGTCCCGGTCGTGCTCTACACCTTGGCTTGCCTGGTGTACAACGCTCCCGCGTCGCCGGCGAAGACCCGCCTGGCGACCCCGGTGAACGCCGTGATCAACCCGTATTTCGGACAGGACTGGATGCTCTTCGCCCCGGCGCCCTCGACCGTCAATGACATTCTGATGATGGACGTGAAGCTGAAGGCGGGTAATTCGGAAGGAGAAACGACGACGATCCCGGTGGATATCGAAGAGCCGATCGATCGGATGCCGCGGAGCAACCGAGTGATGCCGACCAAGTTGCCTGGTGTACTCCTGGCCCTTCAGGAAAGCTTTACGAATTACGCGAACGGGCTGAATGACGCACTCAAGGCGCCGAAGGCTCAGCAGCCTGCGTTGGAGGATGCGCTCTCGAGGCGTTACGCCGCCGAATTCGTCGAGCTACAACGCTTCCTCTCCATCCGAGCCGGCACGATGTATCCGGATGCGCAGATCATCGCGGTCCGGGCGACATTCGACAAGCGGCCCATCACGCCTTTCTCGGAGCGGGATATGCATCCTGCTCCGAAGCAGCCGGTCCAGGGTGTGCTGCAGACGGCTTGGATGCCCTATGTTTCCGGGGTGGCCGACTGATGGAGAAATTTCGCACGTTTTCTGCTGCCGCTTCGCGCAGGGTCGACAGGCTCATCCTCGCCGTGTCCTGCCAGGAGCGGAGACTCATAGGGATCGCGCTCCTGCGCATCATCATCGGATTTGCGACAATCCTGTATTGCCTCTCCGACTACGGACACCGCCAGTTCTTCTGGGGGCCGCATTCCTACGACTCTCCACAGGCTGCGTCCTCGGCCCTGCCGCGCTGGGGCTTCTCGCTGTATTTCGTCAGCAACTCCGAGGCGTGGTTCGAACTGCTGTTCCATCTGACGATCGTCGCATCCGCCCTGTTCATGGTCTTCGGTGGCCGGATCCTGACGCTGGTGCAGGCGGTCTTGATGTGGTCACTCCACAACAGGAACCAGGACATCCTTGAGGGCGGCGACAACCTGGCCCAGATCCTCATCCTCTTCATGCTGCTGACGGTCTCCAACGGGTACTTCGCACCTGGGGCAAAAGCACGCCGCGCCGCGCTGCGCCAGGTACCGGGGCCGACGTTCGGCACCGCCCTGCACAACCTGGGCGCCTACCTGATCGTGTTTCAGGTCGCCATCGTGTATTTGGCGTCCGGCTATTGGAAGATCGCCGGGCAGGTGTGGCAGCAGGGCGTGGCCATGTACTACGTCAGCCGGATCAACGGATTCGCCATGTCGACGACCTATGCGCACCTGATGGGGAACCCGTTCATCGGGACTGCGGTGTCCTATGTGACGATTTTCATCGAACTCGCGTTCCCCTTTGCGATTCTCAGCAGTAAGGCCTGGATCCGTAAGGCGCAGACGCTCTCCTTGGAGGGGCTGCATCTGGGGATCATGGCGTTCATGGGGCTGGTGTGCTTCGGTCTGATCATGATCGGGGCAGACTGTACGGCGATGCGCGACGAGGACTACCGCTCGCTGTGGATACAGGTCGCTCCGCTGCGCAAGCGCTTGACCAGACGTCCACAGCGAGCACCCGCGCTGCCGTCGGGAAGCGTGGCCCCGCCGTTGGACCTGCGAGAAGAGACACGTGCGTGAACAGTCCCGACGCTGCGGCGCTGGTTCAAACCCGTCGTCTCCGGCCGTTCCGCTGCACGATTCTCCTCATCAACGGGAGCACCTACCGATGCCAGACCTGACATCCTCGCCCGACTTCGGGGCGCAACCGGGCACCGGGACAGTCGTGGAGACGTTGACCGCGTTCCTGAGCGCTCCCGCACATGAGCGTCGGGCGCTGGCGCCCGGCTTGGTCGACGGAGTGGGCGAGCGTGCGTTGGACGCCGTTCTGACGGCGACGTGGCGCCGCATCGGTCCGTTCGTGGCAGTGGTCGAGGGGCACGAGGGTCTGGAGATCCGCGGCACCAGAGGACAGGCGTCGGCGTGGGCGGTCCGCAGTGTGGACGGTCGGCTGTCCGGGCTGGTCATCGGTGGCCGGCGGCGGGCACCGCGCCTGCATCAGGGCCGCTTTGCCGCGCTGTTCTGGTGCGGCTGGCTCATCCTGTGGGCCCTGAGCTGTGTCGCCTGCTGGCAGGCCGGGTCCGTCGCGGAGTGGATCTTCGCCGCGGGATTCCTGAGCATTCTCGTCGTGTTGTTCCAGGGCTTCGACGTTCCCGCGAAGTGGAAGCTCCCCCGAGCCGTGCAGCGAGTTGTGGTTGTAGCGGCGGCAGCAAGTCTGCTGTCGGTGGTCCGACTCCCGGGCCTGCCCGCGGGAAACCTCGACTCCTGGACCGTGGGCACGCTGTCGGTGCTCGGATTTCTGGTCGTCACGCTGCTGCGCGGGCGCGGGTACCAGCTGGCATCGCAGATCTCACGTCCTCTGGCGATGCCGTTCGGGCAGGGAACCTGGTACGTGGTTCAAGGCGGCGGTCCTGGACTGAACCACCATGTACGTGTCGCGGCACAGCGCGGCGCGCTCGACCTGGTGGCCCTCGGAGCGACCGGAGGCCGGGCCTCGGGACTCTCGCCTCGGGAGGTCACGGACTTCGCGGCCTACGGAGTGCCCGTGCTGGCGCCGTGTGACGGCACCGTGGTGCGGGCGTTGGACGGCCTGCAGGATCAGGTTCCGGGCCGCCCGTGGGCCGCACCGCCGTACGGCAATCACGTCAGCATCGACACCGGTCATGAAGTGGTCCACCTGGCCCACCTCCGTCCGGGCAGCGTGCGCGTGCGCACCGGTGAGCAGGTGCGCACGGGTCAAGTCCTGGGTGAGGTAGGGAACTCCGGCCGCTCCACCGAACCTCACCTGCACCTGCACGCCGAACGCGAGGGCCAGGGCCTGGAGTTGCGTTTCATCGGAATCGACGGAGGCCTGCGGCGCGGTCGACGCATCACTGTCTGAGGATCACTCAACTTTCGTTGCCACACGAGTGGCACAGGAACCACGTCACCCAGGGGGAATGGTCATGCCCAGAGGTCCAAGGCAGTACCGGTTGACCGCCCGGCAAGCGGCCGCCGCCGTACCCGTGGTGATCGGCCTGCTGGCGGTGGCTCTGGTCGCACCTGCCCACGCCGATCCCGTGCCCGGGCGCTCGGCCGTCCTCGGCTCCAGGCCGGACTTCGCGAAACCGACGGCCGACCGAGGCGCGGTACCCGACCAAAGTACCGTGACCGCTCGGATCTATCTCGCCAGCCGTGCTCCCGCCGCCTTGGCCGCGTTCGACGCGGCGGTCTCCGACCCCAACAGCAGCCGCCACGGCCAGTTCCTGTCTCCGGGGCAGTTCCAGTCACGCTTCGGGGCCGACCCGCAGCAGACGAGCCGCCTCGCCCAATGGCTCACCGGTACCGGGCTGTCCGTCACCGCACATACTGCCCACTACCTGGCCGTCGCCGGCACCGCCGCCGCGATCCGCACCGCCTTTCACACCTCACTGCATCGCTACGCCACCCCCCAGGGCGTCCAGCAGGCCCCCGACGGCGACCTGACCGTCCCCGCCGACCTCGCGCCCACCGTGCTCGCCGTCTCCGGGATCTCCGCCCCCGCCGCAGCCCGTCCCGCCGGTGGTCCCAGCACCGCGGCGAGGAGCACGCAGAGGACCGGCACACAGGGGACAGGCACGCAGTGGACCGGCACCCAGAGCGTCTGCTCGCCCTCCTACGGACAGCAGGTAGCCACCGGCTTCCCCACTGCCTACACCGCCACGACGCCCTACACCCCCTGCCCGTACATCCCCTCCCAACTTCGCCGGGCCTATGGCGTGACCGGCTCGGGCCTGTCCGGGAGAGGCGTCACCATCGCCATCGTCGACGCCTACGGCTCCCCGACGATGCTCGCGGACGCGGACCACTTCGCCGCCCGTCACGGCGACCAACCCTTTCGAGCGGGTCAGTACGCCGAGCACGTCACACCCCAGCAGTGGCACGTCAGCCCTGCCTGCGCACCCCCAGGAAGCTGGGCAGGCGAGGAATCCCTCGATGTGGAGATGGCTCACGGCCTCGCGCCTGGTGCGAACGTCCTGTATGTCGGCGCGAACTCCTGCCTCAACGACGATCTGATGGACGCCGAGGCGTCCATCATCGACAGTCGCCGAGCGGACGTTGTCTCCAACTCCTGGGACGAGATCATGCACGCTGATCCGGCCTACCTCACCCCCGGCATCGTGAACGCATGGGAGTTGCTGTTTGAAGAAGGTGTCGCGGAAGGCATAGGCATCTACGTCGCCGCGGGCGACTGCGGTGACAGTTCCCCCGGCGCCGCGCTGACCGGCGTGAACTGCGACCGCGCCACCACTCGCGCACAGGCGGACTACCCCAGCTCATCCCCCTGGGTCACCTCCGTCGGCGCAACTGCGCTCGCCCTCGGCAAGGACGGCGGCGCCGCCTGGGAGACCAGCGCAGGCGATCGCCTGTCGGTTCTCTCCGCCGACGCGACCGCCTGGCAACCCTTCCCCGGTGCCTTCTACTTCGGCGGTGGTGGCGGCACCAGTGAGGACTTCGACCAACCCTGGTACCAGTGGGGCACCGTTCCGTCCTCCTTGTCCCACTCCCTGCTGACGGGCGCTCGGAGCAGTATCGCCCGGCGGGTCACCCCGGACGTCGCGATGGACGGCGACGCCGCCCTGTCGACTCTGGTCGGATTCACGTCGGGCGGCAGCTACCGTGAGGTCGGCTACGGGGGAACGTCCGTTTCCGCCCCCGCCTTCGCCGGAATCCAGGCCGATGCCCAGCAGGCCGCGGGTCATCCGATCGGGTTCGCCAACCCGGACCTCTACCTGCGCAACGCCTTCGGCGTCTTTCATGACGTGTTGGACCACCCCAAGGTGGTTGGTGGCGCCCTACTGTCCGACATCCTCGATCTGGGACCGGACGCCAGCGGCGCCCCCCAGGTTCTGCTCTTCGCCCTGGGCCAGGACTACGGCCTCCACGCGGGCCACGGCTACGACAACGCCACCGGCTTGGGCTCACCCACCGCCGACTATCTGCGCTCCTACAGGTGGTGGCTCGACCACAGGAACTCCTCGCCCGACGCGGGCATCACGCTGGGGGCAGGAAACTTGACCCATGAGTGAAGCGATCGTGGTCGGGGCCGGCCCCAATGGGCTGTCCGCAGCCGTCGCCCTGGCCCAGCAGGGGATGCGGGTCACTGTCCTGGAAGCCGGCGACGAGATCGGAGGCGGCACCAGGACCAGCGAACTGACGGTACCCGGTGTTCTGCACGACCACTGCTCCGCTGTGCATCCGATGGGAGTGGGATCCCCGTTCCTGCGTGCACTGCCGCTGGAGCGTTACGGCGTGGAATGGCTCTGGCCCCGGATCGACCTCGCGCATCCGCTGGACGACGGCGACGCAGGGGTGATGGTCCGCTCGGTCGAGGCCACGGCTGCGGGACTGGGCACGGACGGCTCGGCCTGGTCGCGTCTGTTCTCCCCACTGGCCTCTGGCTTCGACGCGCTGACCGACGACTTGCTGCGGCCCATGCTCCACGTGCCTCAGCATCCGCTGCGTCTGGCCGAATTCGGGCTCCAGGCGATGCGACCCGCGACCTCCGTCGCCCGCCGCTGGCACACAGACCGGGCCCGGGCGCTGTTCGCGGGGGCGGCGGCGCATGCCTTCCATCCACTGGAGCGACCCGTCACCGGGGCGCTGGGGCTGATGCTGATCGCAGCCGGCCACCGGTACGGTTGGCCGGTCGCACGCGGCGGATCCGCGATGATCACCCGGGCTCTCGCCCGGGTGCTGACCGACCTCGGAGGCACCATCGAGACCGGGGTGCAGGTGGGTTCCCTCGCCCAACTACCTGCTGCAGAGGTCGTCATGCTCGACGTCACCCCGAGCGCCGCGGTCGCGATCTGTGGGACCCGCCTGCCCAGGCAGGTGCGACGCGCCTACTCACGCTGGCGACATGGCCCCGCAGCCTTCAAGGTCGATCTGGCCATCGAGGAAGGGGTGCCGTGGACCAACGAGGCGTGCCGACAGGCCGGAACCGTACACCTGGGGGGCACCCTGGAAGAGATCACACGCACCGAGCGCGACATCAACGTCGGCCGCATGCCCGACCGGCCGTTCGTTCTGGTCGCGCAGCAGTACCTCGCCGATCCCAGTCGCTCGAACGGTAACGTCCATCCCCTTTGGGCCTACGCCCATGTCCCCCACGGATACGACGGGGACGCCACCCAGGCAGTGCTCAACCAACTCGAACGGTTCGCCCCCGGGACGCGGGAACGGATCGTGGCCAGCGCCATCCGCTCTCCCAGCCAGTTCGCCCAGGACAACCCGAACTACGTCGGCGGCGACATCATCACCGGAGCCAACACGGCTCGCCAGGTGCTCATGCGACCACGCCTGGCCCTCAACCCCTATGCAACGGGCATTCCAGGCGTCTACCTGTGCTCCGCGGCCACACCCCCCGGGGCCGGCGTACACGGCATGTGCGGCTACAACGCCGCACGATCCGCGCTGCGCCCAACCCGTAGACCAGGACGTGCCCTGCACTGAAGAACCCGCCGTCCGGGTCGCCAGTTGAGGAGAACGCCGAGGCCACGGGGCAGGTCGAGGGCGAGAGAGAGCAGGGTGGCGAAGTGGTCGCTCAGCTGACGGCAGCGCCGAACCACCTGGGCAGCTGGCTGAGCAGATCCTGCTGATCTTCACCGGCCCACGCCACGTGGCCGTCCGGCCGCAGCAACACCGCCGGCACGTCCAGTTCCTCGCTGACGTCGACGACGTGGTCGACGCGATCCGCCCACCCTGCCACCGAAAGCCGGCCGGTCTGGTCGAGCAGCAGCCCGCGGCCGCCGTGCATCCGCTCGTAGAGGCGACCCTGCTTCAGCTTCACGTCCCGCAACCGCCGGCCGAGCAGTTCGTGGCCCTCGCCGAAGTCGTAGCGGATCCCGACCGCGGTGATCATCTCCGTGACGTACCGGTTCGCCTCCTCGAAGTCCATCAGCTTCGAGAACAGCTCCCGCAGCGCGGTCGCACCCGGATCGGTCCCCAGCAGCGTGATCTGCGCGCGGGTGTTGTCCAGCACGCGCGCGCCCACCGGGTGCCGTTCGGCGTGGTAGCTGTCCAGCAGCCCGTCCGGTGCCCAGCCGTTGACCGCGGCGGCCAGCTTCCAGCCCAGATTGAACGCGTCCTGCACGCCGAGGTTGAGCCCCTGCCCGCCGGTCGGCGGGTGGATGTGCGCCGCGTCGCCGGCCAGCAGCACCCGGCCGACCCGGTAGCGCTCGGCCTGCCGGGTGGCGTCGCCGAACCGGGACAGCCAGCGCGGCGAGTGCACGCCGAAGTCGGTGCCTGCGACCGCCCGCAGCTGCCGCCTGAACTCCTCGAGGGTCGGCGCGGTCGTACGGTCCTCGGCCACTCCGTCGGCGGGCACGATGACGCGGTACGTCCCGTCCCCGTTGGGGATGGTGCCGAACCGCAGTTGGGTCTTGCGGACTTCCTCGACGACAGCGGCAACCGTCGCCGGATCCTCGGTCATCTCCATATCGCCCAGCAGCGTCTCGACCTTGGCGGGCTCGCCGGGGAAACCGACGCCGAGCTCCTTGCGCACCACACTGCGGCCTCCGTCGCACCCGACGAGGTAGCGCGAGCGCAGATGCGTGCCGTCCGCCAGCTCGACAGTGACCCCGTCCTCGTCCTGGCTGAGCCCGACCACGTGGCAGCCGCGCCGGAGCTCGGCACCGAGTTCGACAGCATGTTCGTTGAGCAGCCGCTCGGTGACCGGCTGCAGAGTGGAGAGGCCGTACGGGTGCGCCGTGTCCAACCGTTCCGGCCACGCCTTGAGGATGCCGCCGAAGAAACCGCCGACCTGGAACTTCTCACTGACCGCGAGGAATCGGTCCAGCAGGCCGCGCTGGTCCATCATCTCGACGCTGCGCGCGTGCAGGCCGCGCCCACGGGACTCGCTGGTCGGCTCGGCCAGCTTCTCCAGCACGACCACGTGCACGCCGTGCAGCCGCAACTCGCCGGCCAGCATCAAACCGGTCGGTCCGCCGCCGACCACGATCACGTCAATCATCTATACGCCCATTCAACGAGAGTGGATTCCGGCCAGCCGCTCCGCGCAGTCGGGTGGCACGCATACCCGTGCCTCCGCGCCGAGTCCGCGCCGAGGCCGCGCAGCCGAACCGCGAGTCCCACCGGCGGTTCGACGTTCCCGCGCAACCCATACGCCGACAACAGCACACGCACGTCGCGAATCTGTCATTTCCGCAGGTTCTGGCCTTGGCCGACCATTCTGTGGCACGACCCGGGCCTTGCCGCAAGCCCCCCGGTGCGCTATATGTTGAGAGTGGCAAGGAGTGGGTAACCTCCTTGCCTTTGCCTTGTGTTGTCCGCTGTGGACAGACAAAGCTCCTCCCGAAACGGCGACGCGGCGCGTGACCTGCCCGAGGCCGTGCGCATCCGCCGCGACGTCACCGACTTCCTCACCGCCCACCTGCAGCGCTGACGAACCCGCCCACGCTGCGAGCGCCCACAGGAACCTAGCCGGCCGACTCCTGTGGGAGCGTCTCCTCGTGGCGGAGGCGGTAGGCGACGGCAAGCCACCAGGGGATGCCGAAGAGTGCGACGAGGACGAGGCCGAGCACGAGCGGCGCCGGGCGTGCCGCGCCCAGCCCGAGGCAGGCGACGGCCGCCCCCGCACACGTCCGGGACAGCGGGCGGTACAGCTCGCGTTTGCTGCGCCAGGCTTCGAGGCTGGCGGCCACGAGCATGGTGCTGGACAGCACGACCGCCGCGCCGCCGCAGAGCACCCAAGACGTGGCAGTGGCGGTGCGTGCCGCGTGGGCGTGCTCGACGAGGCTGACCATCGCCGCGCCCATAGCGGCCACCGCCGCCGTCAGCGGCAGGTGGGTGAGCATCCACTGCACGGTGGCCACCGGCGCCTGCCGCGGCTCGCGGTGGCCGGCGAAGTCGAAGTAGGTCCACCAGGCGCCGAATCCGACCACCACGGCGATCAGCGCGACAGCGACGGCGAGCACGCTGAGCGGCTCGGCCGCGAGCCCGCTGACCACGCCGGTGACGGTCTCCCCGAGCACGATGATGATGAGCAGCCCGAACCGCTCGATCAGGGCGTCGGTAATGGTGAACGTGGCAGCCGCGCCCGGCGCCGCTCCGAGGATCACTGCTCCGAAGCCGACCAGGTAGGCGATGTCGAGCAGCCCCCACATCCATACCCGGGAAACGGCGGGGAGCAGCGCGCTCGTGCCGAGGATGACGGCACAGAAGACGGTTCCGGCGACGAAGCGTCTGCTGGAGCGGCGGTACTCGGGCCGGTCGCCGCGGGAGGCCAGCATCCACAGCACCGCCAGGACCGCGAACAGGATCCCCGCCGTGACGGCGAAGGCCGCGCCCCGCGCGCCGCCCGCCTCGGGGATGAAGGCTCCCAGAGGGACGAGGACCAGGATCTGGAGCAGGAAGGTGCTCCGGGCCCGGGCGTCGTCGTGACCGTGCAGCTCGTGGTGGAGACTCCCGTTGACCCAGGCAATCCACACCAGCCCGAACACCGCTGCGTACTCGCCGAGGCCGCGCCAGGTGAGCTTCCCCGCAAGATGGTGGGCCGCCTGCGCGACAAGGACGACTACCACCAGATCGTAGAAGAGCTCCAGCGGGCCGACGACGCGCTCGCGCGGCTGCTCGCCGTGGCTGCGCGGCGGCTGCCACAGCTGTCGCCGCATCCGCCTCCAGAACGTCGGCTCGCCGGTTACGGCGGGGGCGCCTTCGTCCGTCATCCGGTGACGCTCCTACCGTTCGGGGCGGCGGACCGGCGTGATCAGGTCGCGCAGGGCCGGGTCTCGGTCCAGTCGACCATCAGGCGGCGCTCGGCGAAGTACCACTCGCCGTCCTGCTTGACGAATTCGTCGAGATAGCGGATGGACGCGATCATGATCGTGCGCTCGGCGTCCGTGCCGTATGAGATGTGGTGGGCCAGGCAGTAGCTCTCGCCGCTCGCCTGGTCGCCGTCGAGCGAAACGGTGCTCTGGCCGTTGAAGTGGGTGGTGGCCTTGTAGGTGTTCAGGTTGTCGAACACCGGGGCGAGGGCCTCGCGTCCGTGCAGTTCCTGAGTCGGCGCGGTCGCGGTGGCGTCCATGTAGACCAGGAGGCGGGTGTCCTCGGTGAACAGGGCCATCTGGCCCTTGGCGTCCCGACGGTCGGCGCAGTGCGCGTAGGCGTCGATCAGCTCGCGGATGGCCAGCCGGTCGGCGGCCTGCTGAGGTGAGATCGAGGTGTGGGAGGACATGGCGATCCCCTTCGTGAAACTATTTGACATATGTATAAGAGCACTGGTCGCGGACTCCCGCAACCGGACTGAAGGATCTGGAGGGCCGTTCTGTGAGCGATCGAACCGATCCGCGCGTCACGAGGACCACCGGCGCTCTGCGGCAGGCCGTCGTTGAGCTCGCCTCGCAGCGGCCCGTCTCCCAGATCACCGTCGCCGAGTTGGCCGAGCGTGCGGGGGTCACCCGGGCGACCTTCTACAACCGCTACAGCACCCCGTTGGATCCGCTCATCGAGGCCCTCTACGCCGACCTGGAGACCGGGCACCGGCTGGAGGACCGGCGCCGAGCCGAGGGGTACCCGGGCCCGAAGCTGCTGCGGCTGGCCATCTCGGAGGTGGCGGACCACGTCGAGCGGTTCGGGCCCGTTTACCGGAACGCCCTCGGCGATCCTGCGGACCGCGGTGTCTACGACGCGATGGTGCGTCACTTCAACGACTACGCTCTCTCCTTCCTGGCACGCGTCGCCGGTCGTGGGCTTCCCGACGTCAGCCACCAGGTGATCGCCCAGTTCCTGGCACACGGTTTCGCCGGAGCCATCAAGGCGTGGCTCAGCGATCCGGACGTCACCAAGGAGGACCTTGTCGACGCGGCCGTGGCGTGCGCCCCCGCGTGGTGGGCGGCAGCCGCCGCCGCCCCGGACGTGATCACTCCACCCTCCTAGGAGCCGTCGTCGGCCCGGATCCGCCGGCGTGGGCCTGGATCCGGGCGAGTCGGCTGACCTGCCGGGTCAGGGGTGGACCTGGGAGCCGTAGCCGAGGTCGAGGCGGATGGATTCGAGGATGACGAAGGCGGTGCTGGTGGTGTAGACGTCGGCGGCGGCGAGGACGCCGGTGTACTTCCTGATGACCGGGGCGGCGGCGTAGTCGGCGATCGCGTCCTGGTAGGTCTTGACCGCCGCCCAGGTGTTGTCGCCGTACTTCGCGAAGAACGGGGTCGGGTCGACGGTGGCCATCGCGGTCTTGACGTTGTCGACGATGTCGTTGACATAGCTCTGGTAGGTGGCCATGTCGTCGCGGCTGCCGAGCCGGCCCATATGTCCGCCGACATGGTGCGTCCACGGGTAGGCCAGGGCCTTGGCCGGGACGGCGATGGATCCGGGGACGTCCTCGTTCAGGTTGAAGCTGTGGAACGGCACCCAGCCGGGCAGGTTGATGTCGACCAGCATCAGCGTGTCGTGGTCGGGGAAGTGGATGTAGATGTTGTCCGGGGTGTGGTTGGTGCCCTGGTAGGCCAGTTCGATGCGCTCCCCGCCGATGTGCAGCGTCTTGCGGTCCTCGAAGGTGACGTCCGGCGCCGGGCGGGCCGGGTCGTTGTCGCGCAGCAGCAGTCGGCGCGTCTCGGCGTGGCCGATCCGTTCGACGTCGCGGCCGAACAGGGACGAGCCCCCGAGGTGGTCGGCGTGGTGGTGCGAGTACACCAGATGGGTGACCTTGTTGGGCAGGCCGTTGGCGCTCGCGATCTCGTCGATGGCGCGCTGCAGGTTGTGCCCGATCGTCGGGGGCGCGTCGAACAGCACGACGCCTTCCTTTGTGGTCAGGAACGCCGCCTGGTAGGTGCCGTCGGTGACCCAGTACAGGTTCCGTTCTATTCGGCCGACATAGTAGCCCTGGGCGTTGACCGCGGGGCCGAGCGCCGAGGGCGGTATCGGGGCGTAGTCCGGCAGGTCGGTGGCGTCGGCGGAGGCCGGCGCGGCGAGGACGCCGCCTGCGAGCGCGGCTATCGCCGGAGCAGTCGCGACCTTCGCGGACCGCGCCAGGAAGGTACGCCGGTTCGTCGGGGAATCGAGCACGGACATGGTCTCAACTGCCTTTCGCAACAGGGTTGTTCGGGCTGGTCGTGCACGGTTCTGTTCAGGGCCCGGACGTGCTTCGCAGAGCGGCGTCGGGGTGCTCGTGGGCGAGGCGGGGTCAGTAGTTGCGGGTGTAGCCGCCGTCGGCGGCGATGAACTTCGCGGTGACGAACGCGGAGTCCTCGCCGGTGAGGAACAACACGGTGCCGACGATGTCCTCGGGCGTGGCCCGGCGTTTGATCGCCTGCTCGCCGGCGAGCAGGGCATCGATGTCGGCAGGCATGGCCCCGTCGGCGACGGTTTCGTCGATCAGTGGGGTGCGGGTGAACGCCGGTGAGGCGGCGTTGACCGTGATGCCGAAGGGGGCCAGGTCGTTGGCCAGGCCGCTGGTGAGTCCGAGGATGCCCGCCTTGCTGGCGAGGTACGGCGTCATGTCGGTGGTGTTGGTGTAGATCGCCGAGGAGCTCATGTTGACGATCCGTCCCCAGCCGCGCTGACGCATGTCCGCGGCGAAGGCCGTGGACATGAGGAACTGGGAGTCGAGGTTGGTGGACAGCACGCGGCGCCAGTGCGCGAAGTCGACGTCCGCGAGCGGCGCCATGCCGGCGATCCCGGCGTTGTTGACCAGGATGTCGGTCGGGCCGCAAGCGGCCTGCACCGCTTCGTGCAGAGCGCGGACCGCGGCCGGGTCGGAGACGTCGGCGATCAACGGGACGCACCTGCCGCCGGCTTCCTCGATCTCGCGCTGAGTCTGCTCGGGAGCCGACAGGTCGACCGCGGCGACGGTGGCGCCCCGGCGCGCCAGTCCGCGGGCGATGGCGGCGCCGAGGCCGCGCGCTGCGCCCGTGACGACGGCGACGCGGCCTTGGTGCGTGGCCCACGGCTCGAGCTGGGTGGAGCCGGCGTTCTCTGTCATGTGACTCCTCCTGGTCACACCGCGGCAGCGGCGACCCGATGCCAAGGCTTCAGCTGCGCAGGGTCTTCATGGCCGTCGACCAGGCCTCCAACTGGTCGAACAGGTTGGTCGCCGCGGCGTCGTGGCGCTCCCGGGGCTTGAAGAGGGAGAGATTCTCGAAGTCCGAGAACAGCGAGAAACACAGCTGCTGGTTGACGTGGGCGAGTTGGAGCGCGCTCGCGATGGTGCGCAGGTGCTCGACGGCGCGCACGCCGCCGACGGTGCCGTAGGAGACAAAGGCGGCGGCCTTGTTGTTCCACTCGGCGTAGGCGAAGTCGATCGCGTTCTTCAGTACCCCGGGGATGGAGTGGTTGTACTCGGGGGTGACGAAGACGTATCCGTCGAACTCGGCGACCTTCGCGGCCCATGTCTGGGTGTGCTCTCCCTGGTACTGGCCCATGGACGGCGGCAGGGGCTCGTCCATGTGGGGCAGGGGCCAGTCGGCGAGGTCGATCAGCTCGTACTCGGCGCCGGTGCGGGCGCCCGCGCGGTCGATCACCCAGTCTGCGACGGCCTTCCCGTTGCGGCCGGGGCGGGTGCTGCCGAGGATCACGGCGATCTTGAGGGTGTTCATGAGGTGAGCTCCTTGCGTGTCAGTCCTGCGAGGCAGGGCTGCCGGTGGCGCGGCGGGCTCGGATGGTCGCGGTCAGCTGCAGGTGCCGCGCCGCCATGCCCTTGAGCCTGGTGACGCCGTGGGCGTAGCGGTCCACGGTCGCGGTGGCCTCCACGGCGATCTCGTCCCCGTCGACCTGGGCCTGCGCCACGGTGAAGGTGGGGGGTGTGCGGACACCGTGGGCGGTCAGCAGGCCCTGGAGGGACCAGGCGCCGGCCTGGTTCAGCTCCGCGCCGGTCGATGTGAAGGCGATGTCCGGGTAGGTGGCGGTGTCCAGCAGGGTCGTGGAGTGGACCTGACGGTCCCGGTTCCGATTGCCGGTGTCGAAGCTGGTCGCGTCGGCGACGGCGTCCACCCGCGATCCCGTCAGCGGCTGGGCGAGGGAGACGGTGCCGCCGCGCAGTCTGAAGCTGCCGTGGACCGTGCCCAGCCCGAAGAGATGCCTGGTGGTGAAGGTGATCTGGGAGCGGGGGACGTCGATGGCGTACTGGCCCGGCTCTGGCGTTGCGGTGGTCATGACGACCTCCTTTAGGTTGAGCCTTCAAGTCAAAGCATAGACCTATTGACTTGAAGGCTCAAGTTGATGCTCGGGTTCAGGCCAGAGCGCTTGATCTTGCCGTCGACCAGCTCGAACACGTCGCAGCACGGGGCATCCATGCGCTTGCCGGTCGGCGGGACGGTGCCCGAGGGCAGCTCGAGCGGGCCGAGGTGGGTGCCCTGCAGGCGCAGCTGCACGATGACCATGTTGTCGGTCAGGTAGAACTGGCCGAGCTCACGGTGCATGTCGGGGAACGCCTTCGCGTAGACCTCGACCGTCTTGCCCAGCTCGTCCGCGCCGCGGTAGGTGAGCGTGATGGACTCGTCGGCGAAGGTCCCGTCGGCAGTCAGCGCGCGGGTGAGTCGATGCGCTGCAGGATGCGCTCGGCGTCCTGGCCGAGTCGGCGCAGGCGCTCGCCGGACAGGTTCTCCACGACGAGATGTCGGACGTGGGCCACGTGACCGGGCGCTGCCGATTCCAGCTTGCTCATGCCGGCGGGCAGGAGGGTGGCATTGGTGAAGCGCCCGTCACTGGGGTCCGGTTCGCGCCGGACGTAGCCACGACTCTCCAGGCGCTTCACCATGTGCGACAACCGGGACAGCGATGTGCTGGTGTGCTCGGCCAGCGCACTCATGCGCAAGGTCCACTCGGGAGCCTCGGACAGCATCGCCAGGGCCATGTACTCGACCATGCTCAGCTCGGCGTCGCGCTGCAGCTGCGCGTCGATGGCCCAGGGAAGCCGGGTGATCAGGCGGACCACCGATATCCAGGAGGCCAGCTCGGCCGACGTGAGCCACAGGTCGGCATGCTCGTCCGCCGGCGCCTTGTCATGGGTGGTCATTTTGAGAGGGTATCAGCCTCAAATGGCGAGTGACACGGGACTGCTCCGTGTCGTATTCTCCGTGTCAATCACTTGAATCATCATGTTCGTCTTCGCGGTCATCGAGCACGCAAGGCGTCGCATCCGGATCCTGGGTGACACCGCGCACCCCGCGGACCCCGCAGGACGCGGGCAGCCGGGCTCGGTTCCTGATCCGGGATCGAGGCTCGAAATTCACACGTCACGGTCTACATCGAACCCGGTGCGGTTCAGACGTTCGGACCGTTCATACCCAGAAGTTCGAAAGCGCGGGCTGCCCTCAGCACGGTGGCGTCCGCCAGACGTCGGCCCACGATCTGCAGGCCGACAGGCCGACCATCCGTAGTTGTCCCGATCGGCACGCTTGCCGCGGGCTGGCCGGTGAGGTTGAACAAGAATGCGAACGGTGACCAGTCATGCGCCACGGTCTGCTCTGGCTCGCGCAGACCGATCGGAAAGGCGGCCGTCGCGGTGGTAGGCGTGATGAGCAGGTCCCAGTCCGTCATGAAGCTCCTGATCACGTCATAGAGCAGTTGCCGGCGCATGGCCGCCCAGGCAAAGGCCTCAGCCGTCCAGTCCCTCCCTACCAGATCCTGTATGTCCTCTGACACTTTGTAACGCCCAGCTAGCTCGCGCAGTCCCGCCAGGTCCGAGTCGCGGGCGACGGTGGTTGCGAACACCTTGCGTAGTTCGTGGAGATCTCCGATCGGTGGATCAACGGTCGCAATTTCGCAGCCGAGGCCAGCCTGGTCGAGTGCGTTGACGGCGCGTGTCGTCAGCTCGAGCAACTCGGGGTCGACGTCTGCCTGCCCTAGGCGTGGGCTCCAGGCGATTCTCAGCCCACTCACGCCGTCGTCCAGACCTGCCCGCAGCCCGCGCAGATCGGTCGGCATCGAATGCCGGTCCCGCTGGTCGAATCCCGCGATCGTCTCCAACACCAGGGCAGCGTCCTCGACGGTGCGTGTGATCGGCCCGACGGACTCAAGTGTCTCCCAGCTGCCAAGTCCGGCTTTCGTGGGTAGTCGGCACGAGGGGTAGAGGGGAACGGCCCCGAAGGTGGGTTTCAGTGTGAAGACTCCGCAGAGGGCAGCGGGTACGCGGAGTGAACCGCCGCCGTCACTGCCAAGACTGATCGATCCCATGCCGCTGGCCACTGCCGCAGCTGAGCCGCCTGAGGATCCTCCTGCTGTGCACCCGAGCTTTCGGGGATTGCGGGTCGGCCCGAACAGTTCGTTGTCGGTGACAATGCCGTAGCCAAGCTCGCGGGTGTTCGTCTTTCCCACGAGGAGCGCGCCTGCTGTGCGCATCCGCTCCACTGACACATCGTCATGGTCCGGGATCCAGTTCGCGTAAGCGGTGCTTCCCAGCGTGGTTCGCAGTCCGGCGGTTGGTAGGAGGTCCTTGACGGAGAACGGCACGCCGTGCAGAAGCCCGGTCGCCGTGCCTTCCGCCAGCGCCTTGTCTGCCGCACGAGCCTCTGCGAGTGCATGCTCATTCAGGGTGCAGAAGGCATTGACCTGCGAGTTGGTTTGAGCAATGCGGTCCAGCACGGAACGCATCAGCTCTTCCGCGGAGAACGCGCCTTCCCGGACCCCGCGTGCCTGCGTGCTCAGGGTGAGTCCCCACAGTTCCGTCATCGTGTGGGCTCGCGCAGGCTTCGGTGCTGGTACTTCCCGAATCCAGGCTGCTGCTGCAGCGCGCCGTCCTCGAGCACAATCTCGCCGCGCACGGTGGAGAGGACAGGCCAGCCTGTCACCTCTCGGCCCTCATACAAGCTGTACGTGGCCGTGGAGTGCTGGGTTGCCGCGCTGATCACTTCTCTGCGGCCGGGATCCACCAGAACGAAATCCGCGTCGGAGCCCGGCGCGATCACGCCCTTCTTCGGGTAGAGGCCGTAGATGCGCGCCGGGTTGGTACTGAGAACCTCAGCCAGGACGGACACGCTCCCTCCGCGCCTCACCACCAGTTCGTCGAACATCACTGGCAGCATCGTCTCCGTACCGGGTGCGCCGTAGGGTTCGGAGAACACATCCGCCACCTGCCCCATCCGCTCCCGCGCACGGGGAGCGTGGTCGCTGGCCACCACGGACAGGATTCCTGTCTTCAAAGCGTCCCAGAGGTGCTCGCGGTCGCTGTCGCTGCGCAGGGGAGGCCCGACCTTGGCCTGCGCTCCGAGGCGCAGGAGGTCATCGTTGGTCAGGGTCAGGTACTTGGGGCAGGTCTCCCCGAACACGCGCTGGCCGGCCGCGGCCGCGTCGTGCAGGAGCTTGACACCACCCGCTGTTGTCATGTGCAGGATATAGAGAGCGCAGTCGGTCGCTTTCGCGTAGGCGAGTGCCTTGTGCACACCGAGGTCCTCGGCGGAGGCGGGATGCGTCCAAGCGAAGTCCTCGAGCCGAGTACGTCCAGTCGCCTGTGCGTGGCCGATCAGGTTTGCGAGGATCTCTCCGTCCTCCGCGTGCACCATGGCCAGGCCTCCGTTCTCTGCCACGGTGCGGAGATTGCGCAAGAGAGTGGCGTCGGGAGTCATGATCCCGTTGTCCTTGTAGGACATGAAAAACTTGACGGACGGGCTACCGAGCGCGATCACCCTGGGCACCTCTGTGACCGCGTTGTGCTCGGGGCGGAGAATGGTGTGCAAGCCGAAGTCGATCGGTGAGGTCCGCTCGCCCTCCGTGATGAAGTATTCGATCGCGGCGGAGGGAGCCATGTCTGCAGGGGCCCTGATTTGGGTGATCGCCGTGGTGACGCCGCCGAATGCCGCGGAGCGGTGCGAGTCGCCGATGGCGTCGGCGTGATCGGTCCAGGTCCGGCAGTGGACATGGGCATCAATGACTCCGGGCAGGACCAGCTTCCCCGTGGCATCGACGACGCGCCCCGTGACCTGCGAAAGTGCGACGGGAGTACCGACGGACACGATGACGCCGTCTCTCACCGCGATGTCCGCCTGCATGACGCCGTCGGGTGTGACGACGGATCCGCCGGTGACAGCCATGTCGTACATGCGTTTACCCTGCCTTTCGCCGAGGGGGGAGTACCGGGTGTCGGGTGTGCCAGGTTGTGGTGGCTTCGTAGGCGCCTGCCGCGTAGAAGAGCAGAGCTTCAGCATGCGGCGGACCGGCCAGCTGCATTCCGATCGGAAGGCCGCCCGTAGTGGCGCCGCACGGGACGGACAGGCTGGGAAGGCCGAGTGAGCTGAAGGGGGCAAGGTAGCGGGTGTAAACGGTGTGAGTGGGCTCCGGACCTCGTGAGCTCGTCGTCACCGACTCGGTCCCGATCGGTGCCGCAGGGACCGGGACCGTCGGCGTGAGGATGAGGTCGACATCGCGCCACACTTCGGAGAAGTCTCGGCACAGCACGGCACGTATGCGGGATGCCTTGAGGTAGTCACCGGCGAGCATCGCTCGCCCGGCCTCCTCCCGGTCGCGGATATTGGCTCCGTATTCGTCTGCCTGATGCAGGAGGAACGGTTCATGGGACGCCGATGCCTCCGAGAAGGCGATGGCCCGGTGCATACGCAGGATGTCCCCCGCGTACGGTACGTCCACCTCGCGCACTTTTCCGCCGAGGTCCATGAGGTGCTTCAGTGCCTTCTCGAAGGCGTCGCGGACCTCTGGATCGAGCCCCATGTCCAGCCATGAGGTGGGGATTCCGAACGTCAGATCAAGTCCTGCCGCCAGCTCTCCGGCCAGCGCAGCGCTTTCGCAGCTGCCATGCCTGCCACGCCTGCCGCGCGGTGTGTGCGGGACCAGCAGTTGATCGGCGATGCCGGCGACTCCGCGCACACGCTGCGCCATCACACCGAGAGCGTCAAGCGTCCAGGTCAACGGGAGGACGCCGCGCCTGCTGATGGCGCCGTAGGTGGGTTTGAGGGCGACGACCCCGCAGTGGGCTGCCGGTACCCTGATCGACCCGCCGGGGTCCGGGCCGAGCGCCGCCGACACCATACCGGCGGCCACCGCGGCCCCCGCTCCGCCGCATGCTCCGCCGGTCATCCTGGTCGTGTCCCACGGGTTCCGGGTCCAGCCGAACCGGGCGTTCTCTCCCGTCGTGCCGGCTGCGAACTCCTGCACGTTCAACTTGCCTGCCAGCACGGCACCGGAGTTGGACAGGGCACTCCAGCAGTCCGCGTCCGCTCCGGCGATCCGGCCGCGCATCATCGCGGATCCGGCGGTCGTCGGCAGCCCTGCGACATCGATCAGGTCGGTCAGGCCGACAGGGACGCCGACAAGAGGTCCGCTCAGGGGAGCGGCAGCCTCGTTGAGCGTCACCTCGATGAAGGCGTTGACCTCCGGCTGCCAGTCATCGATCCGCCGTGCATACAGCCCGGCCACCTCTGCGGCTGTGAGCTCTCCGGCACGCACCAGGCGTGCGATATCGGTGGGCGGCGTCCAGGGCAAGTCCTGAACGTCCACTGCGGGAGCCGTACCACTCTCCGGTTCAAGAGCCGGGTGATCCACCGGCGGGGGCAGGTAGGAGGATGCGGCCGCGGGGTCGAACGTGAAGGCCGGGAAGGCGCCGTCAAGGTTTCGTACGTCCACCGAGTCGAGATAGGCGGCTACGTCATCGAGCATGTTTCCGGCACGCCCGAGGACGCCTTCCTGTAGGTCAGGCTGAATCAGCCGGAGAATGGCGGATCGGGATTTCACTGGCATTGCACCTGCCTTCAGAGTGAGTGAGTGGATGTCGTAACCGCGGGCGCTGCTGCCCGTGCGGGAGGACCGAAGACAGACTCGGGCTCGTCCTCGGAAACGTTGCCCACCGGCTCCCACTTGATCACCGCGAGTGCGACCAATCCGATCACCGGGGCGATCAGCAGGACGAGCAGGGCGTGATAGAGCCCGAACGCGGACAGCAGGACCGGGACACCGTAAAGCGCTATCAGGCTGCCCGTTCGGTTACTGGCCTGGGAGAGCCCGGCCCCAACGCCGCGGACCCGGGTTGGGTAGGACATGGCTGACATCGCCTGCGCGGTGGAGCCGGGACCGAAGGTGTGCGCCCCGATGAAGAACGCCAGGAGCACAACTCCGAGCACCGGCGGTATCAGGTGGCCCACGAGGCCGAGTACCACGAGTACGGATGCGACACCGGTGAACCCGATGATGGTCAGCCTGCGCAGCCCCAGCTTGTTCGCGACGTTCGCTGCAAGAAGCGCGGCGCACAAGCCGCAGGTGTTGGCAAACACGGAGGCCAGCAAAGAGACGGTGAAGCTGCTGTGGAAGAACGAGAAGACGATAAGGGGCAGGTAGAAACCGACCGAAGAGAACTGGATGCTCTGCGCCGCACTGATGAGGCAGATCAAGATGGTGCGCTTGCGGAACTCCCCGGTGAAGAGCCGGCCGAAGGGGCGGAACGGGTCGCCGTCCTGCTCCTTGTGTGACGCGACCACCGCGTCCGGCGCGAGCTCGAACGGCCTGGCGTAGGTTGCACTGAGAATCTGTACTGCTTCCGCCAGGTTCCCCTTGGTCGCCGCCCACATGGGACTTTCAGCCATGTATCTGAAGCGCAGAAGGAGAATCACCAAAGCCGGCACAGCACCGAGACCGACCTCCCAGCGCCAGAGGCTGTGACCTGCTCCGAGGGCGTTGAGGGCGAGAGCCACGAGGAGCCCGCAGACGGTCGCCGCCGACCACAAGGCCGCTGCGGACTCCGCCCACTTCGCCTTCTTCTTCATTGCCATGAACTCGACCAGGAACGCCATGGCCACCGGCACATCGAGCCCGACACCGATACCGATCAACAGGCGGAGAACAATGAGGGTTTGGTAGTTCGGAGCGAACGCCGCGCCGAGCGTTGCGAAGACGAACAGCAACAGGTTCACGATGAACATTCGCAGCCGGCCGAACCGGTCCACGAAGTAGCCACCGCTGAGCGCGCCGACGATGGCTCCGAACGCCATGACGGCGGTCACGAGACCGAGCTGGCTCGCGCTGAGTCCGAACTCCGCTTTCATCTGTACCGAGCCTGCGCTCAGGCTGGTGAAGTCATACGCATCGAGGAAGAAGCCGCCGAGCGCGATGAAGCCGATCATGCGGCTGTGCGGCGCGTCCGCACTCTCGTTGATCACCCGGACGACATCGTCCTTGGTTCTGATCAGGACCGGGGTGGAATCCACAAGCCTCTCCTGTGTCTTGGAGTTTATGTCGACCGTTCGGCATCTTCGAAATGAACTGAAGCCTTTGGGACATAGAACACCGCCACGACAGATCATTCCAATCTATTTTTTTGATGAAACTGATAGGGTCACCCTATGGATGTCCGCACTCTGGAATACTTCGTCGCCGCCGTCGAATGCGGTGGATTCACCAAGGCCGCCGCTCGACTGCACGTGACCCAGCCGACACTGTCCGAAGCCATCCGCAGGCTGGAGCGGGAATGCGATGCGCCTTTGTTCCACCGGGTCGGCCGAGGGGTAGTGCTCTCCGAGGCGGGAGCAGTCCTGCTCACCTACGCGCGGCGCGTCCTCAAAGACATGGAAGACGCACGACAGTCCATGATCGCCCTGAGAGGATTCCAGGGCGGCCGCGTCACCGTCAGCGCGCCACCAGCTCTGAGCATCGAGCCCCTGGCCAGGATCGTTGGGAACTTCCGTCGCGCGTACCCTGACGTTACGGTCGTCATGCTTCCCACCGAAGATGGCGCTCTCGCGGCGGCAGCGGTCGCGAATGCCGCGAGCGAGGTAGGGCTGACGGACCGCCCCGTGTCCGCAGACTTGCGAGCACATCCCATCGGCAGCAACGAAATCGTCGTTGTACTCCCACCAGGAAACGCGCTGAGCGGCAAAGGCCCGGTCAGCCTGGAGCAGCTCGCAGGTGTTCCCTTCATCAGCAGCGCCGTCGGCACACGAGCCCGCAACCTGCTTGACGAATCCAAGGAACGCGGCATCGCGTTGCAGACGGCGGTGGAGACACCCCACCGAGAAGCGGTCATTCCGCTGATTCTGGAAGGCGTCGGCGCGGCCTTCCTGCCCTGGACAGTGTCACGGGAAGCTGAGAGCAGAGGCGCCGTGGTCCTGCCTCTGCTCCCTCGAGTGGCCTACGACCTGCTTATCGTCCACAGGGACCAGCCCCTGACCGCCGCTGCCGAGGCCTTCGTGGCCACAGCACTCGGATCCTCGCCCGTCGGCGGTGACTGAACTGCTTGTCCGTCAGGTCCTCACGGTTGCGCAGGAGCCGGCGCCGGGCACGACACTCCGGGGCGACCGTCCGGCCCCCGGCGGCCGAGCACCATCTTGTTCGCGAGCCGCACCACGTGCAGCTGGACAACGACCACGGTCGCGTGCGGCAATCCAGTGCGGTCCGCGGCGTGGTAGGAGGCGGCGGACGCGGATCAAGCGCAGTCGAGGCCGCCCCCAGGCTCTGCCAGCGGTTCGGGCCACACACCCGCCCCCCGGCGTCCGCCGCCTCGCCGCGGTGCGATGGGCAGCCCAGACACCGCCCGCACAGCACTGGGCATCCCGATGCCGATGGCTTCCCGGTCCACCGGCAGCTCTCGCTCCCTGCTGCAGCAGAGATTCGGTTCAGCTCTAAGGGCAGAGGGTTCGCCGCAGCGCGTAGTTGAGGTGAGTCCCGTCGGTGGGCGCCAGCGTGATGCCGTCGTAGGAGAAGTTCCTCGCGGCGGCGGCGTCGGGGTTCGCGACTCCGCCGGCGAGCACCGCGCACTGCCGGCGCGCGGCGGAGATCGCCTTGGTCTCGTTATGGGTGAGCAGGGCGTCGACGTCCCTGATCGCGGCGAGGACGGCTGCGCGGGCAGCACCGGTGGGCATCGGGGGAAGGGTGGCACTCGGCGTCGCGATGGACGGCGTGGGCGCCGCGCTGCCGGGAGCCGCCGAGTTCATGGCGGCGGACGACGGGACGCCTGGCCCGCGGGGAGGCAGGGGCTTGGCAGCCGTACTGATCACGTCGGGGTCAAGACCGATCTGCCGCAGCAGCGCCATGCCCAGTGGCGGCTTGGCTGTGGTCGGGGCCATCGCCGGGCCGCCGTCACCGCTCCCGGTGTCGCACGAGCGGAGTGCGTTGCAGTTCTCAACGACGACCGACACCCACCCGTTTTTGTAAGGGGCGGCATACTCAACGAAGTTGGCCTGCAGCCCGGGGGAAGGAACCCAGGAGATCTCCCATCCGCTGCCGCCGTCGACGGCCAGCTGGGTGCAACCCAGTGTCTTCGCGCCGCCGCCGTCCTTGGCATGGGCGTGCGAGCAGGACCAGTCGAACTTCAGCATCGCGTCGTTGTACGTGCGCACCGCGATGCCGAGGTAGGTCTTGACCCCCTGAGGAGAGGTCACGATGAACGAATCCGCCGTGGTGCCGGCGTCCACACGCCCGGATGAGGACGGGATGTCGTGGCGCAGCACGCTTATGAGACTGGGCGCAGTCGAGGGCGTTGTGCTGGGTGCGCTGGGAGCAGTCGCGGGTGAGGAGTGCCCAACCGTCGCGAACGCGTCGGACAGCACCAGAGTGCTCGCCCCGATCACCGCCACGGCCAGCGCGGAGCCGGCGGCCATCCACGCGGCCCGGGCGCGCCGACGCCTGCGTACTCCAGAGCGGAGGCGCGCCCGGTCGTCCTGTCCGAACGGGGTGTCCTGCTGGGTGTCTCGCATCATGCGTGTCAATTCCCTTTCGAAGTCGTTCATCTCGTCTCCTCCAGTTCCACGGTCCCGACGGTGTCGGCCAGTGCGATCCGCAACTGGGCGACACCGCGTGACACCAGGGAACGGGCGGTGCCCACCGGGCACCCCAATGCCTCGGCCACCTGCCGTTCCGGCAGGTCCTGGAAGTAGCGCAGGACCACTGCCGCCCGTTGTCTCGGCGGCAGCAGGGCCAACGCCGATTCCAGGCGGGTGCGTTCGTCGACCGCGGCGGTGTCGTCGGCGCCCGATGCGATGTCCGGCAGTCGCTCCGTGGGGCGTTCCCCCCACCAGCGTCGCCGGGCTGAACGGGCCGCCGCACGCGACATCACGCGCCGTACGTACGGTTCCGGGGCCTGCTCCGCGACCTTGTGCCACACCGACCACAGCTTTAACAGGGCCTCCTGCAGCAGTTCCTCGGCCCGATGCTGGTTCCCGCCGGTGAGAAGCCGGGAGAAGTGGAGCAGGACGGACCAGCGCGCAGCCACGAATTCCTCGAAGCCCAAGTCCTGACCCCGATTCATCGGCATCCCTTCGTTCGTGGCGTTCCCGTACAACTGGAAAGGCCCTGGACGTGCGGCTGCTATGCATCAGGGAGCTGTGATGCACGTCATAGGACGGGTTGAATTGATCTCGACCTCCGCCCGAACAGCAACTGGCCGCCTGCGTGCAGGAGGTGCGAGTCACGATCGATGCGCTCGTCGCTCCCCGACATCGGTTTCCGCATCCAGGCAGGCCCAGTGCGTAGCGCCGCCCGCGTGGGGTTGTGTGCCATGTGCGACAGCCAGGGCGTCGACGATGATCAGTCCGCGTCCATGCTCGTCGTCCGGGCAGCGGCCCTTGTGCCCCTGGACGGGTGGGACAGGGCCGCCGTCGGTGATCCCGATCCACACGTACCGGTCCGCCTGGTCCTCATGCAGGTGCAGCTGCACGGAGAGCGGCGGCCGCGCATGCTGGACCGCGTTGGTCACCAGCTCGGAGAGCACCAGCAGTACTGATTCGGCCGACTCCCCGTCCACCTGCCAGCTGTCCAGCGCGAGTCGGCACACCTGACGCGCCATGCCGGCCACCCCCGAGAAACACCGCCCGTCCAGGGCCGGGCGGGGAGGGCGGCGGGGGCGGAGGAGAGTTGGGCGCCATACTCCTCGGCCTCGATCTGTTGCTGTCGGGAGACTCTGCGCAGCCGCAGGTCCAGATGCGCAAAATCGATCTGAACAAGGAGATGCAGAACTGCCTCAACCAGCCGATTAGCGCAGGCACGCAAATCCTCTACTTCAATCCTGACAGCATGGGAAGGGCGACCGGGGCAACCGCCTGCATCAGCCCGCTGACCGGACGAACGGACACCAACTCGCCGCAGGACCCCGTGGGATGGCAGAGCAACATCGGGATGGACCGCTCCCACGTAGTCGGCCGCCAGTTCGGCGGAAAATGGGAACGGGATAATATTATTCCGATGGGTGCCGATGACAATCAGATCGGCATGCGCAATGTAGAGAGAACGATCGAAGGATATCTGGCGCAGGGTGACCGCGTTTTCTATGCGGGAGTACCAACGTATGACATCGGCAACGGTATACGCCCGAGAGGGATCTTCATGTCCGTCGGATCCAGCGATGGCCTGACCACCACGTTTGTACAGAATACAAAATGGGACGGCGTGAGCCCGTGACAGCGCCCGCCTACCACGGTCTAGGGCGGTGGGGTAACATCCGTTGACGGCCGACTGGCTCACCTTGTGATTGGACAGAGATGCGTTCATCTTCCGCCGCCGGAGAACTCGCCGACCTGCTGGGTTATCCGGTTGGAGAGGGAGACCGTACGTTCGAGTGGCCCGCCGTGGAGGCATCCCTCGGTGGCGTTGCACTGCCGTCGGACTACAAGACGCTTGTGGAGACATTTCCACGGGGGAGATTCCAGGGAGCCATCCGCCTGATTCGTCCGGGAGATCACGGATATCCGAGGACCGAATACCTTGGCTATTTTCGGAGCCTACTGGATCACTTGTCTGAGATGAAGCTTGCAGATCAGACCGCCTGCCCCTATCCGATCTTCCCGCAACCAGGGGGAATCATTCCCTGGGGGGAACGGCAGCAGGGCGACCTTGTCTTCTGGCTACCGAATGGCCCAGATTCGGATGCCTGGCCAACCCTGGTGCACGACTCCGAGAGGCGCATTTGGCAGGAGGTGCCGCTGGGGGTTGCTGATCTATTGCTCCAGGCAGTGAAGGGGAAGCAGCCTTTCTACGAGTTGGATGAGGAAATCCCCGTCAAGGAAGCCCCCTTGCGTGAGAAATTCTGGGATGAGTTGGGTGTCCCCAATGGGGTGCCGTCCCAGTCGTTCGACCTTCTGGTCAACCTCTTGGGAGCTCGGCGAGCAGAGCGAAGCTTTGACTGGGCGGATATTTCCGAAAAGACCGATGTGAAATTTCCGGCCGACTACATTAATTTCATGGACCAGTACGGTCCAGGCGTCTTCTGCGACGTTCGTTTGTGCGACCCGAGCTCTGCTGGCGAGCATGGCTTCACCGATCTCGTCTCCAGGGTGCGCCGAGCCGCTCAGGACGGGCGTGGGGATAGATGGAGTCCTCCCATCTATCCTGACGCCGGTGGACTGATCCCATGGGGAGAGACGGAGGACGGCTGGATCTGCGGCTGGGCTCCCGCTTCATCCCGTCCCGACGAGTGGGGCGTGGTCGTATCGCGAGGCAACATGGACTCCTACTCGTACCGGCCGGACGATTCATTCAGCTCGTTTCTGGTGAAGCATGCAAATCCAGCTCGCATTGCCAGTGTTTTCACCGGCCGGGATCCATGGTCGAAGCCCGTCGTTTTTTCCTCTTTCTCCGACGATGCGTGATGACTGTCTCTTGTTGCATGGCGCTAGCGGTGGTTCGTTGACGGCGGGTCAGGTCTGCAGTAGGCCGGTAGCAGAGGAGCGCCGCCTCGCTGCCTGGGGGGCTTGTGATGAGCCGTCGTCTGGTCGACTTCGCGGCCGTCAGCGCGTCGGACCTGAACTGGCTGGATGAGGATCCCGAGGCGGAGGCCACGTGGAGCTGGCACAGCCACGGCTACCTCTATACCAGCTACCTGCGGATCGCCCCAAGCATGCGCTGCTGGCGCACCGTCGTTGGCGGCGACGACCGCATCACCTTCGAATGGGAGCACCAGCCGGACCCCGAGGGCGTCATCGAGTTCGCCAGCTCCAGGCGCGGGCAGGTGAGCGTGCCAACCGCCGAGTTCCTGGCGGCACTCGCCGAGTTCGACCGTGCCCTGCTCACTGCCATGACGCAGAGAATCCGCGAACTGGAGGGTGCAGGACCGCTGGTCGGCATTGCCCTGGACCTGGACCAGGTGCGCCACGAACACCAAGACCGGGAGGAATGGCTGCGCCGGGCCCTGGACCACGATCCCGCGAAGGACTGGAACGCCGTACGCGCGGGCGCATCCCGGATCCGCTGACACTGCCACCGGCTGGAGCTGGCCGGGGAGAGCGTCCGCGCCGCCTTGGAGGCCCTCGCGGTGGCCGCGCCCGCCTGGCTGGCCGAGCACGTGGACGTCGCGGAGTTCGCGCACCGCCACGGGCCGCGGGTCAACAGCTGGACGATACCGTCCAGGCAGGTCAAAAGGCGAAAGGCGACCGTGTAGGGCTCGTAAAGTCATCGCTGCACGTGGGAGCCCGCGTGCAAGGCCCTCGACGGTGGCTGGGATGCTGCCCGAGTGATCATCTCACTGCTGTACCGGGCCACCCGCGCACTGCTGTCCGTGCCTGCGGAGGAGTGACCGTGCTGCAGCTACTGCCGATCGGCGCGAAGGGCGACGCGCCGACGCGCACAGCCGGTGATCGGCTTGAGATTCTGACCGCATTGATGGCGGCACCGGCCTTCGGGACGTTGCTCCGCAAGGACGTCATCGTGGTGCCCGGCGACCATCGCACCTACGGGAGGGTATGCCGCCTGGACTCCTGCGAATGCGCATTGGAGCCCGGGCCACGACTACTGCACGATCCATATGAAGCAGTGGCGACTTCTGCGGGCGGCCGGGAAGTCCATCACCGACTTCCTCATGGTCGTCCTCCACACAGATGACGGATGTGCTCGGTGACGCCGCGGATGCGGCACTGGTACGAGCATCTCCGTGAGGGCGGCTTGGGACATTCGCGGTGAGTGCAGAGCCGTTGGCGGTCAGCGCATGTTCCCACCGTGCCCGGTGTGGCCGGCGCCCCAGCGGATCGCGGCCGCGCCGGCGAAGTCACCCGCGTGGGCGAAACCGCTCAGCACCACCAGGTCGCCGTCCTTGATCTGACCCGAACGGATGGCGCGGTCCAGCGTGATGGGGATCGCAGCGCCGAACAGGTTTCCGCAGCTGTCGAAGGTGTCCGGGTGCCGATCTGCAGGCAACTGCAGCGCCTCGCGCCAGTTGTGCAGGAACGTGCGGTTGGGCTGGTTGGTCACCAGCAGGTCGATCTCCCTGGCGCTGAGCCCGAGTTGTCGGCACAGGTCCGTGACCACCTCAGGCACCAGGCGGTTGCCGCGTTCCAGGACCGTGGCGACGCCGGCCTCGGTGAAGCCGATCCGCAGCTGGGACTTGCCGGGCTCCCAGTACTTGCGGCCGTCGTCGAGCACCGCGGTCATGTCGCCGCCGTAGTCGCTGATGTGCCGGGTCACCACGCCCAGCACGGGCGCGGAGGCTGACGTGGTCAGGTATCCCACCCCGCAGCCGTCGCCGGGGATCGCGGCCTGGGCCAGCGGGCGAACCTCGGACTGGGTGAACAACTGGCCCGCGGCGCTCTGGGCGTTGCAGATCAGCGCCGTCCGCGCGTCGGTGCTGGTGAGGATCTGCCGGGCCAGTTCGAGCATGTGGACGAAGGACGCGCATCCCGCATTGGCCACGTCGATCAGGGATGTCGGCTTCAGCCCCAGCCGACGCGCCACCTCCGTTCCGGCGCCCACGAAAGGTGTGTCCGGGAGCTGACTGTGCATCAGCAAGACGTCCACGGAGCGGATCTCGTCCGCTCCGTGCCGCTCGATGAGCGGCTGAACCGCGCGCTCGACCATGTCCACATTGGTCTCGTCCGCGGCCACGTGGTGACGTAGCGGCGGGACTTTGAACATAGGGTTGTCCCGGAGCTTATCCTCCGCGCCGGGGTACTCGGTGTAGAACTCGGCGGGGACCGGGTTACCGGGCAGGTAGCCGGCGACGTCGGTGAGGCTGACCGTGGTCACCGCGTCACCGTCGCGCGGGGGGAGCTGCTGACCGGGAGACCGCGCTGGTGGCGGTGCTCCAGGATGGCTTTGAGGTTCGCCATCTCCACGGTGTGGCCGGCATAGAAGAGGTCCCAGTAGTCGCCCACCCACGGCCGGTCCGCCCGCGGGGAGAGGTCGGGGTACGGGTTCCGGTCGTAGTACGGGTGGCGGCAGTTGGTCCAGGTGATCACGGAACCGGGCTTGTCGAACACCAGCTGGGCCGGGACGACCCGCATCAGGTAGACCATCCAGAGCTTGTCGCTCTGGTCCCAGGAGCAGTGGAAGTCCACCGTCATGGCCTCGGCATTGGCCACCACCTTGCAGTAGATCCTGGTCTTCTCCTCCAGACGGTCGTCCCCAGCCCACAGGCCCGGGGTGCCGGTGGGCGCGAAATCCCGAAGGCTGAACGTCCACTCCTCCAGGTGGTGACCCTGGCGTAGGTACTCGTACGCCAGCTCCGGTGGGCAGTCGACGTACTCCTGAATCGTGCAGTAGCGACCGTAGACCTGCTGGTGCGGATAGGCCGGACGGGTCAGCTCCGCGCAGCGCGCCATCAGCTGCTGCAGATCGGTGTTCTCCACCCGGGTCAGGCCAGGGACGTTAGCCAACCGGTACGGGTCCGCGTTCATGGGAGCTCTCCTCGCTCTCGGCCGGCACCGGGCCGGCGACGTTCAGGAAGGGAAGGAACGGTGGTATCTCAGCGGGGTCGAAGTCGAGCGTGACGAAGGCGGGGCCGCTGTTCGTGTTGCTCCGCAGAAGCGCCCGGCGCAGGTGCGCGCCGTCGCCAGCCCGGGTCACGTCCAGGCTGGGGAACATCCCCGCCACGCCCGCAGCGATGTCGGCCGGGCGGAACAGATTGCTGCGATGCGGCGCTCCGAGGAAGATCTGCTCGCGAGTGGCACACATCGCATGTGCGTTGTTGTTGAAGATCACGAAGGTGACCGGCGCCGCGTACTCGACCGCCGTGTGCACCTCCATGCCGTGCATGAAGAACGCCCCGTCACCCGCGATCACGTAGGTCCGCTGCCCGGTGGCGAGGGCTGCGCCGATACCGGCGCCGAAGGTGTAGCCCATCCCGCCCATGCCGAGGGCCACCACGAAGCGGCCGTGGCGCGGGGCAGGCAGCAGATGGATCGCGCTGGCCCCGGCGTTCCCGGCGTCGACGAAGACGTGCGCGTCCGGCGGCAGGGCGGCCTCCACCGCGGCCACCGCCGCGGCGTAGGAGGTGGTGCCACGGCTTGTCGGCGGAGTCGGCAGAGGTGAGGGACCGGCGTGCTCCGGTGCCTGCCGCACACCGGCGTCGAGTCGGCCGGCGACCGTGCGCAGGCTGTCCCGCAGCGCGCCCCGCAGTGCGATCCCGGGCACGAACGGCGGCTCGGGGTCGATGCAGATCACCGGAGTCCCGGCCAAGGCGGGATCGAGCCCGCCGCGCGCGACCTCCGGCAGCCGGGTGCCCACCAGCAGGCAGACGTCGGCACGACGCAGGCAGTCCGTCACATTCTGATGCCCCATCACTCCGGCCACCCCGGCGAACCGGTGGTCATGGTTGTCGAAGACATCCTTGGCGTCCGGGGTGACCGCCACCCAGGCGCCGAGTCGGCCCGCCACCTCGGCCAGCTCCGCCCGCGCGCCCGACGCGGCCACCCCCTCACCGGCGATGACCAGGACCCTTCGCGCGCTCCGCAGCAGTTCCAGCGCTCGGTCCTGGAGCCGGGGCTCCGGCCGTGGTTTCGGTACGGCCGGAGCTGGCACCGGGTCCCGGACCGTGATCAGTGCCTGGAACACGTCCTTGGGCAGCAGGAGCACCGCGGGCCCCTTGGGGTCGGAGCCGGCCGCCGCGATGGCCTGCGGCAGCAGCTCCGCGATCGAGTCCGGGTCCTCGACCCGGGCGCAGAAGCGGGACACGGGAGCGAAAAGCTCCCGCGCGTCGAAGGAGCCCGCCCTGCCGCTGGTGTCCTGGAACGCGCCGCGGCCCTGCGACCCGGTGGGCGGCTGACCCACCAGTGCCAGCACCGGTACCCGCGAGGCACGCGCCTCCGCCAGGCCTGCCAGCAGATTGACCGCGCCACCGCCCGAGGTGGCCACGACCACGCCGATGCGACCGGTGGCCCGGGCGTGCCCGTCCGCCATGGTGGCGGCGGAGAACTCGTGCTTGGCCACGACGGTGCGGATCGGACTGTCCGCGGCATGGAGGGCGTTGTACAGGTCCTCGATGTTCGCGCCACCGACGCCGAACACATGACTGACTCCGGCTCCGGCCAGCTCTTCCGCGAGGTAGTCGGCGAGCCGGACCTTGCCGGGTGGACGGGCCTTGGCAGTCATACGGGACTCCTGTCCGCATGGTCGGGCCGCACGATGAGGCCGGACGGTGCGATGGACTGGAAGCGATGGCGGTACTCGTTCGGGCTCAGTTCGAAGGCCCGGCCGAAGGAGCGGAAGAAGGTCTCCGGGGCCGGAAACCCGCAGCGGCGGGCGATCTGATTGACCGGCAGATCCGTGGCCTCCAGGAGATTGCGGGCCCGGGCGATCCGCATCTGTTCGATGTACTGGCCGGGAGGCGTGCCCACCTCGCGCCGGAACACCCGGGCGAAGTTGCGCACACTCATATGCGCGCGCTCGGCGATCTCGGGTACGGGGAGCGGTTGGTCGAGGTTGTCCAGGATCCACTCCTGAGCGGCGCGAATGGGGGCACGATCGGCGAGTTGGGCCTCCAGAATCGTGCTGAACTGCGCCTGCCCTCCGTTCCGCTTGAAGTACAGCACCAGGAACCGTGCCATCTTCAGTGCGAACGCCGCACCGTGGTCGGCTTCGACCAGGGCGAGCGCCATGTCTATCCCAGTGGACACCCCGGCCGAGGTCACGAAGCGGCCGTCCCAGACGAAGATCGGCTCGCAGTCCACCGTCACATCCGGATACTGCTGAGCCATCACCTCGCAAAAGGCCCAATGAGTCGTGGCGCGCCGGCCTTTGAGCAGACCCGCCTCGGCGAGCAGGAAGGCCCCGCCACACACGGAGGCCACCCTGCGGGACCTGGCGGCCGCCCGACCGATCCAGGAGACCAACTCCCGGTCTCCCAGCGCATCCTTGAGACCCCATCCGCCGGGGACGAGGAGCGTGTCGATCGGCCCCTCTCCCGCTTCCAGCGGCTCGGCCTCGATCACCATGCCGGAGCAGGTCCGCACGAGCGGCGCGTCGGCCGAGACGAACTCGATCCGATAGCCGCCGGCCGACTCGCGGAGTTGCCGACTCACGGTGTCGAACACCTCGATCGGCCCCACGATGTCCAGTGCTTGCGCACCCGAATAGACCACCACCACAACACGTCGCTGAAGCATCGTCACAGCCTGTATCCAGCATGGGGTGTCCGCAATGACGGCTTGTTGACGAATTCGGCCACGCGGTCGGGCCGGGGAGTGTCGAACTTCTACTGACCTTGCATGTTCACGGCGAGTCAGAGGCGGCTGTGATGTTGGTCATAATCCCGGCCGTGCCCGGGCAGGGCACTGCCGCCGACCCGGATGACCGGGCTCCTCGGCCCTAATGGGGCCGGCAAGTCCACGACGATGCAAATGATCCTGGGCCCGGACGGTGCGACTGCCGACAATGCCATCCATGCAGATCACGGCCCTGCCGGGTGACTGCGGCATGATGATCACTCGTGTTGCTTCGCCTCGCCTACCTGGCCGTCACCAATGCCTTCGCGGCCATGCGGTTGCTACCGATGAGCGACCGCGAAAGGACACGGAGATCTTCAGGCTGCGAAGCCACCCCCATGGGACTCTCGGGACCGGCCGGGGCCCCGTCAACCGGCCCAGTGGCAGAACGCCTCGATCCACTGCGCACCTTCGGGCGCGGGTGACGGAAGGGGAAGGTCGAGGATCCCGATCGCCTGCCGATGCACCCCACGGGAGCAGACGGCCACAATCTGACTGCCACGGAGATCAACGGCTTCGACGACGACCGCCACCCCGAGCACCACCGTCTCGAAGGGGACAGCCAAGTATTCGTCGATCATCGCGTGCCAACCGGAGGGCGCTTCGTCCTCGTCGTAGCAGTCGACCGTGGCTTCCTCGGCCATCGCCTCGAGCTGTGCTCTGCTCATCGTGCTCATGGCGGCAGAGCGTATCCAAGGTGTCGCCATCCGATGGTGGGAAGCAGAGAGCTCGTCTCTCCGCACCGGGCCAGCTCGGCGGCTGAATGTGAATGCGGTGAGGCGGGGGGTAGGTGTTTCACCGGACGATCGCGGAACGCGCGAATCAGGCCGGCCAGGCGGCTGATGGCTAGCTGTGAAGCAGTTCCCGGCGCCGCAGTGAAGCAGTCCCGAGACGTTCAGAGCCAGCGGCGGACCCTGCGCCGGTACTTGGCATACTCGTCGAACCGGAAGGCGAGGTACTCCTCCTCCCGCTCGATGACCAGCCGCTGTACCGCGAACAGCACCAAGGGCAGGTCGATCAGCGGCCACCACGACCCCGCCAGCAGTGCGCCGCCGCACTGGGCGAGAGCGAGCCCGGTGTACATCGGGTTCCGCGAGACCTGGTAGACGCCCGTGGTCACCAGCGTGGACACAGCGTGGTGCGGCACGATCGTGCTACGCCGTCGCAGGATCTCCCGCGCGCCGCCGGCCGCCAGCACGGCGCCCCCGACGACGGCCACGGCGCCGAGCGCGCCGGTAACCGGCCGCCCGCCAAGCGGCAGCGGTACCCTGCGATGCAGCGCCATGCCAGCGGCGAATCCGCCGACGTAGTACAACGGCGGCGGAATGGGGAACACCCGCGCACCACCGCCGCCGTTCTCCTGCTCCTGTTCGGGGGCGCTCACACCCAGCTCCTCTCGCCCGGCCCATACGGCGTGCCCGGCAAGCGGCACGCTTCACGGCCGACCGGGGCCATCTCCCATCTTCCCCCGCTCGCACACCCACCGCCTACGGGGGCGACCCGCCGTTGTCGGCCTCCAACGGCTCGAGGAGGCGCCCAGCCGACTGGGCAGCGCGGATCGCCCGTTGCTCGGGCTGGGGCAGTCCCACTGCCAGAAGTTCGCGCACTCGGCAACCCGTTCGACGCACAGGCCCGCCGATCTGCCTCCGATAACGAAGGCCAGTCCGGGCCCAAAGCACTACGAGAGCGTTGCGCGCACTCAGGAGTCCGACTCCCTGTCGGCTGTGGACCGCTCCACCTGACTGCGGGTGGCCCTGGATCCTGTCGGCGCAAGCGTTGTGGCGACGGGGAATTGTCGCAGGCCAGGACTGATGACGTGGGCCGGGAGTGGTGTGATTCACCCGTTCGGGGTCGTGGGAGATGTGCGGCTGCTGCCTGCTGACGGTCTGGGAGAGGACGCTGGCTCGAGAGGGCAGTGCGCCGGGCGGAAGAAGGTGAGGGCTCATGGCCTGGTCTGTGGTGGCCGAGCAGTCCGCGATGCCGGGAGTGGACGTCCTGGCGGCGTGGGCGGATCGGTGTCGCGAGACGGCGGCGCCCGCCGCGGCCAGGGGTTTGCGATTCGCGTTCTACGGCAGGGTCTCCACTGAGGAGCATCAGGATCCCGCCACCTCGCGTGCCTGGCAGCTGCTGCGAGCTCAGGCCCTGATCTGCGGGCACGGTCGGATTGTGGCGGAGTTCTTCGATGTCGGCCACAGTCGTGCCCTGCCCTGGGCCCGCAGGCCCGAGGCCGCCGCGCTGCTGGCCGCCCTTGCCAATCCCGACCGGGACTTTGACGCGATCGTGATCGGATCGAGCGAACGGGCCTTCCACGGCAACCAGTTCACCGTGATGGCGCCGCTGTTCGACCACTACGGCGTCACCGCGTGGATACCGGAACTGGGCGGCGCTGCGGATCCCAAGGTGGCCGGGCACGAGGAGCTGATGGTGCTGCTCGGGATCCTCGCCAAGCGTGAGGTCACCCGGGCCCGCATCCGGGTCCGAAACGCCATGACCGTCCAGGCCCGCGACCAGGGCCGGTATCTGGGTGGCCGGCCTCCGTACGGCTATCGCCTGGTGGATGCGGGGCCGCACCCCAATCGGGCACTGGCCCGCCGCGGCGTGCGCCTGCAGCGCCTCGACCCCGACCCGCACTGCGCTCCGACCGTGAGGTGGATCTTCGCCCAGCGCCTGGCCGGGCACAGCATCGCCAGGATCACCAGGGCCCTCAACGACGCGGCCATGCCCTGCCCCTCGGCGGCCGACCCGCAGCGCAACCCGCACCGGACCGCCGAGCAGTGGACGCTGACCGCGCTGAGGGCCATCCTTGCCAACCCCCGCTACACCGGCCGCCAGGTCTGGAACCGCCAGCGCACCGACCACGAACTGATCGACCCGGACAACACCACCCTTGGCCACCGCGACGTCATGCGCTGGAACACCCCCGACGACTGGGCCATCTCCCACAAGCAGGCGCACCCGGCGCTGGTCAGCGAGGCCGACTTCGTCGCCGCCCAGCACGTCCGGGCCTCCCGCGAGGTAACGCCGGGCCGCGCATATCGGCTGGCCGGGATTCTGCGTTGTGGTCTGTGCGGCCGCCGGATGGACTCCCACTGGGCCCATCAGCGCCCCGGCTACCGCTGCCGACACGGCCACAACAGCGCCACCACTCCGCATCCCGACCAGCGACGCAACGCGTACGTGCGTGAGGACCTGATCCTGGCCCACCTGCCAGCCCTCGTCCTGCGCCTCAGAGCTGCCGTCGCGGGCATGGCCGACGAGCCGCCCACCGTCCTCGAGGCAGCCGAGTACCTGCGTGCCAGGGGTATCACGCTGACCTACGACGCCGGGGCCAGGACCCTTACCGCCGACACTGAGCGAGCCGAGAGGATCCTGATTGGCTGAGACATGCGACGAGCTGAGGACGATACGGAACGACGAACGCCCAAACCTGGCCGAAGGCCTGGAACGGGCGCCGATTCACGGTGCCCGGAAACCAAGCACCGTGGGGTAAGAGTGTGTCCGAGGGGGGACTTGAACCCCCACGCCCCGAAGGGCACTAGCACCTCAAGCTAGCGCGTCTGCCATTCCGCCACCCGGACCGGGTGGTCATCGCGCCGTCTCCGTCGCGCTGACGTGGATAACCATAGCAAAGATCAGCCAGGGTTCCGAACGGGTTACCGGGGGCTGGACCTGCGGTGACGTGGGTGCGGTCGCGGGTGGGGGCTTGGGATCGGAGCGTGGAGGGGAGAGGATGGCGGGAACGTGCCGGAACGTCCCCGGGGGTGGAGTGACGGGGCCGCTTCGGCGACCAGCAGAGAGGCGGAACACCGTGAGCGAGACGAATCCGACCCGGCCGGCCGGTCAGGTGACAGGCGAGAGCGAGGTCGCCGAGCTGTGTCGTGACCTGATCCGGATCGACACCAGCAACTACGGCGACGGCTCGGGGCCGGGGGAGCGTGCCGCTGCCGAGTACGTGGCGGAGAAGCTCGCGGAGTTCGGTCTCGAACCGCAGATCTTCGAGTCGGCGAAGGGCCGGGCCAGCACGGTCGCTCGGATCGCCGGGGAGGACCCCTCCCGTCCGGCGCTGCTGATTCACGGGCACACCGACGTCGTCCCCGCCAACGCGGACGACTGGACCCACCACCCCTTCGCGGGCGAGATCGCCGACGGCTGCGTCTGGGGCCGTGGCGCCGTGGACATGAAGGACATGGACGCGATGACTCTCGCGGTCGTCCGCGACCGGCTCCGTACCGGCCGCAAGCCTCCGCGTGACATCGTGCTGGCCTTCCTCGCGGACGAGGAGGCGGGCGGCGTCTACGGGGCGCGCCACCTGGTCGACAAGCGCCCCGGGCTGTTCGAGGGTGTGACCGAGGCGATCGGCGAGGTCGGCGGCTTCTCCTTCACCGTGAACGAGAATCTGCGCCTCTACCTGGTGGAGACCGCGGAGAAGGGGATGCACTGGATGCGCCTCACCGTGGACGGCACCGCGGGCCACGGTTCGATGACCAACAAGGACAACGCCATCACCGAGCTGTGCGAGGCCGTCGCCCGGCTGGGGCGGCATGAGTTCCCGGTGCGGGTGACCAAGAGCGTGCGGCACTTCCTGGACGAGCTCTCGGATGCGCTCGGGGTGGAGCTGGATCCCGAGGACATGGAGTCCACGCTCGCGCGTCTCGGCGGCATCGCCAAGCTGATCGGCGCGACCCTGCGCAACACCGCCCAGCCGACCATGCTCGGCGCCGGGTACAAGGTGAACGTGATCCCCGGGCAGGCCACGGCGCACGTCGACGGCCGCTTCCTGCCAGGCTTCGAGGACGAGTTCCTGGCCGAGCTGGACAGCGTTCTCGGCCCGCGGGTCCGGCGCGAGGACGTGCACTCCGACAAGGCGGTCGAGACCAGCTTCGACGGTGCGCTGGTCGAGGCGATGCAGATCGCCCTGAAGGCCGAGGATCCGATCGCGCGGGCCGTCCCGTACTGCCTCTCCGGCGGTACGGACGCCAAGTCCTTCAGCGAGCTGGGCATCCGCTGCTTCGGGTTCGCTCCGCTGCGGCTGCCGCCGGACCTGGACTTCGCCGGGATGTTCCACGGCGTGGACGAGCGGGTGCCGGTGGACGGCCTGACGTTCGGCGTGCGCGTGCTCGACCGTTTCATCGACGCCTGCTGAGAGCTCGCCGCGAGACCGACCGAGCACTGAAATCCGATTCGGCCCGTCACCCCCTCGCCGGGGTGGCGGGCCGTTCGCGTTCCCGGGAAATACCGGAATGGCGCAGTCCCTTCCGCCAGTGCTCTTCGCCATCGCTCAGGCGTGCGTACGGATCACCGTTGAGGGTGAATGGCCGAGGGCGCTCGTACCCCATTTGCCGCAGCGTCGTTCACTCATATGCAGCCCGCCGAACGGGTTGCGACGTCGACAAGGAGGACATTATGCAGGTCAAGAAGATCGTTGCGATTGCCGCAGCTACCGGTGGTCTGGTTCTCGCCGGCGCGGGGGTCGCGACCGCCCACGGCTCTTCTGCCGAGGGCGCTGCGGTGGGGTCCCCGGGCGTTCTCTCCGGCAACCTGATCCAGGTCCCGGTCCACGTCCCGGTGAACGTCTGCGGTAACACCATCAACGTCATCGGGCTGCTGAACCCCGCGTTCGGCAACAGCTGCGCGAACTACTGAGCGTCTTCCGGATGAATCCGGACCTCTAGTCACTGTGGTCCCGGGAGGCGAGCCATGCCTCCCGGGGCTGCGTCGTTCGCTGGGCGTATCTCCTCGGTGCCAATCCGGTGGTGGACCTCACCCGGACGAATGAAAGGCGCAGAAAACCATGAACTGAGGCCCCGCCCTCTCGTTACGTGAATCGTCACGCGAGTGCAGGTCACGGTCTCGTACGGAATAAAAGACAAACTGAGGGCAGGGCAATCCATGCGACAAGCTGCCAAACGCGGACTTCTCACGGTCATGGCGACCGGGAGCGTTCTTGCGTCCACCGCAGGCTATGCCTATGCGGACGCCGGAGCCGTAGGCGCGGCGGGTGACTCGCCGGGCGTCGGATCCGGCAACACCGTGCAGGCCCCCATCGACATCCCGGTGAACGTCTGCGGCGACACGATCAACGTGGTCGGTGCACTCAACCCGGCCATGGGCAACAACTGTCAGAACAGCTCGCGCCGCAGCGGCTCCGGCGGCGGCGCGTCCGCCCACGGAAGTGCCAGGCACTCGCCGGGCGTCGGATCCGGCAACACTGTGCAGGCTCCCATCGACGTTCCCGTGAACGCCTGCGGCGACACCGTCAATGTCGTCGGCCTGGGCAACGGAGCCTTCGGCAACCAGTGTGAGAACCACAGCCACGGTCACACCCCGCCTCCGCCGCCGAAGGACGTGTGCCCGCCGCCGCAGGACAACCACCCGCAGCCCCCGCCGCCAGAGCAGGGCAAGCCGCCGGTGACAGTCCCGGGCGGGCAGCACCACAGCCCGCCGCCGCCGGAGATCACGCCGCCGGTTCAGGTCAAGCAGACGCATCACATCACGCAGAGTCCGCCGCAGGCCGTGCTGGCCTCGACGGGTGCGGGCGACACGATGATGCTGCTTCCCGCAGGTGCCGCGATGGCGCTGGGCGGCCTCCTGCTGTACCGCCGCTCACGCGCCGGGCAGGGTTAGGCGCACCAGGCGTCGAGCCGCAGCGAGGGGTGGTGCACTCCGGAGATCCGGAGTGCACCACCCCTTCGACGTGCGCGGTCTCGCCGGGTCCGGTGAGACCGGTGTCAGTCGTCAGTCCGGGAGCAGCGACCAGGTGCGGACCTGGCGGATGATCTTCCTGCGCAGGACGACCTTGCGGCGGCCGTCGGGATACAGGCGCAGCCGGTCGAGCTCCCAGTGGCCGTATTCGGCCTGCTCGGTCAGCAGGCGCCTCGCGTCGTTGCGGGAGACGTCGCGTGCGAGCAGGAGCGATCGGAACTCGTACTCGGGCTGTTGGACGATCTTCGGTGCGGCCAAGTGACTTCCTCCTGCAGAACGCTCTGGGACAAGCCTACGACGGGTCCGGCCGGTGACCGGTCGTACCGCGACTGGTCGGGCCTGCGACTGATCGGATCTGACAGGGGTTCAGCCCGTTGCCGAACCTGGTCCGGCCAGGTTCCCACGAACCCCGGCCGAGGGACAGAGCCCCGGTGGTCCCGTCGCACGGAAGGGTGAGCTTCGAGCCGGTTCGAGACAGGCGGAGGCTGGATCCGGTGGCCCGTCGGGACCCGCTTCGGGTGCAGATCCACCTGATTCGGACGCGAGCGGATAACTTCTGTGCACTTCGGGCCCAACTGCGGATAGCGTCTGCATCATGCCTGATGTCGCGCAGCCCCCCATCGCCGAGGTACGTAGCGCCGCCGAGGCGGTGAAGGCCGCCATCGACCGCCATCTGGCCGCTGTCGAAGCCCGCACCGGGGAGAACGACCCCGGTGTCGTCGCCGCCTACGAGGCCCTCGCTCGCGCGGCCGATGCCTATGACGAGGTCCTCTACGACGCCTACGACGAGGTCACGCCGTTCGAGGTGCCGCACGACAGTGATCTCAGCCGCTACGCCGACCCGGACGACCCGGAGGCGATCAGTGTGCTGATCCGCCGGGACTACCTGATCACCGATCCGCTGCGGCTGCGGGCTGCGGCACTCCGGATCGACGGCACCACCGCCACCGACCCCGGACCGGTCTCGGCCAGCGTCGCCGGCGCTCTGGGCGCGCTCTTCGGCGAGTACGAGCCGGACGAGATCGCCTCCCGGGCCGAGGAGTTCGGCCTGGAGGAGGGGGACTCCACGCTCTGGGTCACCGCAGCCGACCCGGCCGAGCCCGGGGAGTGGCTGGCCGAGCCCTTCGACGAGGCCGACCCGGACCTGCTGATCTGCCGCTTCGACGTCAGCGAGGTCTACGACGACGAGCTGGAAGCGCTCGATCCGGAGCGCTGAGTCCGCGGCGTCGCGCAGGCGCAGGCGCGGGTGTAGGTGTTTGCGTAGCCGCAGGCGCCCGCCTGCGGCTACGCACCGCCCAGATCTGCCGCCTGTTCGACCAGCACGCCGCGCAGGCGCGTCGTCCGGGGCTGTGCCGGTGTCGAGGTCACGGCCTGTGCCAGGGCCGGGCCGACGGCGTGAACCACGGACAGGTGCTGCTCCGCCCGGCTGAACGCGGTGTAGACCCACTGCCGGGTCAGCTCCGCCGCCGCGTCCGGCGGCAGCAGCACGACAACCCCGGGCCACCGTCGCCCGGCGGCCTGATGCGCGGTCAGCGCCCAGCCGTGCCGGACGGTGCCGGCCACCTGCTCGCGCGGCACCCGGACCTCCTCGCCCTCGCAGTCGAGCAGCAGCCCCTGGGGCCCGCCCGCGCGCACCGTCGCCGGACGGGCCACTCCAGGCGCGGGGGAGTGGACCACGGCATCCGCGGGATCGAAACCGCCGAACGCCCCGGGGCCCGGGTTGAAGCGCTGCTTGAGCGCCGCATTCAGTGCCCGGGTGCCGGCGGGGCCGCCGTGACCGGGTGTCAGCACGCGGACCTGTTCGGCCGGGATGCCCAGAGCTCGCGGGATCGAGTCGTGGACCAGTTGCAGCGTGCGGTGCACCGCCTCCGCGCCGTCGTTGGCCGTGACGATCACGACCTCCTTGCCGGGGGCGTCGACCGACAGCAACTCGCCGACACCCACCCCGGACGCGAGCTCACCGATCGGCCCGAAGTCCGGTGTGCGCGAGGCCACCACAGGGCAGGTCTTCGAGGCCAGCACGTCGGCGAACACCCGGCCGGGACCGGCCGACCAGAGCTCGGCGGGATCACCGCTGAGGACCAGCCGTGCTCCGTCCGCGATCGACTCCACGAGCGTCGCTGCCGCCTCCACGTCCAGGGCGGGGGAGTCGCAGACCACCAGCAGATCCAGTGCGAGCGTCCCGTCGGGGGCGCGGCCGGGCCCTTCCACGCCGCCCAGCAGGCCGGCCAGGGTCACCGCCTGCTCGTCGCCCAGGCGTCGTCGGCCGTCTGCGGTCGCCGCGGCGACCCAGGCGCGCAGGCCGAGCGCTCGCGCGGCCCGGACCAGGGCCACCGGCTCGGCGCGGGCGGCCTCACCGCCCGTGTGCAGGACGAGACCCGCCTCGGCGACCGCGCGGATGAGGGCGGCGGCGGAGGGGGAAGGCGCGGCACCGGCGGCAGCCGCCCAGTCCAGCGCGGGTGTGTCGGACTCCACCTCGGCGTCCGCTTCTGCGTCGCCCCCAGCTTCGGCATCGGCTTCCGACCCGTCGGCGTCGCCCCCTGCCTCGGGATCGGCTTCGGGATCGGCCTTGGGATCGGCCTTGGGATCGGCGTCGGCGTCGGTGGAGGCGGCCGGGTCGCCCTCGAAGGTGGAGATCAGCCGCATCAGACCGTCCGCGAGGCTCTCCTCGGCCAGGGCGAGCCGGTCGAGCGCGAGCAGCACCCGGGTCGGCGGCTCCCCGTCCTCCTCCTCGTCCGCACCTGCGCGAGGGCTCCCGGGCTGCTGCAGTTCCTCCTGGAACGCGAGCACCTGACCCTCGGCCAACACGGCGGCCAGTGCGTCCGCGGGGTCGGCGACGCCCTGCTTCTGCAGGCTGTCGCTGATGTCGGTCAGGCTGACCGCAGTGTGACCGCGCAGCGCGGCCCGTTCCAGCATCCAGACCGTCAGGGCCTGCGCCCTGCGCGGGTCCTCGGGTCCTCCGGCGCCACCGAGCAGGCCGCGGGCGAAGGCGTCGGCGTGCTCGGGACGGACACCGGGGACGGCCAGGATCGCCCACGGGTCCTCGCGCAGCAGGGCGGGGGCGCCCTCGCCGAGCGTGGCGACCGTGGCGGAGAGCAGTTCGGCCGGGGCGCCGCCCGCGGCGAGCACCTCGGCGGTGGCCCGAAGCGCCTCGGCGCGGCCCGCGTCGGACGTGGCCGACGACGGTACCGAGGTCGCAGCGGAGGTCGCAGCCGACGTCGCGGAGACGCCCTCGGCGGCACGCGGCGTCCCGGTGTCACCCCCGATCGCCCGGATCGCCTCGGCGAGCTGCTCGGTCGACGGCACAGCCTGCCTGGTGGGCGTGGGCGTGGGCGTGGGCGTGGGCGGTTCGGGCGCTGCGGACGCCAGGGGCCGGGCGGCGTTGTCGGTGCCGGATGTCTGTGTCGGCTCCACGGTCACAAGGCGCTCCAGTCCTGGTCGGGGTAGAAGTGGATCGGCGCGGAGATGTCGTCCAATGCGCGGCAGATCTCTTCGGGGAGCGTAAGGGACTCCACTGACAACGCCGCCGAGAGCTGCGCCGCGTTGCGGGCACCGACGATCGGGGCGACCACCCCCGGCCGGTCCCGCACCCAGGCGAGAGCGACCTGCAGCGGGGTCGCGGCGAGCCCGTCGGCCGCCGTCGCGACCGCGTCAACGATGCGCCGACCGCGTTCGTCGAGGTAGGGCTGGACGAACGCGGAGAAGTACGGGGAGGCGCCGCGCGAGTCGGCGGGGGTGCCGTGCCGGTACTTGCCGGTGAGCACGCCGCGCCCGAGCGGCGAGGCGGCGAGCAGGCCCATGCCGCTGTCCAGCGCGGCCGGGAGCACCTCGCGCTCTATGCCGCGCTGCAGCAGCGAGTACTCCATCTGGGTTCCGGCGAGCGGCGTGCGGCCGGGTGCCGAACGCTGCCAGGTGGCTGCCTTGGCGAGCTGCCAGCCGCAGAAGTTGGACACTCCGACGTAGCGGGCGCGCCCGGAGGACACGGCGAGGTCCAGCGCGTGCAGGGTCTCCTCGGTGGGGGTGTCCGGGTCGTAGGCGTGGACCTGCCACAGGTCGAGGTAGTCCGTGCCCAATCGGCGCAGCGAGGCGTCGAGCGCGGCCAGCAAGTGGCCGCGCGAGCCGTCGAAGCGCCGATCCCGGTCGGGAACGCTGCCCGCCTTGGTGGCGATCACCAGCTCGGAGCGCGGGACGAACTCCTCGATCAGCCGGGACAGCAGGTACTCCGCGCCGCCGTCCGCGTAGACGTCGGCGGTGTCGACGAGGTTGCCGCCGGCCTCGACGAAGGTCTTGAGCTGCTCCGCGGCGTCGAGCTCGTCCATGTCCCGGCCCCAGGTCATGGTGCCGAGGCCGAGCCGGGAGACGCGGAGCCCGGTCCGGCCCAGGTGTCGCAGTTCCATGTCCGGTGAGCGTAGTGGGCCCGGGGGTGCGTGCGATGCAGGCCACAGCTCTGTACTCACCGGTAGCTTCCGGCTCCTGGCGCGGATACAGTCACGGGGAAGCCCACACCAACGGAGGCAGCACCGTGCGACTCGGCATCAATCTCGGCTACTGGGGCCTCGGCAACGACGCCGACAACATCGCCGTCGCCCAGGAGGCGGACCGGCTCGGCTTCGCGGTCTGCTGGGCCGCCGAGGCCTACGGCTCGGACGCCGCGACCGTCCTGGCGTACGTCGCCGCCAAGACCGAGCGCATCGACGTCGGTTCGGCGATCTTCCAGATCCCGGCCCGCACGCCCACCATGACCGCGATGACCGCCGCCACCCTGGACACCCTCTCCGGCGGCCGGTTCCGGCTGGGCCTCGGCGTCTCCGGACCGCAGGTCTCCGAGGGCTGGTACGGCGTCAAGTTCGACAAGCCGCTCGCCCGTACCCGCGAGTACGTGGAGATCATCCGCAAGGCGATGGCGCGCGAGCGGGTGGTGCACGACGGCGCCAACTGGACGCTCCCCCTGCCCGGCGGCCCCGGCAAGCCACTGAAGCTGACGGTGCACCCGGTGCGCGAGCACATCCCGCTCTACATCGCCGCCATCGGCCCCAAGAACCTGGAGCTCACCGGCGAGATCGCGGACGGCTGGCTCGGCATCTTCTTCGCCCCCGAGCAGGCCGAGCTGTCGCTCGAACCGCTGCGGGCCGGCCGCGCCAAGTCCGGCCTGACCCTCGACGGCTTCGACATCGCGCCGAACGTGCCCATCGCGGTCAGCAGGAGCGACAAGCCGGAGGACCTGCAGGAGGCGGCCAACCTGTTCCGCCAGTACACCGCGCTGTACGTGGGCGGCATGGGCAGCAAGGACCAGAACTTCTACAACCGGATCACCCGGCGGATGGGTTACGAGCAGGCCGCCGACGAGATCCAGGAGAAGTACCTCGCCAAGGACTACGCGGGCGCCGCGGCGGCCGTGCCGCAGCAGCTGATCGACTCCACGACGCTGATCGGCACCCGCGACCGCCTCGCCGACCGGATGCAGGCGTACGCCGCGGCCGGGGTCACCACGCTGAACCTCTCTCCCGGCGGCTTCACACTGGAGGAGCGGGTCGAGGCGCTGCGAACCGCCGCCGAGGCCGTTGAGCAGGCCGGACTGGCCTGACCGAGTCCGATCACGGCACGGCACGGCACGGTCCCGGCCGCAGCGGCGCGGCACAGCGTCAGCGTGCGGTCGGGACCAGCCGTCCCAGCAGTTCCCCGAAGGCGACCAGCCGATCGATCTGCCCGGGGCCGCCGTCGTCCAGCGACTTGCTGAAGCGGAACGCCTCCGGCCGGAACCGCGCCGTGCCGCTGCCGCCCTCGTCCGGGGGCACCGCGCTCAGCTCCTGCACCGCGCCCGTGGTCACCACCACGTACACGCCCCGCCGGATGCCCGCCGCCGGGCCTTCCCGCCCGACCAGCGTGCGCATCCCCACGTGCCGGACCTCGGACAGCGGCAGGACCTGCACCGAGGAGTCGAGCACGGTGCCGCCGGGCGCGGCGCGGTCCTCGACCTCCTCGCTGTGCCACAGCACCAGCCGCCGCCCGTCGCAGACCGCCGCCTCCTGCCACACCGAGGCCCCGGCCTCGGTCAGGTCCACCACCCGTTCCAGGGTGAATCCGCGCACCCGTCGCCGCCCCAGCATCCCGCCGATCGCGGCCAGTGCCACGTCCGGATGCAGGAAGTAGGCCCGTGCCGCATCCTCGAGTCGCGCGTACGGAGACCAGTCCCCTGCGGGCAGCCCTGCCGAGGGCCCGGCCTCGACACGGCTCCGCGTCACCCTGCTGAACATCGCCGCCCCCTCAACCGCCCCGCCCCCGGCTCGAAACCCTACCCAAGTGCGCCGACACCCGGCTGCTGATCGGACCCGGGTCCCGTTCGACCCAGCCCCGTCCTGCCCGAGGCGCGGTCCTGCCGCCCCCGTACGCTGGAGCCATGCCGACCCTGCTGCTCGTACGCCACGGACGCTCGACCGCCAACGCCGCCGGGATCCTCGCGGGCTGGACGCCCGGCGTGAACCTCGACGAGCACGGCGAGCGGCAGGCGAAGGACCTCGCCGAGCGGCTCGCCGCCGTGCCCCTTGCCCAGGTCGTCAGCAGCCCCCTGGACCGCTGCCGGCAGACCCTCGCCCCGCTGCTGCAGGCCAGGGCCGAGCTGACCCAGCGGCTAGACGAGCGCCTCGGCGAGTGCCGCTACGGCGACTGGACCGGCCGCCCGCTGAGCGAACTCGCCGCCGAGCCGCTGTGGCGGACCGTCCAGGCGCACCCCTCCGCCGTCGTCTTCCCCGGACCGGAGGGGGAGTCCATGCGCGAGCTCAGCCACCGCGCCGTCGACAGCGTCCGCGAGTGGGACGCCGAGGTGGAGCGCGAGCACGGCGCGGACGCGGTGTGGCTGGCCTGCAGTCACGGCGACGTGATCAAGGCGATCGTCGCCGACGCGCTGGGCCTGCACCTGGACAACTTCCAGCGGATCTCGGTCGAGCCCTGCTCGGTCACGGTGATCCGCTACACCCCCCTGCGGCCCTTCCTGACCCGCCTCGGCGACACCGGTGACCTCAGCGGACTCGCCCCCCGGGCGAGTGCCGAGGGCGACTCGGAGGCGGCCTCGGCGGCAAGTTCCGCGGACGCCGTGATCGGGGGAGACACCGGAGTGCGCTAGCACGTGGGTAGGGTTGACTCGAACAGCGACGTCCAGATCTGGAGCAGCCCCGTGCCCCGCCAGGTGTTCTTCTATGACCCGCCCGAGCGATTCGTGGCCGGAACGGTCGGCGAACCGGGCCAGCGTGCCTTCTACCTGCAGGCCAGCGCCCGCGGCCGGGTGACCAGCGTGCTCCTGGAGAAGTCCCAGGTCGCGGCGCTCGCCGAGCGGGTCGAGGAGTTGCTTGACGAGGTCGTCAGACGCAGCGGCGGCAGCACCGCCGTCCCCGCTGTGGCACCCGCCGAGCTCATCGACAGCGCTCCTCTCGACCAGCCGGTGATGGAGGAGTTCCGCGTCGGCACCATGGCACTGGCCTGGGACGAGTCCATCGACCGGCTGATCGTCGAGGCGCAGGCGCTGATCGAGGTCGACCCGGAGGGCAACCCGGACGAGCAGGACCTCTTCGAGGACGACGAGAACGGGCCGCCGATGCTGCGGGTCCGCCTCAGCGGCGCCATGGCCCGGGTCTTCGCCAAGCGCGCCCTGGAACTGGTCTCCGCAGGACGGCCCCCGTGTCCCTTCTGCAGTCTTCCGCTGGACCCCCAGGGCCATGTGTGCCCCCGTCAGAACGGATACCGGCGCTGAGCACCGCCGCGGCCGAACAGCCGCCAGAGGCCGACCCGGTCGCCTCCGCCGCCCTCGCCGCCGACCCCGACCGGGCTCTCGCACTGCTGCGCGCAGGCGAGCTGCGGATCCACGGGCGGCTCACCGAGGCCTCCAACGCCGCCTTCTACTGCAGTGTCAGCAACGGTACGGACGAGGCCGTCTGCGTGTACAAACCGGTACGGGGGGAGCGTCCGCTGTGGGACTTCCCCGACGGCACGCTGGCCGGCCGGGAGGCCGCCGCATACCTGGTGTCGGCCGCGACCGGCTGGGGCCTGGTGCCGCCCACAGTGCTGCGGGACGGCCCCTTCGGCGAGGGCATGTGCCAGATCTGGGTCGAGGCCGACCCGGACGCGGAACTGCTGGCACTGCAGGACGCCGAGGAACCGGAGCCGGGCTGGCGCGCCATCGCCAGGGCCGAGGTGGGACGCGGCCGGACCGCGCTGCTCGTCCACGCCGAGGACGCCCGGCTGCGCCGGCTCGCGGTCCTGGACGTGGTGCTCAACAACGCCGACCGCAAGGGGGGCCATCTGCTGCCCGCTGTCGACGGCCGCCTCTACGGCATCGACCACGGAGTGACCTTCGCCGTCCCGGGCAAGCTGCGGACCCTGCTGTGGGGCTGGGCGGGCGAACCCCTGGACGAGGAGGCGGTAACCGCGCTGACCCGCCTGGGCGAGGAGCTCGCGGGGGCGCTCGGCAAGGAGCTCGCGCCTCTGCTCACGTCCGCCGAGATCGCGGCGATACGTACGCGTGTCGCCGAGCTGCTGCGCACCCGACTGCACCCGGAGCCCTCGGGTGACTGGCCCGCCGTCCCCTGGCCGCCGATCTAGCGATCCGGCGGTATCCAGCCATCCGGCGAGCGCGGCAGAGTAGGCCACATGCCTTGCGATGTTGGAAGTTGAGGTTTATTCAGGCGATCCTTGCTGGTTTCTGCGCGTTGTGTTGACGCTTTCTGGGGGGTCCTGCTCTACTCCGTTGGGTTCGGATCGGCCTGCCCAAGGAGGAGTAGATGCCGCGTTCTGCCCCGAGAGTCCTCCCCACCCTGCTCGCCGCGATCACTCTGGCCGCAGCCGGGCTCGGCAGCGGAACTCTCGCCCAGGCTGCCGCGCCCAGGTCCCCTGCCGCAGTTCCCGTCGCCGCAGTGCCCGTCGCCGCGCTGACGACCGGTCAGGCGCCGTCGGCCCACACCGTCAGCTACGACGGCTACTCGCTGATGATCGACGGCAGGCGCACCTACATCTGGTCCGGCGAGTTCCACTACAGCCGCCTGCCCAGCCCCGGGCTGTGGCTGGACGTGCTGCAGAAGATGAAGGCCGCCGGTTTCAACGCCGTGTCGATCTACTTCGACTGGTCCTACCACTCGCCCCGGCAGGGCGTGTACGACTTCTCCGGCGTGCGCGACGTCGACCACCTGCTCGATCTGGCGGCCCAGGCAGGCGTCTACGTGATCGCCCGACCCGGCCCGTACATCAACGCCGAAGCCGACAGCGGCGGCTTCCCCGCCTGGCTCGACGCGCTACCCGGGCGCGACCGCAGCACCGATCCGACCTATCTCGCGGCCGCGGACGAGTGGCTCAGCCACATCGACCCGATCCTGGCCCGGCACCAACTCACCAACGGCACCGGCACGGTGATCACCTACCAGGTCGAGAACGAGTACTACAACGGCTCGGCCGCGGGGCGCGCCTACATGTCCCATCTGGAGGCCAAGGCCCGCGCCGACGGCATCACCGTGCCACTGACCGGCAACAACAACGGGACGTTCAACAGCGGGCCCGGCGCCCTGGACATCGACGGCGCCGACTCCTACCCGCAGGGCTTCAACTGCTCAAGCCCCACGGTGTGGCGCGGTGTTCCCGACATCTCCTACGACCATCCGGCCGGCAAGCCGCTCTACACCGCCGAGTTCCAGGGTGGTTCCTTCGACCCGTGGGGCGGCCCCGGCTACGACAAGTGCCGCCAACTGACCGGTGCCGACTTCGCCGGCGTGTTCTACAAGAACAACATCGCCGTGGGCGCCACCATGCAGAACTTCTACATGACCTACGGCGGCACCTCCTGGGGCTGGCAGGCGGACCCGAGCCAGGTGTACACCTCCTACGACTACGGGGCGCCCATCACCGAGTCCCGGCAGCTCACCTCCAAGTACCAGCAGGACAAGCTGATCGGCTACTTCCTGCAGAGCGTCGCCCCGATCACCAAGACCGACCCCCTGGCCGCGGCTCCACCCACGAGCGCCGCCATCGTCGACACCGCGCGGATCAACCCGGACGACGGAACGCAGTTCCACGTCCTGCGGCACGCCGACTCCACGTCGACCTCGACCGACTCCACCCACATCGCCATCCAGCTCGGCGCCCATGCCGGCTACACCTACGACGACGCCGACTCCGCGCTGCAGTACGCGGGGACCTGGTCGCACGTCGGCCCGTCGGCCGGCTACACCGGCGGCGAGTACCGGCAGACCGAGTCGTTCTCGGACACCGCCGGCGACAGCGTCACCATCCCCTTCACCGGAACCGCAGTTCGCTGGATCGCCTCCAAGGCGGCGAACCACGGCCTGGCGGACGTCTACCTGGACGGCGTCAAGACCACGACCGTGGACGGCTACTCCTCCGGCACCGTCAACCAGCAGATCGAGTACGCCGCCGCCGGTCTCGGCAACGGCCCGCACACGCTGAAGATCGTGGTCACCGGGCAGAAGAACCCGGCCGCGAGCGGGACCTTCGTCTCCGTCGACGCCGTGGACCTGCCCCCGGCCGGCGCCAGGTACTACCCGAGCGTCCCGCAACAGCCGGGGACTTCACTGACGTTCGCCGGACGCGACTCCAAGACCATCGTCGCCGACTACCAGCTCGGCGCGACGCACCTGCAGTACTCCACCTCGGAGATCATGACGCAGGCTCAGATCGCGGGCCGGGACGTCGCCGTACTGTACGGGCGCGACGGCCAGGACGGCGAGACGGTGCTCAACTACCTGGCCCAGCCAACCGTCTCGGTGCTCTCCGGCAACGTCCTGAGCAGCTGGGACGCCGGAACCGGCGACCTGCGCCTGAACTACACCCACACCGGCCTGTCCAGAGTGCTGATCACCGGCGGAACCCGGCCGCTGCTCCTGCTGCTGGGCACCGACCAGACGGCGGAGCAGTTCTGGCAGGCGCAGACCGCCGCCGGGCCGGTGCTCGTCCACGGCAGCGATCTGCTGCGCACCGCCTCCACCCAGTCCGGCAGGCTGGTACTGACCGGTGACAGCACGTCAGCCGCGCCGATCGAGGTCTTCGCGGCCGCCGCCTCCGCCATCACCTGGAACGGCAGGCATCTGCAGACCCGGCTGACGGCCAGCGGCTCGCAGTTGAGCACGGTACCCGGCGCGACCCCGGTCGTCCTCCCCGCGCTCACCGACTGGAAGCACGCCCAGGAGTCGCCCGAGTCACAGCCGGGCTTCGACGACTCCTCCTGGCAACTTGCCGACAAGTCGACATCCAACAGCACCACCACTCCCGGCACGCTCCCGGTGCTCTTCGCCGACGACTACGGCTTCCACCACGGCGACGTCTGGTACCGGGGCCGCTTCCGCGCCACCTCGGCAGCGAACGGGATCACGCTCTCCGCGATCACCGGACGTGCAGGCGTCTACTCGGCGTGGCTCAACGGGGTCTTTCTGGGCAGCAGCAGCGACTCGGCGCACACCTTCGCCTTCCCTGCGGGAGTCGCGCGACCCGGTGCCGACAACGAGGTGTCCGTGCTGGTCGAGAACATGGGCCACAACGAGGACTACACCTCCGCCGACAGCAACAAGGAGGCGCGCGGCCTGACCGGAGCGCTCGTCAGCGGTGCCCCGCTCAGCACCGTCACCTGGAAGCTCCAGGGGAACCGGGGCGGCGAGAACCTGGTCGATCCGGTGCGCGGTCCGATGAACACCGGCGGCCTGTACGGGGAACGCGCGGGCTGGTCACTGCCCGGCTACCCCGACGGCAGCTGGACATCTGTCACGCTGCCCACCGCCGACCCGACACCCGGTGTCTCCTGGTACCGCACCACCGCCACCCTGAACCTGCCCAAGGGACAGGACACCTCGGTCGGAATCAGGATCACGGACGACTCGACCCGGCACTACCGGGCGCTGATCTACGTCAACGGCTGGCAGCTCGGCCGCTACGTCAACGACGTCGGCCCGCAGCACGACTTCCCCATCCCCAACGGCATCCTGAGGCCGAACGGCGCCGACTCCATCGCCATCGCGGTCTGGAACACCGACGGCAGCACCGGCGGTCTGGGAACGGTGTCCCTGGAATCCTTCGGCTCGACCACGTCACCGCTGCAGACGGCTCCGGTCGACAGCCCGCACTACAGCAGCAGCACCTACGCCATGCCCAAGGCCCACCAGGCCACGCTGGCACTGGACGCCCCCGACACCGTCACCCCGGCCGCCGGCTACCAGGTGTCGACGACGTTCACGGTGCCCGCCGGCGCCCCGGCCGCTTCTCAGATCCACTTCGGCCTGAAGCTGCCCGCCCTGTGGACGGCGACGCCGACCACGCCCACCACGATGAGGCAGGTCGCGAGTGGCGGGACGGTGACGGCCGGCTGGCAGGTCACCGTCCCGAGCGGCCAGCTGCCCGCGTTCTCGCAGCTCACCGCCACCGCGGACTACCACCAGCAGGGCAGGTCCCAGCAGCTCGCGGACGCCAGGGACGTCCGAGCCGTACCGGCCGTGCCCACCGCGGACACGGACGTCAGCGCGCTTCCGTTCTTCTCCTCCAGCAACGGCTGGGGCCCGGTCGAGCGCAACACCAGCAACGGCGAGCAAGCCGCCGGAGACGGTAAACCGATCACCATCGGCGGCATCGTGTACCCCTCGGGCCTGGGCACCAACGCGGTCAGCGACGTGGCGCTCTACCTCGGCGGCCACTGCTCCCGGTTCACCGCCCAGGTCGGCGTGGACGCCGAGGTGGGCGGAGCGGGCTCGGTCACCTTCAGCGTCGTCGCCGACGGACGCACCCTGGTGACCACCCCGGTGATCAGGGGCGGTGCCGCAGCGACGAGCATCGACGTCGACACCACCGGCGCGCAGCTGCTGGACCTGGTCGTCGGGGACGGTGGTGACGGCAACGGGAACGACCACGCCGACTGGGCCAACGCGCGGGTCCACTGCACCTGAGCGCGCCCCGAGCGCGCCCCGAGCACGCCGTGAGCACGCCCGCGCGCCGCTTGCGCAAGCCCCGCGCGCGGCCTGCGAAGCCGACGCACCATCAAACCCGAGTGCCCCCGACATCGCCGCACGGCGACGCCGGGGGCACTGGTGCGAAGATCAGTTGAGTCCGGTTAGAGTCATCTGTATGTATGCCTGGCCCGCCACTGACGTCCCCGTACTCCCCGGCCAGGGGAGTCCCCTGCGCATCTACGACACCTCCGCAGGCACTGTGCGGACCACCGAGCCGGGCCCCACCGCCCGGCTCTACGTCTGCGGGATCACCCCCTACGACGCCACCCACCTCGGGCACGCGGCCACCTACAACGCCTTCGACCTGATCCAGCGGGTCTGGCGGGACGCCGGACACGACGTCCACTACGTGCAGAACGTGACCGACGTCGACGACCCGCTGCTGGAGCGCGCCGTCGCCACCGGGCAGGACTGGACCGAGCTGGCGGAGCGCGAGACCGCGCTGTTCCGCGAGGACATGACGGCCCTGCGGATGCTGCCCCCCGCGCACTACATCGGCGCGGTCGAGGCCATTCCCTCCATCGTCCCGATCGTCAAGGACCTGCTCGCGTCCGGTGCCGCCTACGAGCTCGACGGCGACATCTACTTCTCGGTCGAGTCCGACCCGCACTTCGGCGAGGTCTCCCGGCTCGACCCCGAGACCATGCTGCGCTTCTTCGGCGAGCGCGGCGGCGACCCGGACCGGCCCGGCAAGAAGCACCGCCTCGACCCCCTGCTGTGGCTCGCCGCCCGCCCCGGCGAGCCCGCCTGGGACACCGACCTCGGCCACGGCCGCCCCGGCTGGCACATCGAGTGCGTCGCCATTGCGCTGGACCATCTCGGCATGGAGTTCGACGTCCAAGGCGGCGGCAGCGACCTGGCCTTCCCGCACCACGAGATGGGCGCCTCGCACGCCCAGGTCGCGACCAAGCGGCACCCCTTCGCCCGCGCCTACGTCCACGCGGGCATGGTCGCGCTCGACGGCGAGAAGATGTCCAAGTCGCGCGGCAACCTGGTCTTCGTCTCCCGGCTGCGCCGCGAGGGCGTCGACCCGGCCGCGATCCGGCTCGCCCTGCTCGGCCACCACTACCGCTCCGACTGGGAGTGGACTCAGGCCGACCTGAACCGCGCCGTCGACCGCCTCGGACGCTGGCGCGCCGCGGTGTCCCGCCCGGACGGCCCGGACGCGACCGCGCTGCTCGCCGAGGTCCGCGCGGCCCTCGCCGACGACCTGGACGCCCCGCGGGCCCTGGCCGCCGTGGACGCCTGGGCGGCGCGGCAGGACGCCGAGGGCGGGGACGAGACCGGAGCGCCCGGCGTGGTCTCCCGCATGGTCGACGCGCTGCTCGGCGTTGCGCTGTAGAACGCTCGGCAGCTCGTCCGGCAGCTCGTTCACCGGCGGGTCGGCGCCCCGGACGGAGGTTCCGTCCGGGGCGCCGTCTTAGTCCCGGGCTGCCGGCTGCGGCGCCGGATAGGTGCGGCCCTTCCAGGCCGCACCGCGCCCGCGCCAGTGCTGGACGGCGGAGTCGACGGTCATGAGGAGGTACAGGGCGGCCGTGAACGGCAGCAGCAAGGCTGCCCTGGCGGGTAGGCGGTAGTAGCGCAGCATCGGCACGTACGTCGCCGCCATCAGCGCCCACGCGGCCGCGGCCGGGTAGGTCAGGTCGAGGTTCCCGGCGACCAGACCGGCGACGGCGAGCACGGGCGGCACCAGGTAGACGAGCCCCAGCCCCAGCACCGTCCCGACCAGCAGCAGTATCGAGTGCCGCAGCTGCGCGTAAGCGCTGCGCGAGACCATCCGCCACAGCTGCGCCAGCTCCGGGTACGGGCGGACGCTGTCGACCTGGTCGGCCAGTCCCAGCCAGGTCCGGCCGCCGGTGCGCTTCACCGCCTTGGCGAGGTTCACGTCGTCGATCACCGCACCCCGGATCGCCGCGACGCCACCCGCCCGCTCCAGCGCCTCGCGGCGCACCAGCGTGCACCCTCCGGCGGCCGCCGCCGTCCGCGAGCCGGGGCGGTTGCTCCAGCGGAAGGGGTACAGCTGCGCGAAGAAGTAGACGAAGGCCGGGACGATCAGCTGCTCCCAGCGCGTCTCCGTGCGAAGCCGCGCCATCTGCGACACCAGGTCGTAGTCCCGGTCAGGGGTCCCCTCGGCCGCGGCCACCAGGCTGTCCAGTGAGGCCGGGCGGTGCGCGATGTCGGCGTCCGTGAGCAGCAGGTACTCCGCGTCCCCGGCCAGTTCCACGCCGTGCCGCAGCGCCCAGAGCTTCCCGGTCCAACCCGGCGGAGGCTCGCCGGGGCTGGTCACCGTCAGCGGCAGCGAACCCGGGGCCTGGCCCAGCCGCCTGGCCAGCTCCCCGGTGCCGTCCGTGCTCCCGTCGTCCACGAGAATCACCCGCGCGGCCCCCGGGTACTGCTGCGCCAGAAGCGACGGCAGGCTCAGCGGCAGCACCTCCGCCTCGTCCCGCGCGGGCACGATGATCGCCACGTCCGGCCGACGCGCCGACTCCGGGCGCGGTGGGAGGCGTACGTCCGTCCGCCAGAAGCCACCCTGACAGAACGTCAGCCACAGCCAGGCCAGCAGCGATGCCCTCGACACCCAGATCAGCACGGTCACCCGCGCGAGTATGCCCCACTCCTCGCTCCACTCGTAGCGGGGGCGATCGGCTAAGGTCAACCGTTGTGAAGATCGCACTCATTGACTCCGGTATGGGCCTCCTCGCCGCCGCTGCCGCGCTGCGCAGCCTGCGCCCCGACGCCGATCTGGTGCTGTCCACCGATCCGGACGGTATGCCCTGGGGCCCGCGCACTCCGGCCGAGGTCACGGAGCACGCCCTGGCCTGCGCACGCGCGGCCGCCGAGCACAGCCCGGCCGCGCTGATCGTCGCCTGCAACACCGCCTCGGTGCACGCCCTGGACGCGATCAGGGCGGAACTCGAGCCGGCGATCCCGGTCATCGGCACCGTCCCGGCGATCAAGCCGGCCGCCGGGACCGGAGGCCCCGTCGCGATCTGGGCCACCCCGGCCACCACCGACAGCAGCTACCAGCGCGGACTGATCCGCGACTTCGCCGACGGCGTCGACGTCAGCGCGATCCCCTGCCCCGGTCTCGCCGACGCCGTCGAGCGCGCCGACGAGGCGGCCATCGCCGAGGCCGTAGCGGCGGCCGCCGAGCGGACGCCCGACAAGACGCGGGCACTGGTTCTCGGGTGCACCCACTACGAGCTGCTCGGCGACCCGATCCGGGCGGCGCTGGGCGACCGCCTGGCCGATCCGGTGGCGCTGACTCTGCACGGATCGGCGCAGGCCGTGGCGGAGCAGGCGCTGCGCCGCGCGGGACTGGCGGCGCCGTCCTCGGCCTCGTCGACGGGCGGAGGCACGCTGCTGGTGCTGCGCAGCGGTCGGACGGAGGAACTGCCGCCCGCCGCGCTCAGCTACCGCGAGGGGCGACTGCTCGGATCCGGTCTGAGGGTCTGAGGGTCTGAGGGCCTGTGGTTGTGCGGGTGCGGAGGCTGGCCGGCCGTCAGACCGCCACTGCGCCGCGCAGCCGACGCACCGTCGGGCTCCAACCCGAGAGCACTCCGTCGAACATCCCGCGCGACGTCCACGCGTCCACGCCCAGGCGGCTGATCCGCAGCGGGTCGGGCAGCGCGTCGCTCGTCGACGCCCGCAGATCGAACAGATGGTTGTCGCTGAGGAACGCGCTGCGGTAGCCGTACCCGCGCAGCAGCGCGTCGGCTCGCCGGTCCGGCATTCCGCCCGGGTAGGCGAAGGCGCTCGGCTCCTCCCCGGTGAGCTGGGTCAACCGCTCGTGACCGCCCATGACCTCCGCCCGGACCACGTAGTCGTCGCACTGGTCGAGCCGGGCGTGGCTGAGTGAGTGGTTGCCGATCTCCACGCCGCCGTCGCGCAGCGCCAGCAGGTCCGCTGCCGTCAGCTGGGCGCAGTTCGGAGCGGGGCAGTCCGCCGTGACTCGAAGCTCCTCCAGGCTGCGCCGCCGGTCCGGATCGGGCAGCGCGGCCAGTGCCGCGGCGACACCGCCCGGCGTGCGCACGGACAGGTCGCGGGCCCGCCCGCCGTGCCCGGCGAGGAACTCGGCCTCCTGCCACCAGTAGGGGCGTTCGGTGTCGACCAGCTCGGCGACGACGAAGGCGACGGCGGGGATCCCACGCGTGGCCAGCACCGGAAGGGCCTTGGTGACCGCGCTGCGCTGCCCGTGCTCGAAGGTCACCAGGACGGCGTGCGGGGGGAGTGGCGTGCTGCCGATCAACGCGTCCTGGACCTGGGTGAGCGAGACCGGGTTGGCCGTCCTGAGCAGCCGCTCCGCCTGAGCCCGGAACACGGCGGGGTCGTCGACCCCGCGAAAGGTCAGCACAGCCAGCCGACGGGTCGTTCGGCCACGGAGCCGCTCCGGGCCGATCCGCACGGCCGGGCGGGGCATGGTGGTGAGGTTCGGCTGTCGCACGGACTTCCCTTCCGTCGCGCCGAGCGAGCCGGAGAGGGTCAGCCGGCACCGCTATGTCACTCAACGTATGGAAGACCCGCGCCCCCGCGGGAAGGTTGTACGGCTGGGGGGAACAAGTTTGCGCGGGCTGCGGTTCGGGGCTTCGCGCTGCCGCGACAATGGGGCGCATGGTCGACCTGTCCCCTTCCCCCGCCGCGCCGGAGCCCGCCGCAACGCCGCCTGCCGCAACGCCGCCCGCCGAGCCGCCGCCCGCCGAGCCGCTGGCTGCCGAGCCGCCGCCCGCCGGGCCGATGCTCGCCGGGCCGATGCACGCCGAATCTTGGCCGGCCGAAGCCGTGCACGCCGGGCCGGCGCCTGCTGAACGCCTGCCGGTTGAGCGGCGCGTCGACCTGGGCGTGGCGCGGTTGCTGCCCGACCTGGACCGCCCCCGAGCCTGGCTGCTCACGATGGACGGTGCGCCGCAGTCCTACGTCGACCTCGACGATCCTCTCTACCTGGAGTTCGAGTACGTCCAGCGACTCGCCCACGCCGCCGATCTCGCCGCGCCGTCCGGTCGACCCCTCGACGTGCTGCACCTCGGCGGTGGCGCGCTCACCCTGCCGCGCTACCTCGCCGGCACCCGCCCCGGTTCGCGCCAGCGGGTCGCGGAGCTCGACGGCGCGTTGACCGCGCTCGTCCGCGAGTTCCTCCCCTGGCAGCCCGCCCTCGGCGAGGACGTTCAGATCGACGTGCGGTCCGCCGACGCCCGCGCCTTCCTCGCCGACGCCGGGACGGACAGCGCGGACCTGATCGTGGCGGACGTCTTCGGCGGTTCGCGCATCCCCGCGCACCTCACCTCGGTGGAGTTTGTCCGGGAGGCGGCACGGGTGCTGCGTTCCGACGGCCTGTATGCGGCGAACGTCGCCGACGGCGCCCCGCTCGACTTCGCCCGCGCGCAGCTCGCGACGGTTCGTGCCGTGTTCCCCGAGACCTGCGTGATCGCCGAGCCGTCACTGCTGCGCGGGCGCCGCTACGGGAACCTGGTGGTGCTCGCCGGTCGGCGCGAGTTCCCCGTGGCGGAGCTGGCCCGTCGCACGGCCGCCGACCCGTTCCCGGCGCGGGTCGTGCACGGCGACCGGCTCGACCTGCTGGTGGGCAGGGCCCGACCGGTCACCGACGCGACTGCCGAGCCCTCCCCGCCCCCGCCGGACGGTGCCTTCACTCTGGGACGCTGAACCGATCCGCCTCCGCGTCGCAGCTGGGACCGCGTCTCAGCCGATGACGACTGCCAGCGCGAACCCGTCGTAGCCCTTCGTGCCGACGGTCTGGATCGCGGTGCCGGACAGTCGGGGCTCGGCCGCGATGAACTCCAGCGCGGCACGCGTGCCCCGCACCGACGGGTCGTCAGCCCCGCCGTCCACGACCTTCCCGTCGCGCACCACGTTGTCCACGATGATCAGGCTGCCCGGGCGGCTGAGCTCCAGGGCCCAGCGGACGTACGCGGGGTTGTTGACCTTGTCGGCGTCGATGAAGCTCAGGTCGAACGGGCCGAGCCCCTCCGCCTGCAGCCGGGGCAGGCTCTCCAGCGCCGGACCGACCCGGACCTCCACCTTGTCGGCGAGGCCCGCCGCCGCGATGTTGCCCCGGGCGACCTCCGCGTGGCGGGGGTCGAACTCCAGCGTGATCAGCCGCCCGCCCTCCGGTAGCGCCCGGGCCAGACAGATCGTCGAGTAGCCGCCCAGCGTGCCGATCTCCAGGATGGTCCGCGCTCCCTGCAACTGCGCCAGCAGCTGCAGCAGCTTCCCCTGCGGTGCCGACACGGCGATCTGCGGCAGCCCGGCGGCGTCACTGGACTTGAGCGCGCCCTCCAGAGCGGGGTCGGTGAGGGCCAGCGTCTCGGCGAAGTAGGTGTCGACATCGTTCCACTGCTGCTCGTGCGTGCTCACTCGGGGCCTCCTCGAAGCGTGCTGACGTGCCGTCCACTGGCAACCTACCGCGCCGCGTGCCGGCGTCGAGGCCGCCGCTCGTTCGGCTGCGCCCCGGGTGCGCGGGGGTCGGAGCCCTGGCAATGTCGACGGCACCAGAGCCTGCGAGATGGCAGACATCTCGGGCCGCGCCCCGCCGTGCGGAGAACAGCCGTGCGGAGAACCTAGGAGTACCGGATGGCATACCCCTCTGAGATCGAGACGGGGGAGTGGCTGCCGGTACTGGACATCCCCGAGCCCGCCGGGCAGCGACGGCTCACTGTGCTGCTTCGGCTGCTCCTGGTCATCCCGCAGATCGTGGTGGTCTTCGTGCTGGGTCTGCTGGCCTGGGTCGTCACCGTGATCGGGTGGTTCGCAGCCCTCGTCCTCGGCCGCCTGCCGGGCTTCGCCGAACGGTTCCTGGCGATCTTCCTCGCCTACAGCACCCGGGTGAACGCCTATCTGATGCTTCTGGTCGACGCCTACCCCCCGTTCGCCTTCCGTGCGCGCAACTACCCGGTGGCGATCGAGCTGCGGCCGGGGCGGCTCAACCGGGGGGCCGTGCTGTTCCGCATCATCCTGGCGATCCCGGCGATGATCGTGGACAGCGTGATCAACGCGGGCTGGTGGGGGCTCGCCTTCTTCTGCTGGCTGGTGGTCCTGATCCTCGGCCGGAACCCGCGACCGCTGTTCGAGGCGACGGCGGCCATCGCGCGCTACACCATGCGCTTCGAGGCCTACATGATGATGCTGACCTCCGCCTATCCCAAGGGCCTCTTCGGCGATCGGAACCTCCTCCAGGTCCCCGACGCCGTCACCAAGCCGGTCGCCACCAGGCCCTCAGCCACCAGGCCGCTGCTCCTCAGCAGCCTGGGCACGGCGCTGCTGATCCTCTTCATCGTCGTGGGACTGCTCTCGTCCGTCTCCAGCAGCGTCACCACGCAGTACGACAACCAGTCGGCGATCCAGTCGGCGGTGTGGTCGGTGGGGTCCAACCTCCAGCACGGCTGACCGGAAGCACCATTAGGGTGGGTGCATGAGTGAACGGCAGGTGCGGTGGCGATTGCGGCCGGGTCGGTCGAACGCCGCAGTCCTGCTGCTGCCAGGCGGTGAGGAGTACGGCACGGGGCGACCGGCTGCCTGGAACCTTCCGGCGCTGAGGATGCGACCGTTCGCCCGGACGATAGCGAGCACCGTGGCCGACCACGGCGTGGCCGTCGCCGAGGTCCGCTACCGGCACACCGGCTGGAATGGGGATCTGGCCGACGCGGCGCTGGACGCGACGGCCGCCATCGACGAGGTGGTCACGCTTCTGGGCCCGGTCCCACTTGTCCTCGTCGGACACTCGATGGGCGGGCGGGCCGCTCTGCGGGCCGCTGTCCATCCCGCAGTCAGGGACGTGGTGGGACTGGGACCCTGGTGCCCGAAGGGCGAGCCGGCCGAGCACCTCGAAGGCCGCAGGCTGGTGGTCCTGCAGGCCGAGCGGGACCGCAGCACGCACCCCGACGAATCCCTCGACTACGCGCTCAGGGCGAGGGCATCCGGCGCGGAGGTGTGCCGCCTGCTGGTCCGGCACAGCGGCCACGGCATGCTCGGCAGGGCCGGCGACTGGCACGCGGTGACGGCCCGGCTGGTCGCGGGCCTGCTGGGCCTTCGGCCGCTGCCCGCCGATGTGGCGACGGCGCTTCGGTTGCAGGGTCTGACCGGGGCAGGACTGGATCTTCCGCTGCCCGCCAGGCACGCCGTTCGCGTGCCGCGCTGAGCGGCGCGACCGGGCACGGGCGCGGGAGTTCCGCACGCCGCGTCTACGATGGCGCCATGCGCCTCATCGGAGAGATCGACCCCGCCCGTCCGCTGCTCGTCGTGGCCGTCGCCGAGGAGGCGGCATACCTGAACAGTGGCCTCCCGGTGCTGCTCACCGGCATGGGGAAGGTCAACGCGAGCGCAGCGCTGGCGACCGTTCTCGCGCGCGGGCCGCGCCCGGCGGTGGTGGTCAACCTCGGGACGGCGGGGGCACTCAGGCCCGGTCTCGCCGGCACGCACCAGGTGCGCGAGGTGCTGCAGCACGACCTCGACACGGCGGTACTGCACACCCTCACCGGCGCGACCTTCGGAGCTCCGCTGACGCTCGACGCTGCCGGGCTGGTCCTGGCCACCGGCGACCTCTTCGTCGCGGAGGAGTCGGCAAAGCAGCGGCTCGCGGAGCGGGCGGACCTGGTCGACATGGAGGGGTACGCGGTGGCGAGTGCGGCGCGCGCGGCCGGGGTTCCGGTGCGACTGGTCAAGCATGTCAGCGACGAGGCGGGGGAGGGAGCGGCCAGGACCTGGCGCGAGTCCGTCGACGGCTGCGCCGAGGCCCTCGGCCGCTGGGCCCGGGAGAACCTGGGCTGACAACCGGGGTCACTCGCCACTGACGCGGAAGACCGGGAAGCCGGGCGCGATCTCCAGCAGCCTGCTGTCGGGGGACTTCGCGTCCACGTCCTCGAAGAACATCCCGACCTCCCAGGCCCAACGGCGCAGGTACTCGCGGAGGACGGCGGGCTTGTCGGCGTCGGCGATCTCCACGGCGCGGAACGTTTCGACCTTGCGGCCGAGGCGCAGTTCCCCACCGCCGGCGGCGCGCATGTTGCGGACCCACTGGGTGTGGCCGCGCGGGGCGACGAGGTAGCGCTCGCCGTCGAGGGTCAGCAGGTTGACGGGGGTGGTGCGCCACTCGCCGCTCTTGCGTCCGCGGACCGCGAGGGTGCGGGAGCCCAGGACGCTGATGCCGAGGCGGCCCAGACGGATCATCATCCAGTTGCTGATCCGGTCGCCGATGCGCATGAACGTGCCGCTCGGGGTGATCAGGCGGGGGGTTGCGGGCTGGGCTGCGGACTGCGCTTCTGACTGCGCTTCTGACTCAGACATCGGAGGCTCCTGGAGAAGGTTGTCGGTGCGGCGATCTGTTTCGAGAGCACTGCTCTCGATTGCCTGAGTCGACTATGTCGCGATCGGTGCACCATGTCAAGAGCAGTGCTCTCGTTCTGTGTCGCTGCTCTCGAATGTGGCAGACTGTCGACATGGCAGCGATTCGAGGTGCACGGGAGCGGGCTCGCGAGGAACTCACCCGCGAGATCAAGCAGGAGGCCAGGCGGCAGCTCGCCGTCGAGGGGGCGCAGCGGCTCTCGCTCCGCGCTGTGGCCAGGGAGCTGGGCATGGCGTCCTCCGCCCTCTACCGCTACTTCCCCAGTCGTGACGAGCTCCTGACCGCTCTCATCATCGACGCCTACAACTCCCTCGGCGAGCAGGTGGAGCAGGCAGCCGCCGCCGTTGCCCCGGCGACGGACACCCGCAGTCGCTGGTACGCCGTATGCGGCACCGTCCGCGCCTGGGCCCGCTCCAATCCGCACGAGTACGCCCTGCTCTACGGCACCCCGGTCCCCGGATACAGCGCACCCCAGGAGACGATCGCTCCGGCCGGCCGGGTGGCGGTCGTGCTCCTCGAACTGCTGCAGGACACGGTCGAACGCTTTGAGATCCCGGCCCCCGTTCGCCCGCTGCACGGACCCGTGGCCGCGCAGATGGCCGACCTCGCCGCCCGCGTCGCTCCCGGCCTTCCCCCAGCCCTGCTCGCCCGCGGACTGGCGGCGTGGACGCAGCTCTTCGGCATGGTCAGCTTCGAGCTCTTCGGCCATTTCGTCGGCTCAGCGGACCCGGCCGATGGGTTCTTCGCCCACACCGTCGCGGAAACGGCCGACTTCCTCGGCCTCCCCGAAGTGCTGTGACGCCGAAGGCCCCGCCTGTGACCGGCTTCGGGATCAGCTCCCCCGTCGAATGCCTGGGCCGGGCTGCTCGGACAGCGGCCGGGCCGTCGCCATGCCGACCAGCAGCCCCGCCCCCGCCGTGATGCCCGGGTAGCTCAGCACGGAGCTGATAGCCGCCTGGCCGGCCAGTGCGGTGAGCGCCGCGGCGGCGGTCAGCACCAGCGCCGTCGGCCGGGGCGATCGGCGCAGCGTCCACAACATCCATCCGTACGACGCAGCGAGCAGACACAGCCCCGGCACGCCCTGCTCCGCAGCGAGCTGCAGGGTCGCCGAGGACGCGCTCCCTGGCGTCGCGGACGCCTGCGCGGCGGGGCTCAGTTCGGCGAACCTCCCCGGTCCGACGCCGCGCAGTGGAGCCGAGCCCGCCTCGCTGACGGCGTCACGCCACAGCGCCTCCCGTTGGCCGGACCCGGGAACCACGGCCTGGACGCCGACTGACGCACCGTCGGTTTCGGCCAGCAGCAGTGGAGCCCCGGCCGCGAGTGCTGCGCAGAGGGCGAGCAGGACGAGGACGGGCAGCCGCCGACGGGCCCGGGTGACCGAGCCCGCGACCACCAGAATGCCGCCGCAGGCGAGCGTCCCGGCCACGGACCCCGTCGCCAGCGCCTCCGCGGTCAGCCCGCAGGCCACGACGACCAGCGTCGCCCGCAGCGCGCCGCGCGCGGCCTGCGCCGCGCAGCAGGCCGCGCCCACGGCCAGGGCGAGCAGCGCGCCGTCCGCGTCGATGTCGTGCAGCGGGGGAGCCGCCGGATCGCCGGAGAGGCCCCCGGGGGCGATCAGGGCGAACGCGCCCACGGTGAGGGCGGCCACGGCGCAGGCGCCCATCGGCGCCACGGCACCCGCGATGCGCCCGGTCGCGTAACCGGCGGCGACCGCGAGCAGTCCGAGCAGGACGCCCTCAGGGTGCGCGTCACGTCCGCCGGCGGTGTAGAGAGTCCAGACGGCGCAGCCGGTCAGCAGCAGAGCCCCCACCACGTCGGAGGCGGGACCTCGCTGGGACGTCGCTTCGGCGGTCGAAGCGGAACCAGCTGAAGACGCACCGGTAGCCCTCATTCCACCCCCACCCCGCCGCGCGACCCGGCAGTTCGGCGGTCGGCCGTCCCTGCCCGGGTCCGCCCTACGGTAGACCGGGATCGGCCAAATGAGCCTCTGTCGTACAAACATTCGCTGTCCATGACATCCCAGGCCAGACCGCCGAAGTCCCCGCAACCGCCCTCCATTCGCCGGTCGGTCTACGCTCGGCCCATGCCCATTCCTGAGTTCGTGCGCGAGCTGCGCACCGTCATCGGCCCGCGCCCGCTGTGGATGTCCGGAGTCACCGCCGTCGTCCTCGACGACCAGGGACGGTTGCTCCTGGGCCGCCGTGCCGACACCGGCCGCTGGGCACTGATCACCGGGATCATCGACCCGGGGGAGCAGCCCGCGGACACCGCCGTGCGGGAGTGCTGGGAGGAGACCGGCGTCCACGTCGTCCCCGAGCGACTGACCAGCGTGACCGTGTCCGCGCCACTGGTCCACGCCAACGGCGACCAGGCGCAGTACCTGGAACTGACCTTCCTCTGCCGGGCGGTGGGCGGGGAGGCCAAGGTCAATGACGACGAGTCACTCGAGGTGGGCTGGTTCGACCGCGACGCGCTGCCCGCAGACCTCGACGCCTCCGCGCTGCACCGCGTGCACCACGCCCTGAGCGGCAGCCCGGAGGCGCACTTCATGTTCGACGAGTCGGCCCTCGATCAGAGCTTCCTCACCAGGTAGCCGTCCTCGGCGGCCTCGATCACCGCCGCCAGGTCACCGCCCGCCGAGGCGGTGGCCACGGCGGCGACCGCGCCCTCGACGAACGGTGCGTCAGCAAGCCTGATCGGGAACGGCAGGCCATGGGCCTCGGCGGCGGTGAGCGCCGCCTGCGTGGTCGACACCGCGCTGCCCAGGTCCGCGAGCACCGCGACCCCCATGCCCTGGTCCGCCCGCCGCGCGGCCTCGACGAACAACTCCGTGCTGGTGCCCACCCCGCCGCCCTCGACCCCGCCCGCCGTCGTCACCGGCGCGGGGTCACCCGTCCCGACCAACTCGACGGCCAGCTCCGCCACCGCATCGGCGAGAGCCCGGCTGTGCGACACCAGCACCACCCCGACCCGGTCCAGAGCGGCCAGCGGCAGCACCCGAAGCGGTCGCGCCGCCGGTTCTTCCTCCTCCTCCGACGCCGGTTCCGGCTCCGGACGCAGCGCCACCACCCGTGCCTGGCCACCCATACCCGCTGCTCCCTGCCTCCGAGACCGCCTGCCACCCTGCAGCCCACGCCCCCGCCAGGCTAGGACCCCTCTCCACCTGCACCCGCCACGCCGCGCGGAAGCGCCGACCGACTCCCCCGGTTCGCCGACCGGCTGCTCGGTGCGAGGGAAGCCGGTTTCCGCCGGGTGCTGCCTTGTCCCTGTGCGGGCATGCTGCTTCCCTTCTTCTAGAACGTGTTCTAGCGTGGCGGCCGGACACGATGCCGTGCCGACCCGAGGGGACCGCGATGCACCTCGACTACACGCCCGAGCAGCAGCGACTCCGCGCCGAACTGCGCGAGTACTTCGCCGAGCTGATGCCGCCCGAGGCGCACGGGCGGCTCAACGAACCGCGTCGGCAGAAGCAGTTCTACCGGGAGGTCAACCGCCGTCTGGGCGCAGACCAGTGGCTCGGGGTCGGCTGGCCGGTCGAGTACGGCGGTCGGGGGATGAGCCCGGTCGAGCAGTTCGTCTTCTTCGACGAGGCGGCGCAGGCCGGGGTGCCTCTGCCGATCATGGCGCTGAACACGGTTGGCCCCTCGATCATGAAGTTCGGTACCGACGAGCAGAAGGACTACTTCCTGCCCCGGATCCTCGCCGGAGAGCTGGACATCGCCATCGGCTACTCCGAGCCCGACGCGGGCACCGACCTTGCCGCGTTGAAGACCCGCGCCGTGCGTGACGGCGACGAGTACGTCGTCAACGGCCAGAAGATCTGGACCACCAACGGCGACACCGCCGACTGGGTCTGGCTTGCCGTCCGTACCGATCCGGACGCCCCGCCGCACAAGGGCATCAGCATCCTGTTGGTCGACACCACCGACCCCGGCTACTCGACCACGATCATCCGCACCCTCGCCGGGCACGACACCACCGCCAGCTACTACGAGGACATCCGAGTCCCGGCCAGCCGCCGCGTCGGGGCCGAGAACCAGGGCTGGCGGCTGATCACCAACCAGCTCAACCACGAGCGGGTCACCCTTGCCGCCCACGCCACCATGGCCAACCGCGCTCTGGCCGAAGTCCAGCGGTGGGCCAGGGAGACCGAGCTCGCGGACGGCAAGCGTGTCGTCGACCTGCCCTGGGTGCGCCAGCGCCTCGCCCGCACGCACACCCGTCTCGACGCCGTGAAACTGCTCAACTGGCAGATGGTGGACGCCGTCCAGCGCGGCGCGCTCACCCCGCACGACGCCTCCGCGGTCAAGGTCTACGGAAGCGAGGCCCGCCGGGACGCCTACTCCTGGCTGATGGAGGTGGTCGGCGCAGCCGGACCGCTGAAGGAGGGTTCGGCGGGGTCGGTACTGCAGGGCAACCTGGAACGCGGCTACCGCAGTGCCGTGATCTTCACCTTCGGCGGCGGCAACAACGAGATCCAGCGCGAGATCATCTCCTGGATCGGCCTGGGCATGCCCCGCGTGCGCAGATAGCAGGCAGTAGGCCAGCCAGCAGCCAGCAGCCAGCGGTCGCCAGCCCGCAGCCTGCGACTCCGCGTTCGGCCGCTCAGCCGCGGTAGGGCGGGGCCACGCCCCAGCCCCAGTGCGGGACGGGGGCCGCGGTGACGGGGTGGGCGTCGGGCTGGGAGTTGGCCAGGGCCAGGCGGGTGCCCCACTCGAGGTAGCCGGTGAAGGCGGCGCGGAACTCGGGGTCCGCGGGGAGATGGACCTCGTCCGCTGCGTCGAGCAGGAGGTTGAGCCAGCGGCGGCGCTGGGGTTCGGTGATGGCCTTGCCCCGGTGCTGGGCGAGCATGTGGGGGTAGCCGCCGCGCTCGGCGGTGTAGCGGGGCGGGCCGCCGAGGACCTCGGCGAGCCACATGGCGACGTGGCGGGGATGGGCGGGATCCATCGTGGCGAACAGCGGGCCGATCAGCTCGTCCTCGCGCACCTGCGTGTAGAACGCGTCGGTGAGCCGTTCCAGCGCCTCGGTGCCGCCGACCCACTCGTACAGGCTGGGCACCGAGCCGCCGGCGCTTCCGACTGCCGTCCGCTCGTAGTGCCGCATCTCCTCGATGTCCGCGACGTAGGGCCGGATCTGGCTCAGGAACTCCTTGAACTGCGGGCCGGCGCGGAAGCCCTCCAGATGGTCCTGTGCGGAGGTCCAGCCGATGCGCAGGATGTAGGACTCCGGATCCGCCACGCAGCGGCTGAGCTCGTAGTCGGTGCACTGCGCGGCTGCGGCGAGGGAGTCGGCGGCGCGTCCGTACGCGGCTTCGAACTCCTCGCTCCGCTCGGCCGGGATCCGGTAGCGGATGTACTCGACGATCATGGCGTTCTCCCTGTCGGCCGTCCCATTGCGGTACAGATCTGTATTGGAATAATACAATACAAGCATGTACCGAAACCCTGCGATCGCTCCCGCGCCAGGTGCGGCCCCCGCACGGGTGGGGCGCGCCCGCGATGCCGCGCTCGACGAACGGATCCTCGACGCGGCCCGACGGCAGCTCTCGGTGCTGGGCTACGAGGGCATGTCCGTCGCGGCGGTCGCCCAGGAGGCCGGAACCACCCGGCAGGCGCTGTACCGCCGCTGGCCCTCCAAGGCGGAACTGGCCGAGGCCGCGATTTCGACGATCGAAGAGCCCGCAGACCGCCCCGCTGCGGATGGGCATCCCTTCGAGGCACTGGTTGCGGAACTGGCCGACTTCCAGCGCGGGGTCTCCCGCCCGGGACGGCTCTCCCTGGTGGGCACGATGCTCCAGGAGACCACCGAGCCCGACGTCCTGGACCGCTACCGCGACCGGGTGATCGCCCCGCGACGGCGACGGCTACTCGCGATCTTCGACAGTGCCCGCAGCCTGGGCGTGATCGACGACGACGCCGACGTGACGGTCGCCCTGACGATGTGCACCGGAAGCTGGTACGGCCGTGCCCTCGCAGGCGCGCCCGTCCCGCCGGACTGGCCCCGCCGCGTCGCGACCCTGGTCTGGCGCGCGCTGGGCGGCCACCCGCCGACGCCGGAAGGCCGGGTCACCGATTGAGGTACGCCGCTACGCCCCCGGGCTGAACGAAGTCGTAGCGTTCGTCAACGGCGTGGGCTGACTGGGCAACGAATCCAGTCGCACCGGGTCAGAGACTCAGCATCGACTAACTTTGCTGTCCAAGGACAGATACCGAGCCGTTGCCTGGCGGGTCTGGCGAATCTCTGCACCGCCCAGGTTGCCGCCTCCGGCGCAGGGGGCAGTGCATCAGCCCCCTGCCCAGCGCTCAGGCTGTTGTCCAAAGCGAGTTGGCGAGGGGGTTCGTCAGCGACGGGGGGTTCGCATCGGCCAGCCGCCGGTATGAGGCGGTGGCTTCCTCATTCGCGGCAGGCCCTCTGCCCTGCGCCCCACCTCCCCGTGGTCGAGGTGGCGATCAGCGAGTTGGTCGCCCGCGAGGCCGCGGATACCGAGGGAACGAGGCACGCCGTCATCTCACCGACCACAGCTGTACGGTCTGGTCGTCGCTGGCGAGGAGGCGGCCTGCGGGGGAGAACACCACAGCGGAGACGTAGCCGTTGTTGCCGGTGAGCGGTGTGTCGACGGGGTGACCGCTGTCGGTGGCCCACATGCGCACCGTCTGGTCGAGGCTGCCGGATGGGCGAGTAGGCGGCCGGCGGGGGAGAACGCCACGCCCCACTGCGGGTCCACCCCGGCGGCCCCGTCCTCCGCCGACGACGCTCCCTTGTTCGCCGCCTCGTGGTCGCTCTGCCCGAAGAGGTGGTCCGGGAGGTTGTGACCGACCGCCATCTCTCGCGATGGCGGCGGCGAGGAGGCCGCCCGACGCGGCGAGTCCCAGCTGGCTAGCGGGGCGGCTCGGCGTTCGAGACATCGACGTCGTCGAAGAGCTCCAGCATCCGGCCCAGCACCCGGACACAGGCGGTGACGTCCGTATCGGTGAGGTCGCCGCCCGCCTGGCGCAGCAGGATGTGCTCGCGGGCGGTCACGGCGGTGATCGCCGCGTGGCCGTCGTCGGTCAGTCGGATCAGCGAGGAGCGTTGATGCGCGGGGTTCGGGATGCTCTCGACGAGCTTCCTTTCAGCGGCGTCGTTGACCATCCGCTGCACGAACTGGCGGCTCAGCGATTGGGCCCGGCCCATCTGCGGCACGGTCATCGGTCCGTTCTCGCGTAGCAGGTCCAGCACGGCGCGCATGCCCACGGAAATACCCTGGGCAGCGTCCAGCTCGATCCGCCGCTGCACGCGGCGGTAGAGCGGGCCGACCAGCGCGAAGACTTCCATGAGGCGTCCCGGCAGCTCGTCGGGGGAGAGTGGCACGGAGGCTGGTTCGGTCACAGGACCACTCTCTCACGCCACATGACAACCCAGTTGCCATTCCCGCTCATTCATGACACCTTGGGTGTCATGAATGAGATCGTGTTCGAGACCTTCCAGTCCGCCGACGGCCTGCTCACCTACCGCGACGAGGGGCCCCGCGACGGCGAGGTGCTGGTGCTCCTGCACAGCGTCTACGCGGACAGCACCCAGTTCGACAACCTGATTCCGGGCCTGACCGCCCTCGGCTACCGGGTCATCGCCCCCGACGCCCGCGGCCACGGCCGTTCCGCCAACGCGAGCAAGCCGTTCCGACAGGCAGACGACCTCGCGGACCTGCTGCGGTACCTGGGGCTGCGTCAGGTCGCGCTCGTGGGCGTCTCGATGGGCGGGATGATCGGCGTCGATACGGCCGTTGAGCACCCCGAGCTGGTGCGCACCCTGGTTGTCAGCGGCCGGGGTCTGGGCCAACCGGACCTGACCGACCCCTGGTCCGCCGCCATCGCCGAGCGGCAGGGCACGGCGCTGGCCGACGGCGACCTACAGACCTACCTCGACGGCTTCGTGCAGTGGATCGCGGGGCCGGAGCGCAGCCTGGACGACGTCGATCCGGCGATCGTGGCGCACGTGCGCGAGATGGCGCTGCGCACCCTGATGAAGCACACCCCGGACGAGCCGGACCACCGCGTTCCGGTCGAGGACGTAGCCTCCCGCGCCAAGGGCATCACCGTCCCGGTCCTGTCCATCGACGGCGCCCTGGACATGCCCGGTCTCCTCGACACCGTCACCGCCCTGATGGACGCCGTCCCCAACGGCCGCAGCACGCACCTGGACGGCGCCGCCCACTACACGACGATGGAGCAGCCGAAGGAATTCACCCGCATCCTCGTGGACTTCCTGCGCGAGGTCCACGCCCAGGAGGGCTAGCCGGCGACCCAGTAGATCGATCGGAACTACTCGTCTTCAGGGAACGGCCGTGGCGAAGACGCCGCGTGCGGCGGAGCCGTCCGCCCGGAGCCAGCCCGCGACGACCTGGCCCAGGATGACCTGGTCCGCTTCGGCCTTGCTCGGGAGTTCGGTGGCCGGGTTCTGCAGCGGTCGCCGGGGCCGATCAGCGGAGACAGGAAGAGGGCGGCCAGATTCAGCACGAAGAGCGCCGGGGGTTCGGGCAGCCACGAAACGGGGGTGTACCTGGATACACCCCCCCAGCACGCACCGGGCCCGTCGGCGGTCTTCACCGCCCCCAGGCTGACCGGTGGCGGCGCCTGCGGTCATACTGTTTGGGGCAGCGGGAGTGACTGGGGGCGCGTGGGCGGTGGTGCACGAAGGAGCGCTGGTCCAGGGCCGCTACCGGCTGGTGGGCCTGCTCGGCAGGGGAGGCATGGGCGAGGTCTGGCGCGCCGAGGACGAGGCGCTGGGCCGCCAGGTCGCGGTCAAGTGCCTGCGGCCCGGGGTCCCGCACCGCGACCCGCGCCAGGCCGAACTCATGCAGGAGCGCTTCCGGCGCGAGGCCCGGCTCGCCGCGGGGCTGCAGCACCCGGGCATCACGGTGATCCACGACTTCGGCCAGGACGACGGCATGCCGTACCTGGTCATGGAGCTCCTCGACGGCTGCGACCTGGGCCGGCTGCTGGACGACACCCCAGGCCGCCGGCTGCCGCTCGCCGACGCGGTCTCCGCCGCCCGCCAGATCTCGTCGGCGCTCGCCTACACCCACGCCCGCGACGTGATCCACCGTGACCTCAAGCCGGGCAACCTGATCCGTACCGGCGACGGCACCGTCAAGATCTGCGACTTCGGCATCGCCCGGCTCGGCGGCGACATCGGCCTCACCTCCCGCCTCGGCGGCGGCGCCTTCCCCGTCGGCACGCCGTACTACATGTCGCCCGAGCAGATCGAGGGCACGGACGTCGACAGCCGCAGCGATCTCTACTCCTTCGGCTGCGTACTGTACGAACTGCTGCTCGGTGCGCCCCCGTTCGCGGTCGGCGACCCCCTCGTCATCCTGCTCGACCATCGGGACACCGCGCCGAAACCGCCACGCGAGCAGCGGCCGGAGATCCCCGAGGCGCTCGAAGGCATCGTCCTGGACCTGCTCGCCAAGTCCCCCGACGACCGGCCGTCGGACGCCATGGAGGTGCTGCGTCGCCTCGACGGAGCGGGAGCGGCCGGTGCGTTCGGAGCACTCGGAGCCGGAGCCCTCGGAGCCCCGTCCTCCGCCATGGCAGCGGGCGCCATGCCCGCTTGGGCGCTGAGCATGGGCCCCGTGCCGGTGTCGCTGGCGCGGGTGGTCCCGGAGACCCTGGCCGTCGCCGAGCTGACTCGGAGATGGCCGGTCCGTGGCGAGTTCAGCGCGGCCTGCGGTCCTGCGAACCAACATATCTGATTGACCGTCAGATAATCTCTTCCAGTCTCCGCGCTGCTGCGCCATGCTGCCTTCCATGAGGACGGAACTCAGCGAACGGCTCGGTATCGAACACGCCATCTTCGGTTTCACGCCCTTCCCCGCCGTCGCCGCGGCGATCAGCAGGGCCGGGGGCCTCGGCGTCCTCGGCGCGGTCCGCTACGGCGCGGCCGAGGAGCTCGCCAAGGACCTGGACTGGATGGACGCCCACGTCGACGGCCTGCCCTACGGCGTGGACGTCGTCATGCCCGCCAAGAAGGTCGAGAACGTCACCATCGCCGAGGTGGAGGCGATGATCCCCGAGGGTCACCGCGACTTCGTCCGGGAGACTCTCGCCCGCTACGGCGTCCCCGAACTCCCCGAGGGCGAGCGCGGCGGCTGGCGGATCACCGGCTGGATGGAGGACGTGGCACGCTCCCACGTCGATGTCGCGCTAGAACATCCCATCAAGCTGCTCGCCAGCGCACTCGGCTCGCCGCCCGCCGACATCATCGACCGCGCGCACGCCGCCGGCGTGCTGGTCGCCGCCCTCGCGGGCAGCGCCCGCCACGCCCGCCACCATGCCGAGGCGGGCATCGACATCGTCGTCGCCCAGGGCCACGAAGCCGGCGGCCACACCGGCGAGATCGGCACCATGGTGCTGGTCCCCGAGATCGTCGCCGCCGTCGCGCCCATGCCGGTGCTCGCGGCCGGCGGCATCGGCACCGGCGCGCAGGTCGCGGCGGGCTTCGCCCTCGGCGCCGAGGGCGTCTGGCTCGGCTCGATCTGGCTGACGGTCGCGGAGTCCGAGCTCAACTCGCAGGTGCTGCGCGGCAAACTGCTCGCGGCGGGCTCCGGCGACACGGTGCGCTCCCGCGCACTGACCGGCAAGCCCGCACGGCAGCTCCGTACCGCCTGGACCGACGCCTGGGAGGAGCCCGACAGCCCCGGCACACTGCCCATGCCGCTGCAGGGCCTGCTGGTCGCGGACGCGGTGAGCCGGATCCAGAACTACGAGACCGCCGAGCTGATCGGCACACCGGTCGGGCAGATCGTCGGACAGATGAACCAGGAGCGGCCCGTCGCCGCCGTGATGGACGAGCTCACCCGGGGTTTCGAGCGCGCCGTCGCCCGGCTCGACCGGATCGCAGAGCACGGCCGCGGCGGCGTCAACGCAGGGGCCGATGCCGAGGTCGTCGCCGAGGAGGGCAGGCAGCAGTGACCACTCCGCCAACTCCCGCTCCCGCCCTGCCTGCGGGCTTCTGGGCCCAGGCCGCCGCCGACCCCGACCGCGTCGTGCTGTTCGCCCCCGACGGCACCCCCTGGACCGCAGGACAGTTGCACGCCGCCGCCAACCAGCTCGTCCACGGGCTGCGCGACGCCGGGCTCGCCGTAGGCGACGCCTTCGCGGTGGTGCTGCCCAACGGCGTCGAGCTGTTCACCGCGTACCTGGCCGCCGCCCAGGCCGGGTTCTACCTGGTGCCGGTCAACCACCACCTGGTCGGCCCCGAGATCGCCTGGATCGTCTCCGACAGCGGCGCGAAGGTGCTGATCGCCCACGAGCGATTCGGTGAAGCCTCGACCTCAGCCGCCGAAGAGGCGGAGCTCCCCAAGGAGCGCCGCTACGCGGTCGGCGACCTGCCCGGCTTCCGCCCGTACGGTGACCTGCCGGCCGGTCAGCCCGCCTCGCCGCCCGCCGACCGCACCACCGGCTGGGTCATGAACTACACCTCGGGGACGACAGGGCGGCCGCGCGGTATCCGCCGGCCACTTCCCGGCAAGCCCCCGGAGCAGACCCCGTTGGGCGGCTTCCTCGGGATCTTCGGCATCAGGCCGGGCGAGGGAAACGTCCATCTGGTCTGCTCGCCGCTCTACCACACGGCCGTGCTGCAGTTCGCCGGAGCCTCGCTGCACCTCGGCCACCAGGTCGTGCTGATGGACCGCTGGACGCCCGAGGAGATGCTGCGGCTGATCGACCGTCACCGGGTGACCCACACCCACATGGTGCCGACCCAGTTCCACCGGCTGCTGGCACTGCCGGCGGAGACCCGCGACCGCTACGACGTGTCGTCGATGCGCCACGCCATCCATGGTGCCGCGCCCTGCCCCGACCATGTGAAGCGCGCCATGATCGACTGGTGGGGCGAGTGCGTCGAGGAGTACTACGCCGCGAGCGAGGGCGGCGGCACCTTCGCCACCGCCAAGGACTGGCTGGAACGCCCCGGAACGGTCGGGCGCCCCTGGCCGATCAGCGAGGTCGCCGTTCTGGACGACGACGGAACGCTGGTCCCGGCGGGGGAGTTGGGCACCGTCTATATGAAGATGAACACCGGCGGCTTCAGCTATCACAAGGACGAGGCCAAGACCCGGCAGAACCGGGTCGGCGGATTCTTCACGGTCGGGGACCTCGGGGTGCTGGACCAGGACGGCTACCTCTACCTGCGCGACCGCAAGATCGACATGATCATCTCAGGTGGCGTCAACATCTATCCCGCCGAGATCGAGTCGGCACTCCTCGCCCACCCGGGCGTCGCCGACGCCGCCGCCTTCGGCATCCCGCACGACGACTGGGGCGAGGAGGTCAAGGCCGTGATCGAGCCCGCCCCCGGTCATCAGCCGGGACCGGACCTGGCGGCCGACATCCTCGCCCACTGCGAGCGGCAACTCGCCAAGTACAAGTGCCCGCGCTCGGTCGACTTCGTCGCCGAACTGCCCCGCGATCCCAATGGAAAGCTCTACAAGCGCCGCCTGCGCGACCCGTACTGGGAGGGCCGCACGCGGCGGCTCTGACGCCGCGCGGGACGCTGCCGGCTTTTCAGTCGGACAGCGGAGTCAGGCAGCGGAGTCGGGCAGCGGCGACCCGGTAGGTGCGCCCGTCGGGCGAGCGGGTCAGCAGGCCCGCGTCGATCAGGTAGCGACGCAGGGCGGAGAAGTCGTCCCAGTACTGGCGCAGGGCGATGTTGACCTCCGGCTCGCCATAGCTGACACCCGGCTCGAACGCGCGCCGGGCCAGGTACTCCAGCAGCGCCTGCCGGCGGGCCGGACGGGCGGGGATGCCGGTGAGTCGTCCATCTTTGAACAGCTCGGCGACGTCATCGCGGGCAGCGGGGCCCGCCGGGCGCAGTGCCTCGCCGAAGGCGTCCACGCGGGCGACGGTCCTGCCGTCCGGCGACAGGACGACCAGCCCGGCCTGGGCAAGCCGGGCGAGATGCTGCATGGCGGCAGGTTCCGAAGTGCGCAGCTCGGCGGCGTCGACTCCCGCCTCCCCGGCGAGGACGACCCGGGCGAAGACGCGCAACCGAACCGGGTCGGCGAGGGCCGAGGCCAGAGGCGCGAGGGTCGCTACGGTCGTGGGCTGGGACACGGGTCTTCCTTTCGACGGAACCCACTCACGCTAGAACCCCAGGCCGGGGCACCGCCACGGGATTTTCGCGTGGGCGGGTGCGCTGGCGGCGGCGGATGGCGGGCGGGCCGGACGGCGGGGTCGCTTGGACGGCCGGGCCCAGTGCCGTCCCCGGCCGTGGCCGCCCGCTTCGTGGCTCGGGTCAGGGTCGCCCCTGGCCCCAGGTGCGTGAGACCGACCGGCAAATGGTGGCTGGCGTCGCGGGGCGATGGCCTTCGCCCCCTCCCTCGCCCCGCTCCTTCATCCAGCCACCATTCGCCGGTCGGTCTTGTTCCGGCGGGCAGCCGGGAATACGCCGGGATAAGTCGCGGCCCGGGTGCTGCCGTTGCCCGCCGGGGGGCTCCCACTGTCCCTCCGCGGGCCGCCCGGGTGACCGAGTTCACCGGACGGTCGGATGCGCGGGGCGGCCCGTGCCGGGCATGATCGACATCATCCCGTCCAAGGAGCCGCCAGATGTCCGATGTACCGCCTCGCGAGCGCGCCGCGCTGATGGTCGAGTGGCAGGCCAGAGCCTGCGCCAAGCTTGGGTCGCCGCTGTACGACGCTCTGCTGACGGGGGTCGCCGGCGACATCAGGGCGGGTGGGCCGTGTGCGGACGCCGTTGCCGGCTACGAGAACGCGCCTGGTCCTGACGCGATCGCGCTGCGCTTGGTCGGCGCGGTGCACGCGCTGGTCCTCACCGGCCGGGCCCCGGAGCTCGCTGCGTACTATCCCACCGCCGGGGGCGCGTTTCGACCCGAGCTGGCGGAGGCCTGCTGGGAGGCGTTCCGTGGCACCGTCGCGGCCGAACTGCCGTGGGTTCGGGACTGGATGACCCGGCCGCCGCAGACCAATGAGGTCGGTCGGGCCAACCTGCTGATCACGGGGCTGTTGCAGGTCACTCAGGCTGCTGCCCCGCTGCCGATCCGGCTGTTCGAGCTTGGGTCGAGCGCGGGACTGAACCTCCGGCCGGAGCTCTTCCGATACTCGGCGGAGGGGTTCGCGTGGGGTCCGGTCGCCTCCCCCGTTGTGCTCGCTGACGCCTGGCGCGGCGACCCGCCGGCTTGGCTCACCGCAGCCGCAGGGTCCGCGGAGCAACAGGCGCTCACCGTCGTGGAGCGGCGCGGCTGCGACCTGACGCCGATCGACCCGCTGTCCGAGGCGGGTGCGCTCGCCCTGCGCGCGTACGTGTGGCCGGACCAGGCAGATCGTCATGCGCGGCTCGCGGGCGCGCTGCGCCTCGCGGCCGAGATCCCGGTCGAGGTGGAGACGATGGGAGCTGCCGAGTTCCTCGGCGGAGTGCACCTGGAGCCGGGGACCCTCACGGTGGTCTGGCATTCGATCATGCGTCAGTACGTCCCGGCCGAGGAGTGGGCGCGAGTGGAACGCGAGCTCAGCCGGCTGGCGGCCGCGAGCACGCCGCAGGCGGCGTTCGCGCACATCGCGTTCGAGCCGGAGCGGGTGGGGGACCGCTTCCCGTGCCGGCTGACCGTCCGCCAGGGGGCGGCCGAGCGCGGCGTCCTCGCAGAGGCGCTCCCGCACGGCGTCCCCGCCTGGGCCGTGTGACCCGGGGGTCCAGCGGGTCAGCCGCTCCGCCCCGTCGCCGCAGCTGTCGGCCCAGATACCGCCCCAGCCCCAGCTGCAGGCGCTACCGCGCCACTTCGCCCTGTGCCCAGCGCATGTCCGGCTTGCCGGTCGGCGTGCGCTGGACCTCGGTCACGAGGCGTAACTGACGCGGGATCTTGTAGCCCGCGAGATGGCCACGGCAGTGGCTCTGCAGCTGCTGGAGTGTCAGATCCCCGGCCCCCGTGCGGGGCTGGACCAGGGCGACCACCGTCTCGCCCCAGCGCTCGTCCGCCGCGCCGACGACCACCGTGTCGTACACCGAGGGATGGGCTTTGATCACCGACTCCACCTCCTCGGGAAAGATCTTCTCTCCGCCGGAGTTGATACAGGACGAGCCCCGCCCTAGCAGGGTGATCCGTCCGTCCTCCTCGCGCCGCGCCCAGTCGCCGGGAACGGCGTAGCGGGTGCCGTCCGAGTGGGTGCGGAACACCTCGGCGCTCTTCACCGGGTCGCCGAGGTAGCGGAGCGGGACGTTGCCTCGGCGGGCGAGCTTGCCCACGACGCCGGGTGGCAGCGGATTGAGGTCGTCGTCGACGACCTCCGAGTCGCCGATCGCCTTGGTGGTCACCCCGCCGGAACTCTTCTCGCCTGCCTGGGCGCTGTCGCTGCTCCACTGGCTGATGCCGCCCGCGCCGCCCTCGGAGGAGCCGACCGCATCGCTGAGGTAGAGCGTCGGGAAGCGGTCCAGGAAGCGCTGCTTCACGGAGGCGGAGAACAGCGCCGCGCTGCTCACCAGCCCGAAGAAGGCGTTGAGGTCGTACTCGGGCCGACCCGCTTCGTCCACGGTCTCGATCAGCGGGCGACCCATCGCGTCCCCCGTGATCATGACGACGTTGGCGTGCTCCGATGCCACCAGCTCCCAGACCCGGTGAGGGTCGAAGCGGTCGAGCAGGATAGCCCGGTTGCCCTTGAACAACTGCTGCATCAGCCCCCACTGCGTGGCGCCGTGCATCAGCGGGGCGATCGGGAAGAAGGTCACCGGGTTGTCGTAGGCGGTGCTGACGATCTCCTCGGGAGTGGCCATGCGATGGCCGTTGGTGACGTCGATGCCGCCGCCGAGCGCGAAGAAGACGTCCTCCTGGCGCCAGACCACGCCCTTGGGCAGCCCGGTCGTCCCACCCGTGAAAAGCAGGTAGTGGTCGTCGGGGGAGCGGGGCGCGAAGTCGCGCTGCGGGCCGCCGGAGTCGAGGGCCTTCTCATAGGGCACGGCGGGCAGGGCCGGCAGGGCCGAGGTGGCGGCTGATGTGCTCGCGCCGTCCTCGATCACGAGCAGATGGCGCAGGCCGGGGAGCCCCGGGGCGACCTCGGCGACCTGCGCGGCATAACGGTCCTGGTAGATCAGTGCGGCCGGCTCCGCCATGCCCAGCAGGTACGTCAACTCGTCAGCGACGTAGCGGTAGTTGACGTTGACGCAGACGGCGCGGATCTTGCAGATCGCGAGCAGCGACTCCACCCACTCGGCGCGGTTGAGCGCGTAGACGCCGACCCGGTCGCCGGGACCGATTCCCGCCTCCGACAGGTGGTGGGCCAGGCGGTTGGCGCGCTCGTCGAGTTCCTCGAAGGTGCGCCGCTGGATGCCGGGTTCGTCGGTACGGGCGCAGGTGATCGCCTCACGCGCCGGGAAGTGGTCAACCGCTTGCTCGAACAGATCGGCCAGGTTGAATTCCATGCGCGGAGAGTAGGAGCGGGAAGCGGAGAACTCCAGAGTGGTGACGCCCTTGAAAAGCTGCCGGGAAGACTGCAACCTGTTCTAAATCTGACGATGTGTCAAATGAAGGGCTCCACATGAAGGGCTCCGGCATGAGCAGCACCGAACATCTCAGTATCGAGCGGCACGGAGCGACGCTGGTACTCACCCTGAACCGGCCCGAGGCCAAGAACGCGTTCTCGATTCCCATGCTGGTCGGACTGCACGACGCCTGGCTGGAAGCCGACGCCGACGACGACATCCGCTCGGTCGTGCTCACCGGAGCAGGCGGCGACTTCTGTGCCGGCATGGACCTCAAGGCACTCGCCAGTGGGGGGCTCGCCGGCGGGGGGTTCGCCGAGGACGACCCCTACCGCGCCCGGCTCAAGGCCGACCCCGACCTGCACTGGAAGGCGATGCTGCGCCACTATCGGCCGCGCAAGCCCGTGGTCGCCGCCGTCGAGGGCGTCTGCGTGGCCGGAGGCACGGAGATCCTCCAGGCCACCGACATCCGGGTGGCGGGGGAGTCGGCGAGCTTCGGACTGTTCGAGGTGCGGCGCGGTCTGTTCCCGGTCGGTGGTTCCACGGTCCGGTTGCAGCGGCAGATTCCGCGGACGCACGCCCTGGAGATGCTGCTCACCGGCCGCCGCTACACCGCAGCGGAAGCCCGCGACATCGGCCTGGTCGGCAGCCTGGTTCCGGACGGCGGCGCGCTCAAGCGCGCGCTTGAACTCGCCGAGGCCGTCAACGAGGCCGCGCCACTCGCCGTCGAGGCGGTCAAGCGCTCGGTCTACGAGACGGCTGCGCTCAGCGAGGAGGACGGACTCGCCCGCGAGCTGGAGATCGGCTGGCCGATCTTCGCCACCGAGGACGCCAAGGAGGGCCCCCGCGCCTTCGCCGAGCGCCGCCCCGCCGTCTACCGCCGCCGCTGACCGTGCAGAAACGCTGACCGTGCAGAAACGCTGACCGTGCAGAAACGCTGACCGTGCAGCCAACGGAGAACAGCAAACGGAGAAGAAGAGGCCCAGCATGCCCGAAGTGCTCAGCGCCCCCCTGATCGTCGAGTTCCCTTTCACCCGCTCCACCGGGCCGGTCATCGGCGCCTTCCTCACCGGGCTGCGCGAACGCGTCGTCCTCGGCATCCGGGGCAGCGCCGGCCGGGTGCTCTGCCCGCCCGCCGAGTACGACCCGGTCACCGCAGAGGAGTTGACGGAACTGGTCGCCCTGCCCGGCACCGGCACCGTGACCACCTGGGCCTGGAATGCCCGCCCCCGCCCGTACCAGCCCCTCACCACCCCCTTCGCCTGGGTCCTGGTCCGGCTCGACGGCGCGGACACCGCCCTGCTGCACGCCCTCGACGCACCCCCGCCGGGCAGCGGCGACCCGCGCGCCGTACGCACCGGGCTGCGCGTCACCGTCCGCTGGGCCGGGCAGCGCAGCGGCGCCATCACCGACATCGCCTGCTTCGAGCCGATCCCCGAGGAGGCCTGACCATGGACACCGCGGACCTGCTCGCCACCGTCCCCGCGCTCGCGGGAGCGGAACCCGTCACCCGGGTCACCCTCCCCGCCCGCCTGGACTACATCCACACACCCGGTGCGGCCCAGTCCCGCTTCCTCAACGCCCTCGCCGAGAAGCGGTTCCTCGCCGAACGCTGCCCCAAGTGCACCCGCGTCTACATCCCGCCCAAGGGCGTCTGCCCCACCTGCGGCCTGGCCACCACCGAGCGCCTCGAACTCCCGCATGTCGGAACGATCACCACCTTCTGCATCGTCAACATCGCCGCTCGCGGCCTCGACGTCGAAGTCCCCTACTGCTACGCCTACGTCCTCCTCGACGGCGCGCATGTCAGCCTGCACGCCCGGATCGGGGACATCCCGCACGACCAGGTCCACGTCGGCCAGCGCGTCCAGCCCGTTTGGAACGAGCAGAAGCTCGGCCCGAGCCTGGCCGGCATCAGCCACTTCCGCCCCACCGGCGAACCCGACGCCGACCCCGAGAGCTACCGGAGGTGGATGTAGCCATGTCCTCGTCCCCCGATCCGCAGCACACCCGCAGGGCTGACGCAGGCAGGGACGTCGCGAGCAGGGACGTCGCCGTCGTCGCCTTCGCCCAGACCAGCCACCGGCGCAGCACCGACCAGCTCTCCGAGGTCGAGCTGGTGCTGCCGGTCCTCCACGACGTACTCAAGCAGACAGGTCTGACAACCGACCGGATCGGCTTCACCTGCTCCGGCAGCAGCGACTATCTGGCCGGCCGTGCCTTCTCCTTCACCATGACTCTGGACGGGGTCGGCGCCTGGCCGCCCATCTCCGAGTCGCACGTCGAGATGGACGGTGCCTGGGCCCTCTACGAGGCGTGGGTGAAGCTCCGTACCGGACAGGCCGACACCGCCCTCGTCTACTCCTACGGCAAGTCCTCGCCCGGCAGTGTGCGCGACGTGCTGACCCGCCAGCTCGACCCCTACACCCTGGCGCCGCTGTGGCCCGACTCCGTCGCGCTCGCCGCGCTGCAGACCCAGGCCCTGATCGACGCCGGGATCACCGACGAGCGCGCCCTGGCCGCCATCGCGGTGCGCTCCCGCCGCGCGGCCGAGGGCAACCCGCACGCTCAGCTGCGCGGCAGCGCGGACGTGAACGAGCTGCTGGCGGAGCCCTACGAGGTACGGCCGCTGCGCCGGCACGACTGCCCGCCGATCAGCGACGGGGCCGCCGCCGTGATCCTCGCCGTCGGCGACACGGCGAGGGCGCTGCACCCCCGCCCGGCCTGGATCCGCGGCATCGACCACCGCATCGAGGCCCACCAGCCCGGCGTGCGGGACCTCACCGAGTCGCCGTCCACGCGCCTCGCGGCGGTCCGCGCCGGGGCGTTCGACGCGCCGCTGGACACCGTCGAGCTGCATGCGCCCTTCACCGGGCAGGAGGTGATCCTCCGTCGCGCCCTCGACCTCGACGACGCGGTCGAGGTCAACCCGTCCGGCGGCCCGCTGGCCGCCAACCCGGTGATGGCCGCCGGGCTCATCCGCATCGGCGAGGCCGCAGCCCGGATCCACCGGGGCGAGTCCCGCTGGGCACTCGCCCACGCCACCTCAGGCCCCTGCCTGCAGCAGAACCTGGTGGCAGTCATGGAGGGAGACCAGTGAGCAGCCCCGCAGCGACCACCGGCGCGGCGAGCAGTCGCGCTGCCCGTTCCGGCCAGGAGCCCGTCGCGATCGTCGGCATCGGCCAGACCAAGCACGTGTCGGCCCGGCAGGACGTGTCCATCGCCGGACTGGTCCGCGAGGCGGCCGTCCGGGCCCTCGCCGACGCCGAGCTGACCTGGGCCGACATCGACGCCGTCGTCATCGGCAAGGCTCCGGACTTCTTCGAGGGCGTGATGATGCCGGAGCTCTACCTGGCGGAGGCGCTCGGCGCGGTCGGCAAGCCCATGCTGCGGGTCCACACCGCCGGGTCGGTCGGCGGTTCGACCACCCTGGTCGCCGCCAACCTCGTCGCCGCACGGGTGCACGGCACCGTGCTGACCGTCGCGTTCGAGAAGCAGTCCGAGTCCAACGCGATGTGGGGCCTGTCCCTGCCGGTTCCCTTCCAGGCACCGCTCACCGCAGGCGCCGGAGGCTTCTTCGCCCCGCACGTCCGTGCCTACATGCGCCGGTCCGGCGCACCGGACCACATCGGGTCCCTGGTCGCGTTCAAGGACCGCCGCAACGCGCTGAAGAACCCCTACGCGCATCTCCACGAGCACGGGCTGACGCTGGAGAAGGTCCGGTCGGCGCCGATGCTGTGGGACCCGATCCGCTACTCGGAGACCTGCCCGTCCTCGGACGGCGCCTGCGCCATGGTGCTCACCGACGTGCGGGGGGCCGCCCGCGCGCCCAGCCCGCCGGCCTGGATGCATGGCGGGGCGATGCGCAGCGAGCCCACCATCTTCGCCGGCAAGGACTACGTCAGCCCCCGGGCCGGTCGCGACTGCGCCGCCGACGTGTACCACCAGGCGGGGGTGGCCGACCCGCGCCGCCAGGTCGACGTGGTGGAGATGTACGTCCCCTTCTCCTGGTACGAGCCGATGTGGCTGGAGAACCTGGGCTTCGCCGACCAGGGCGAGGGCTGGAAGCTCGTCGAGTCCGGGGTCACCGAGATGGACGGCGATCTTCCGGTGAACCCCTCGGGCGGCGTGCTCTCCAGCAACCCCATCGGCGCTTCGGGCATGATCCGCTTCGCCGAGGCGGCCCTCCAGGTGCGGGGACAGGCGGGCGAGCACCAGGTCGACGGAGCCCGGCTGGCCCTGGGCCACGCCTACGGCGGGGGCGCGCAGTTCTTCTCCATGTGGCTCGTCGGAAGCGAGCGCCCGGACCGTTGAGCTGACGGCCCGAACCCGGGAGAGTGGATCGTGTCAAAGCCCTCCTCCGGGCACATCGCCGGAAGTTACAGTGGGATCACGAGACGGGAGGATCACGACGTGGCAAGCGACGCATTCTTTGGTGACAGTGCGGGGGCCGGCGTCCTCACCCAGCGCAGTCCGCTCGATGAGGGATCCGACGGGAGGAAGCCGAAGCTCGACCTCGCCGAGGCCGAGTGGCTTTCCAGCAGCAACGGTGTGGGCGACGTGCAGATCGCCTTCGTCGAGGGCTACATCGCCATGCGCGACGGGCGGAGCCCGGACGGACCCGCACTGATCTTCACCCCCGCGGAATGGCGGGCCTTCGTGCTCGGCGCGCGGGACGGCGAGTTCGACCTGACCTGACCTGGCTCGACCTCGCTCGACCTGACCGGCCTGATCGTCCGACCGGTCCGAACGCGTCCTGATGCGGATGCGCCGCGCCGACCACCCCCACGGGGCCGACGCGGCGCATCCTGCGGTCCGTACCTCGCACACCCCCACGCGGCGAGGCGAACGGACCCGTCCGCCGGTACGTGGCCGAGGTGGCCCCGCAGTCCGATGGACGTGCCTGGTGGTTGCTGGTTCTGGTTGCTGGTCCTGACGGTGCGACAGCGCTCGTGCGCCATGCCCCCCGGACGCCGGTGACCAGGGATGACACGGGAGCACCGGCAGCGCCGGTCTCAGCGCAGCCGATTCAGCACGGGTAGTGGTTCAAACACAGGTAGTGGTTCAGCAGTCGCACTGCCGGGTGAAGTTCACCGACAGGCGGCGGACGTGACTCGCTGCAGGTCCAAGTGACCTCTGCGGACAAGACGTACTGATCTCCCCATGTCGCCGACCGTAATCGGAACGTGATGCATCCGTCAACTGGCATCTTGAACGCCGGACGAGTGCGAACGAGCTCCGGCGACACAGCGGCGGGGCCAGTCCGCGGCCGCCGAGCGGCCACGTACGATGTCCCCATGGCATTCCTCCGCCGCCGCTCCGGCACGCCCGCAGGTCCGGACTTCGACGTTCTCGCGATGGACCCGGGCGACTGGCCCGGTGACTTCGGAGCGGCGCTGCTCGCCGACGCCGAGGACGGCAGCTGCCAGGGGATCTTCCTGCGGTACGACCTGTTGGGGGGCCGTGGCGCCTCGATGGTGATCGGCAACCTCCGCGAGGGCTCCCCGGCCCGCGAGCCCGAGGACGGCGTGCCGTTCGAGGTCCGCCAGCTGCTCGCGGCCATCGGCAACGACGAGCCGGTGGGAGTGGTCGAGACTGAGGACTTCCCGGTGATGCTCGGCGATGACCTGCTGATCGTGAAGAAGGTCAAGCTCTCGGAGAGCCGGGTGGCGTGTGTCCAGTTCGGGCGCAGCGACGGCATCCAGGTCACGGTAGCCACCTGGGACCGTCCGATCACCGACGATCTCTACAAGCTGCTCAAGCCGCTGCCCGCGGAAATGTTCCGGGCCTGACGGCATGGCCGAGCGCGGAGCACTCTGCGAACGAACCGGCGGCCGGTTGACGGCCGTGCCGGGCGCCTCGTACGTTCCCGCCGTGCCCCGCCGCGTGCCACTCACCCGCCGAAGCTATCTCGACCTGATGCGGGTCACCAGTGCGGCCTGTCGCCGTTGGCGCTAGCTCCCTCCTAGGCCTGTCCGGCCTAGGAGTTCCGGGCGCCGACCGGCACCACGTCCACTGACAGGTTCACGCTGCTGCACGGAGGCTTCGCATGACGACTGCCGCCCGCCATCCCTGCGTCTCCGACGCCGTCGCCCGCCTTCCCCGGGTTGTCGACCTGCTCGCCGCCCGCGCCCAGGAGCACGACCGCGACGCCTGCTTCCCCTACCAGGGCATCGAGGCCGTGCACGAAGCCGGACTGCTCACGCTCACCGTGGCGGAACGTTACGGCGGCGCGGCGGGCGGCCTCGCCGACACCGTCCGGGTCCTGGTCGAGCTCGGCCGGGGTGACCCCTCGGTGGCCCTGGTCACCGCGCTGACCCTGCTCACCCACGCGGAGCAGGCCCGCGCCCCGTACTGGCCCGAGGCCGCGTACGCGGAGCTGCTCGCCGACTCCGCGCGCGGTCCGGCCCTCGTCGGCCTGCTCGGCCCTGAGCCGACGCTCGGCGACGCGTCCGTGGTCGCCCGACGTGAGGACGGGTTCTGGCGGCTGACCGGCCGAAGGTCCTGCGTCCCAGGGGCGGAGGCGCTCGCCTGGATGGCGGTGTCGGCGCGCACCGACGAGGACGAGCCCAGGGAACTGGTGTTCCTGGTCCAGGGCGACACCCCCGGCGTCCAGGTCGAGCCGACCTGGGACCAGCTGGGGTTGCGGGCCACCGCGAGCCACGACGTGCTGTTCGACGGCGTACTCGTCGCGGCTGACGCGGTCGTCGCACAGCAGGCGACCCTCGGCGCGCTCTGGTGCGACCTCGCACTGCCCGCCGTCTACCTCGGTGTCGCGCAGGCGGCCCGGGACTGGCTGGTGCGGTCGCTGCACACGCCGCTCCCGGAATCCTTGGACGCGCTGCACCACGCGGCTCTCGGGCGGGTCGAGATCGAACTCGTCGGAGCCGAGGAGCTCCTGCTCTCGCTGGCCCGGCAGGTCGACGCCGGCGATCCCCGAGCGGCCGACCGCACCGGTGCGGTGAGGCTCCTCGTCACCCGCGCCGCTATCGGAGCCGTCGAGCACGCCGTGGCGCTCAGCGGCAGCGGAGGGCTGAGCCGGGCCCACCCGCTGGAGCGGCATCTCCGCGACGTCCAGCACGCCCGCCTGCAGGGTCCGCACGAGCACGAGATCCTGACCACCGCCGGACGGCGGGCGCTGCAGGGCCGGTGATCCCCCGTCAGCAGACTCGGCAGCTTCGTCGGAGTCCGCGGACTTCGGGAACTCCGCGAACTCCGCGGAGTCAGCGCGTGCCCACCGCGGCGCGCACCGCGCGCCGCGCCAGCGCCGCGTCCTCGTGCAGCCGCCGGATCAAGATCCGCTGCTCCTCGCCCGCACCCGGTACGTCGTGCATCCGGATCTCCCGCATGAGCACCAGGATCAGGTTCACCAGGAAGGCGTCCCTCGGCAACGTCCCCGAGGACTGGGCGACCTGGCTGATCTGCCGCCGGGCGGCGGTGTCCCCGGAGAGCACGGTCCACAGCACCGCCAGGTCGTAGCCCGGCAGGTACCAGCCGGCCTGCTCCCAGTCGACCAGAACCGGCCCTGACGGGGCCAGCAGAACGTTGGTGAGCAGGGCGTCCCCGTGGCAGAACTGCGGTGCGGTGTGCGCCAGTCCGTGCAACAGGTGCTGCAGGTCCCCGGCGTCACGGTCGGTCAGCAGGCCGAGCGCGTGGTAGCGGGCGATCTCGCGGGGGTAGTCCAGCGGCCGGTCGAAGGAGCCGGTCGGGGGGCGCCACAGGTTGAGCGACCGTACCGCGCCGAGGATGGCGCGGACCTCGCCAGGGGAAGGGGTGTTGCAGGGGTGCCGCTCCCGGGCGGCGGGCCGTCCCGGTACCCGCTCCATCAGCAGGACGCAGCGGTCGGTGTCGGCGGCGACCAGCTTGGGCAGTCGGGCCGGAGGGCGCTGCCGGACGAAGGTCCGGTAGGCCGCCACCTCCCGCCGCAGCAACTCGGCGGCCTCCCTGGTCGTCCGGGTGACCTCGCGGCCCGGAAGGGGCGGGGTGAGGCACTTGGCCACGACCGGGGTCCGCCCGGCCGTACCGACGACCAGCACATGGTGTTCGTCCTCCCGCAGGAGCTGCCGGGGGACGAAGGCGGGACATATCCGCGAGACACCGGCCAGCGCGGCGCGCAGCCTGGGTGACTGCTCTGCGGGGTTGTCCAGCCTCGGTGCTCCGACCGGGACGGCAGGCCGGACGGCACCGACGCGGCGGGCCGCCGAGGGGGCGGCAGGGTGCTGCTGGGGCCGCGTGGGCTGGCCGTACTGCTCGCGCTCACGGACGTGGGGATCACCGCCGACGGCTGGACGGTGGCGCGGTGGAGAGACCCGGGAGGTCGGTACAGGGGCGGGGGAGAGCGAAGGTGAGTACATGGGTGGTTCCGGGTCCCTTCCTGGCGGGCTGCCGCCGGCGGGCCGGTTGGCCCACCGCGTGTGCTGTGCTCATGCGCCTTGTCGCGGTCGTCTGTCGCGCTTCTGTGTTGCACGTTCCCGGTGGTGCGGCGGTGCGGTGCTCCGGTTCTGCGGTGCTGCGGTTCCACTGGTGCTGCTGGGTGGGTGGCGCGCGACCGGTGCCGCACGTCCGTGGCCGCCGGACAGCGCACCCTGGGGAGTGCGTTGTCCGGAGCGGCCCTGGCGTACTGCGATGCCCGCGCCACCCCTTGCGCCACTCCTGAAACTCCTCCCGCCTCCAGCAACCTGCGCTTGGTGACAGTGGGGTCGAGGTGGCGCGGTTCTACATGACACCCGATCACCCTTGGCGCATCAGTTGGCGCACCCTGGCGAACCCTGGCGAATGCTCGCCTGGCACATGACGGGTGGTTAGCCTCGAAAGTGCCGAGGAACCTGGGGGCTTGACGTGAGCAGAGGACCCAACGCCCGATTCGCTGATCTGTTCGCCCTCACCGGGTGGTCGAAAGGCGAGCTTGCGAGGTTGGTCAACCGGCGCGGTGCCGCGGTCGGGCAGCAACAGCTGTCCACCGACACCTCGCGGGTCAGGCGCTGGATAGAACGCGGAGAGATTCCGCGCGACCCGGTGCCGCGGGTGCTGGCTGCCCTGTTCACTGAGCGGCTCGGCCGTGTTGTCACCACTGAGGACCTCGGGTTCCAGCGACACCGGCAGTCGGGTTCGGGCAGGGTCACGCAGGCCACGTCGGACGATCCCTCCTGGGTGCCGGAACGCACAGCCGAGGTCCTCACCGAGTTCACGGGAATGGACCTCATGCTCAACCGACGCGGACTGATGGGCGCGAGCACCGCGCTCGTGGCGGGCGCGGCCATCGCGAACCCGCTGCACGACTGGATGACCGGCAGGGACTGGGCGGCGGGAGACGCCGCCGCCTCCCGTTCCGCAGCAGTGGTACGCAGCCCCGGGGCTGCCGCGCTGCCCGCAGGCGACTTCTACGAGGCAGGCCCGGTCGGCCTGGACGAGGTGGAGGCGCTGGAGACCTCGGTGGACGTGTTCCGCGCGTGGGACGCCTCCCGGGGCGGCGGGTTGCAGCGCAAGGCAGTCGTGGGCCAACTCAACGAGGTCGGCGGACTGCTGACCTACCGGCACCCCGAGCCGCTGTCCCAGCGACTGTGGACCGTGGCAGCCAACCTCTCCGTCCTGGCCGGCTGGATGTCCCATGATGTGGGCCTGGAGCCGACCGCGCAGAAGTACTTCGTCATGGCCGTGCACGCCGCTCGCGAGGCGGGGGACAAGCCCCGCGCGGGCGAGGCGCTGTCCCGGGCGGCCCGGCAGATGGTGCACCTCGGCCGTCCCGGCGACGCACTGGACCTGATGCGGGTCGCCGAAAGCGGCAGCGGCGAGCACACCCTGCCGAGAACCCGGGCGATGCTGCGCACGGTCGAAGCGTGGGCGCATGCCTCCATGGGGCGCTCCCAGGCCACCCGGCGCACCCTCGGCGAGGCCGAGGACCTGTTCGCCAAGGACAAGGGCGACCCGGGCCCCAGCTGGCTCCAGTTCTTCGACAAGGCGGACCTGCACGGGATGGAGGCGCTGGCCTATCGCACGCTCGCCGAGCACGACACCAGCGCCGCCCCGCTGGCCCAGTACCACGCGCAGCAGGCGATCGAGCTGCGCTCGGACGGGCATGAGCGGTCCAAGCTGTTCGACTACCTCTCGATGGCCTCCGCCTGCTACATCGCCAACCGGCCGGACGAGGCGGGCAACTACGCCAGGATGGCGCTCAACTCCACTCGCGAGATGTCCTCGCACCGCACCTGGGACCGGCTGCGGGAGATGTACCGGCTGACCGGACGGTACGAGCAGCTGTCGGAGGTGAAGGAGCTGCGCGCGGACATCCGCCGTGCGCTGCCCGAGCAGCCGCGCCCCCAGATCATCTGACGGGCGCCGACTCGACCGCCTGTCCCAACGGCCCTACGTGCCGGTAGTCCTACTGTGGTTGGACCTACTGTGGTTGGACCTACAGCGGTTGGACTTACTGCCGGAGCCGCCGTGCCCGCGGTGAATCCGTCACGTCCCGTACCGCGAGCCAGATGGAGCGGACCGTCCCGTCCGCCTCCAGCACCGGTTCGCCGGCGCAGTGCGCGCTGCACTGGGTCCCGTCGGGTCGGGAGATGCGGAACTCGGCGTCGATCGGCTTGCCGTCGACCAGGGCCGCGGTGAGCAGTCCGGAAAGCCGGCGGCGGTCCTCGACGTGCAGGTGCGCGGGCAGCTGGTCCAGTGTCAGCGGGCCGAGTCCGGGGTCGCGTCCAAAGATCCGGAACATCTCCGCCGACCAGACCACCCGGTCGTCGGCAAGATCCCATTCGGCATCGGCACCGCCGAAGGCACCGGGGTGCTGAGCTATCAGTGCCCCGGATGCGTCCGCGGGGGCGCCCTGCGGCCATAGGCGGGACAGACAGTCCTGGAGCCCATCGAGATTGTCGCGGGCCAGATCCCACAGTGCGGGCTGGGGCCGCTCGCGCCCGGTCGCCGCCAACCCCGCCGCCTGGTCGCAGGCCGCCTCCAGCTGCACGCGCAGCAGCCGGACGGTGGCGAGCAGTGACGCGGCCGGTGACGGGTCGGGCGGTCCGGTCGGCGGATCGGTTGGGGCGTGGGACTGCATGGCTTCCCGCGGTTGTGTGTGCTTCCCTCTGCCTCTACGACTGTCGCACAGGCGAAACGGTGCGGTGAGGCTTTTGGACGAACCCGAACCACCCTTGCCGTTGGCATATTTCGCGATCTTCAACAGGGCTGGCACGGGCCTCCCACGCCCGCTTCACCCCAGTGGCCTGCTGAGGTCACAGGCATCCCCTCAGCCCGGCCCCGCAGGAGGAAGGTGCACCGGAAGCCACCCGAACGGTACGATTCCGTGCTCGGACCGGGGGGAAGCCCCCACCCGGTCCTTTGTTCCCCCCACTGCCACTACCACCCTGGGGCCTTCGGGACCGGATTCACGGAAATTCCTTTGCCACCAGGACCGCCGCAACGGATGCTGACCTCATGTTCGAGCCCGCGATAGCGCCCAGCGCCTCCCTTCTCGGCCTGCTTCAGCGGGGCCGAGGGGACGGCACCCTGCACGCTCTGGCGGCCGAGCGTCTCGACGCTCTCGCCGCTCTTGAGGAGTGCGTCACCCGTGACCCCCGCCGCGACTGGCAGGTCGAGAACCGGTCCCTCTACTACGCCCGGCTCTACATGGAGCTCGAGGCGCCGCTGCAGGGCCTGGACGACCACCTTTTCAACGTCGAGGACCTGCTCGACGACGACGAGTCACGCACCGGCCTGACCCTGGCGGTCCTCGGACGGCTCGCCGGCTACGGCCGGCGCGACGCCCTGCTGCTGCTGCGCCGCTACGTCATCTCCGGCAGCAACTGGGCCTGGGCGCTGGACGAGCTCGCCGTACGCGAGGACGACGCAGCCCTGGAGCAGCTCGCCGAGTCCGTGCTCGCCCGCTTCCCTGACGGCCCCGAGGGCGACGGCGCACTGCGCGCCGCCGTCCGCAACGCCTACGAACCGAGGCCCTGGCACCTCTGGGCGCAGTCCCACCCGAGAGTCGCCGACGCCACCCAGCAGGCCCCCTTCGACCTGTGGCAACGCCAGCTCGACCGGCCGTCGAACGCCCCGGCCTGGAGCACCGCCGCGGTCCTGGCCTGGGCCGACAACTCGTCGTCGGGCTCGTCGGAGGCATCACCCGAGCAGTTCGAACGCCGTGCCACCGCGGCAGCCCGCTGCCTCGCCGCCGTCGCAGGCCCCGAAGACCGCCCACTGCTGCTCCAAGCCGCACGCACCGGTCAGGACGCTTCCCGCTGCGCGGCGCTGCGTCACCTCGCTGATCACGACGACGACCAGGCCCCCGGGCTGATCGAGCTCGCCGCCGCCGACGTCTCCCGGCAGACGGCGGACTTCGCACTCGCCACGCTGGCCCGGATGCGCAGCGCGCAATTCGTCGGCCGTGCCCGGGTCTGGGCCGCAGACCCCGAGGGCGGGCCGCTGGCCGACGCCGCCGCCGGGCTGCTCGCCTGCGTGGGTGAGGAGGCGGACGCCCCCTCGGTCGTCGCCGCCCTGCATCGCTGGATCTACCAGCACGGCGCCGACGGGGACGGTCTCGCGGTCCTGGTCGAGGGCGTCGGACGGCTGGAGGCCGTCGCCGGAGTGCCCGTCCTGCGCCATGTCTACGCCGAGACCAGCTGCTCCCAGCTGCGCGGAAGCGCCGCCCGCAGCCTCGCGGCGACCGATCCCTGCTTCCCGACCGGGGCCGCCGTCGAGTGCCTGTGGGACTGCGAGGAGACCACCCGCGAGCTGGCCGCCCGCCATGTGCTCACCAAGGGCGACGTCCGGGTCCTCGACCGTCTGCGGCGCCTGGCCGCCGACCCCGGCGAGGAGGCCGAGGTCCACGCGGCGGTACGGGGACGGCTCAGCGCGGGTTGACTCGCGGGCCGACGCGCCCCCGCCGCTCCGCCGCCGCCCGCCCGTAGCCGCTCCCCGCTCCGCCGGCGCCGCTCCGGTACCGCCGCTCGAAGCCGCTCCGGCTCCGCCGCCGCGCCTCGAAGCAGCTCCGGCACCGGCCGCCCCGGCGCCGCCCGCCCGTAGCCGCTCCCCGCTCCGCCGGCGCCGCTCCGGCACCGCCGCTCGAAGCCGCTCCGGCTCCGCCGCCGCGCCTCGAAGCCGCTCCGGCTCCGCCGCCGCGCCTCGAAGCCGCTCCGGCACCGCCGTCCGCCCGCAGCCGCTCCGCCGTCGGCCCCCCCCGCAGCCGGTCCGGCGCCGCCGCGCATGGCCACCCCGGCGCAGCTGTCCCGCAGCCGCCCCGCCGCCGCTCCGGGGCCGCCGCCCGCGGCCGGTCCGGGCTGCCGCGTCCGAGGGTTCGGTAGCCGTTCGTCCCTGCGACAGATCCCCTTGGCCCGGCGCACGCCGCGCCTCGGAATAACGCAGACATGCGTGTCGCCCTCGTCACCGAATCCTTCCCGCCGGATCTCAACGGCGTCGCCCACTCCGTCCTGCGCACCGCCGAGCACCTCGTCCGGCGCGGTCACCAACCACTGGTCATCGCGCCCGCCCCGGCCGTGCCGCCCACCGCCCCCGACCCCTGCCCCGTCGTCCGCGTCCCGGCGATGCCGCTCCCCGGCTACCCGCAGGTGCGCCTCGCCCTACCCACCCGCCGCCTCGAGCAGCTGATCGCCGAGCACCGGCCCGACATCGTCCATCTGGCCAGCCCGTTCGTCCTGGGCGCCCGCGCCATGGTCGCCGCGGACCGGCTCGGACTGCCCGCCGTCGCCGTCTACCAGACCGATCTCGCCGGGTACGCCCGCGCCTACCGGGCCGGCAGCAGCATCGGAGCGGCAGCGGCCTGGCGCAGGATCCGCACCGTGCACGGCGCGGCCGCCCGCACCCTGGCCCCGTCGACCCCCGCCGCCCAGGACCTCACCGCACACGGCGTCCCCCGGGTACGGCTGTGGCCGCGCGGCGTCGACTCGGTGCGGTTCCACCCCCGGCACCGGGACGAGGGACTGCGCGGCGACCTCGCCCCCGGTGGGCGGGTCCTCGTCGGCTACGTGGGGCGGCTCGCCCCCGAGAAGCGGCTGGACCTGCTCGCGGAGGTCGGCCGGCTGGACGGCGTCAGCCTCGTCGTCATCGGCGAGGGACCCAGCGAGGCGATGCTCCGGCAGACCCTGCCCGGCGCGTCCTTCCTGGGCCGTCGCACCGGGGACGAGCTCGCGGCCCTCTACGCGTCCCTGGACGTCTTCGTCCACACCGGACCGATGGAGACCTTCTGCCAGACCATCCAGGAGGCGATGGCGAGCGGGGTGGCGGTGGTCGGTCCCGCTGTAGGCGGCCCGCTCGACCTGATCGCCCACCACCGCACCGGCCTCCTCGTGCCGCCGCGCGATTCCCGTGCGGTCGCCCGCGCGGTGGCCGAACTCGTCGCCGATCCGGCCCTGCGCACCCGCTTCGGCGCGGCGGCGCGCGCCGAAGTCGCCGGACGCACCTGGGAATCCGTCGGCGACCTGCTCATCGACCACTACCGCGAGATCCTCGCCGAACAGGGAACCGGCCCACGCCCCCGGCTCGCCACCGTCGACGCGGGTGGTGCCGCCGCATGAACGCACTCCGCATCGTCCGGCTCGCCAACTTCGTCACCCCGGTCTCGGGCGGCCTGCGCACCGCCCTTCAGTACCTCGGCGCGGGTTACCTCGCGGCCGGGCACCAACCCGTCCTCATCGTCCCCGGGCCGGCCCGCCAGGCCCCTACCGACCACGACACCGGACAGGGCAGGGTGATCACCCTGCCCGGCCGCACCGTCCCCGGCACCGGCGGCTACCGGGTGCTGCTCGACCGGCCGGCCCTGGCCGACCTCCTCGCGGAGCTGCGCCCCGACCGACTGGAGGTCTCCGACCGCAGCACCCTGCGCTGGACCGGCGGCTGGGCCCGCCGCCACGGCGTACCAGCCGCGATGGTCTCCCACGAGAGCCTCGACGGCCTGCTGCGGACCTGGGGCCTGCCCGAATCCCTCGCCCGCAGGGCCGCCGACCGCCTCAACGCCGCGACCGCGCGCGACTACCACGCCGTCATCTGCACCACGGGATGGGCCGCGGCGGAGTTCCACCGCGTCGGCGCGCGCAACGTCGTCCGCGCGCCGCTCGGCGTCGACCTGGCGCAGCGCCACCCGCGCCACCACAACGCCGCAGCCCGCGCCCACTACGCCCGCCCCGACGAGGTCCTGCTCGTCCTGTGCTCACGGCTGTCCCCGGAGAAGCGCCCGGAACGGGCCCTCGACGCACTCGTCGAACTGCGCCGCAGATCCGTTCCCGCGGTGCTGGCCATCGCCGGCGACGGGCCGCTGCGCCGGCGCATGGCCGCCAGGATCAGGGACGAAGATCTCCCCGCGTACCTGCTGGGCCATCTGAGCTCCCCCGACGCTCTCTCCACGCTCCTCGCGAGCGCCGATTTCGCCCTGTCGCCCGGACCCATCGAGACCTTCGGCCTCGCCGCCCTCGAAGCCCTCGCCTCCGGCACACCCGTCGCGGTCAGCGCCTCCTCCGCACTGCCGGGGATCGTGGGGCCGGCCGGGGCCGTCGCCGCCGACACCGGCGCGGGGTTCGCGGACGCCGTCCAGGAACTCCTCGCCCGCCCCGAGCCCGACCGCCGCCGGGCGGCCCGCGCCCGGGCCGAACAGTACGGCTGGGACCAGGCCGTCGAACGATTCCTCGCCGCCCACATGGTCGCGCCCGCGACCTCCGTACCCCAGGGAGCCGAACCGTGAACCCGCTGCGCATGGTCGCCCTCGGCGACTCCCTCACCGAAGGGCTCGGCGACCCCGCCGCCGACGGCGGCTGGCGCGGCTGGGCAGCCCTGCTCGCCGACGGCCTCGCCACGCACCCCAGCGCCGTGGACCTGCGCAACCTCGCGGTCAGCGGCGCGCTGACCGCAGACGTGATGAACCGTCAACTCCCGGCGGCCCGCGCCCACCGCCCGCATGTCGCCACCGTCGTCGTCGGCGTCAACGACACCCTACGGGCCGGCTACGACATCCACGCCGTGGCCCGCAACCTCGACACCACCCTTGCCGCGCTCGCCGACGGCGACACGGCCCTGCTCACGGCCTGCCTCCCGGATCCCGGACGGATGCTCCGCCTGCCGGGACCGCTCGCCCGCCCGCTGGCGCGCCGGATGCACAGCGTGAACGAAGTCGTCCACGCCCTCAGTGAGCGCTACTCCGCCGTTCACGTCCATGTCGCCCAGAGCGCCTGGGTGGACGACCCCCGGATGTGGAGCGTCGACCGCCTCCATCCGAGCGAGCGCGGCCACCGCGCCCTCGCCCGCGAGTTCCACGCACTGCTCGCCGCCGCCGGCACCGCGCTCGGTCCGGCTCCCGGCCCCGAACCGACGGAATCGGCGCCGACCCCGGCCGCGCAGGCGTGGTGGATGGCGACCAAGGGCACCCGCTGGGTCCTCGAACGCTGCACCGACCTGCTCCCCGACCTGCTGCGGCTGGCCGCGACCGAGGCCCGGCAGCGGCAGGCCGGCAGTGAACTCCTCGACCGGCAGGCTGCCCTCAGTACCGCGGAGGCGCTGCGCGCCCTGGGCGGTGCCGAGGACCGATCGACCCTCCGGGCCGTCAGCTGAACCCGGTCACCTGAACCCGGTCACCTGAACCCTGTCACCTGAGCTCCGTCACCTGAGCTCAGTCACCTGAACTCTGCCGCCCGCACGCACAGCACGCTCGGCAGGTGCTCCGTCAGCAACTGCCAGGAGTCGCCCTCGTCCGCACTGCCGTACACCTCGCCGTTGCGGTTGCCGAAGTAGACGCCCACCGGCTCGGCGTCGTCGGTGCACAGCGCGTCCCGCAGCACCACGCCGTAGTGCGCCTCCTGCGGCAGGCCCTCGGCGAGTGGTTGCCAGGTCACGCCCGCGTCCTCGGTGCGGTAGACCCGGCAGCGCCGCTCCGGGGGCAGCCGTTCGTAGTCCGCAACCAGCGGGAAGAGGTACGCCGTACCCGGGCGGCGCGGATGGGTCGCCACCGCGAAGCCGAAGTCCGCAGGCAGGTCCTCCGCGATCGAGGTCCAGGTCCCGCCCGCGTCGTCGCTGCGGTACACCCCGCCGTGGTTCTGCAGATACATGCGGGACGGGTCGCCCGCGTCCACGGCGATCTTGTGCACGCACTGCCCGAACTCGGGGAAGTGGTCCGGTTGGAACCGGGCCTCGACGCCGGTGTTGGACGGGGCCCAGGTCTCGCCGCCGTCGGTGGAGCGGTAGACGCCGCCGGTGGACACCGCGACGGTCAGGTGCTGCGGGTCGTTGCGGTCGACAAGCACGGTGTGCATTCCCTGGCCGCCGAAGCCCGCACCCCAGGACTCCCGCTGCGGATGCCGCCACAGGCTCTCCACCAGCGCGAACGACTCCCCACCGTCCTCCGAGCGGAACAGCGCGGCGGGTTCGGTGCCGGCGTAGACGACACCCGGCTCCTTCTCTCCCGCCGGCTGGAGCTGCCACACCCGCTCCAGCGAGGTCCCGGTCGACTCGGGGAACTTCACCGCGGCCTGCTTGGGCTCCTGCCAGGTGGCACCCAGGTCGTCGGAGTGGAAGACGGAAGGGCCCCAGTGGCTGCTGTCGGCGCCCACCAGGATCCGCGGCGGGGCGCCCCGGGAGTCGATCGCCACGGAGTACACGCCCTGCATCACGAAGTGCGGCCCGGTCCACTCCCAGCTCCGCCGGTCCGCGCTGCGTCCCAGGAACAACCCCTTGGCCGTACCGACGGCCAGTAGTACCTCGCCCATTGCGGACCACCTCGTCCCGTCCGGTGCCTGCAGCTGACAATCAGCAGCAGTCTTCTCCTTCCGGGAGCCGCTGTCCTGCCGACGCGCCAATTCACCGTCCGGTGACCGCGAAGCGTACGGGTGTTCCCGGCGCGGCCTGGGCCGCCGCTGTCAGATCGGCTGCCGGTACCACGCCGACCACCGGATAGCCCCCGGTCGTCGGATGGTCTGCGAGGAACACCACCGGCAGACCATCGGGCGGCACCTGCACCGCGCCCAGCACCATGCCCTCGCTCGGCAGCTCTCCCCGGTCGGGCAGCCGTTCGAGCGGCGGGCCAAGCAGGCGCAGGCCGACCCGGTTGCTCACGGGGGAGACGGTGTAGCGAGAGGTGGCGAGCAGCCGCAGCGCATCCGCGGTGAACCAGTCCTCGCGCGGGCCTGGGTCCAGCCGCAGCTGCAGTTCCGCCGGTGGCGCGGGCAGCGGCAGCGGATCGATCCACACGGGCTCACCCGTCGCCGGTCCGAGCGGCAGGACCTGGCCGGCCGCGAGCCGGGGCGGTCCCAGCCCCGACAGCAGATCCGCCGAGCGGCTGCCCAGGACAGCGGTCACAGCGACGCCGCCGTCCAGCGCGACGTAGCCGCGTACGCCACAGGTCACGCTCCCCACGTCGAGCACGGCACCGGTCGGCACCCGCACCGGCGCGCCCCACGGAGCGGCCCGGCCGTCCACCCGCACCGGCGCGGGCGCGCCGACGACCGCCGCGACCAGCGGCGCGAGCGCGCGCAGCGAGACCCCGCCGAGAGTGCTCTCCAGGACGGCGGCCCCGGGGTCGTTGCCCACGAGCAGGTTCGCCAGCCGGTGCGCGTCCGGGTCCAGCGCCCCGGCGCGCGGCACGCCCAGCGCGGCGACGCCGACCCTGCCGCGGTCCTGGACCGTCGTCAACGGGCCGGGACGGACCACCTCGACAGCCCTCAACGCCCGGCCCCCGGTTCCCCGGCTGTCGGTTCCCCAGCCCCCGGTTCCCCAGCCTTGGGTTCCGCACCCTTCGGTTCGACCGCGAGGAACCGTACCCGGGTGCCAGGGGTGAGCAGCGCGGCGGGGTCGCGATCCGGGTCCCAGAGCGGGAGTTCGGTCCGCCCGATCAGCTGCCAGCCGCCGGGCGACGCCCCCGGGTAGACGCCGGTGTAGGGGCCGGCGAGCGCGACCGAACCTGCGGGGACGCGGGTCCGAGGCGTGGCGTGGCGCGGAACGGCGTACTGTTCCGGAAGGCCGGTGAGGTACGCGAACCCCGGTGCGAACCCGCAGAACGCCACGCGGTACTCGCAGCCCGCGTGGATCCGCACCGCCTCCGCTACCGACACCCGCCACAGCCCGGCCACCTCCGCCAGGTCCGCACCGTCGTAGACCGTCGGTACCTGCACCACCGGGCCGTGTCCCGCAGTCAGGGGCTCCAACCGGCGTCCCTCGAACTCCCCTGCGACCAGCTCGGGTTGGGCTACCCCGTCCAGTAGTACCGTGCGCGCGGCCGGGACGATCTCGTCGACGCGTCCCAGCAGGCCCTCCGACTGGCAGCGCATCAACTCGGCGTGCAGCGCTGCCACCTCGCCGTCGCTGCCGACCTCCAGCAGCAGTGCGGACCGCCCCACCCGGCGGACCCGCACCGTCCGCGTACCCGCCTCGCTCCGCTCGGTCATCCGAACGCCTCGACGCCCACCCCTGCCGTGATCAGCGCCTCTCGTACCCGGAACGCCAGTTCCGCGGCTCCCGGCGTGTCCCCGTGCAGGCACAGCGACCGCGCCCGTACCGCGACCCGGCTTCCGTCGACCGCGACGACCTCGCCGTCCCGAGCCATCCCCACCGCCCGAGCGACCACCGTGTGCGGATCGTGCACCACAGCGCCGGGCTCGGTACGCGGCACGAGGGTCCCCGCGGCCGTGTACGCGCGGTCGGCGAACGCCTCGCCGACCACCGGCAGCCCCGCCGCCGCAGCAGCGCGCAGCAGCGCGGAGCCTGGCAGCCCCAGCACCGGCAACCCCCGCCCGTCCGCCCGCCGGTAGGCGAGCACCGCGTCCACCACCGCACCGGCCTGCTCCTCGTCAGCCACCACCCGGTTGTAGAGGGCGCCGTGCGGCTTCACATACGCCACCACCGTGCCCGCCGCCCGCGCGAAGAGGTCCAGCGCACCGATTTGGTACGCGATCTCGTCTGCCAGTTCCCCACGTGGCACGTCCATCGCCCGCCGTCCGAACCCTGCCAGGTCCCGGTACGACACCTGCGCCCCGATCCGGACCCCGAGCTCCGCCGCGCGCTCGCACACCCGCCGCATGGTCGAGGGATCGCCCGCGTGGAAGCCACAGGCGACGTTGGCGCTCGTGACCACACCCAGCAGGGCGTCGTCGTCGGTCAGCGTCCACCGTCCGAAACCCTCGCCCAGATCCGCGTTGAGATCGACCACCGGCTCCGTCACAGCACTGATCCTAAACAGGGAGCGGAGCTGCCGCGCTCCGCGGCACGTGGCCCGGATCACATCAGACCGGCTCATCCGTGGCGTTTCGGACCTTGTCAGTGCCACCCCCTAACCTTTCCTCCATGACCACGACCGCCGACCCCAGCCGCCTGGCGCCGGGTCCAGCCGCCGACGAGGGGCTGGCCCGGCGGCTGCGCGCGCTCGCGTGCACCGCGCCGCTGCACGACCTCGACAGCCGCAAGGCCAACCTCGCGGGCGAGTACGCCGTCTACGCCATGGCCGAGGTGGCCCTGTCGGCGATCGACCTGGTCACCCTGCAGATGGACTTCGACACCGGGGCCGACCGCGATCAGGTCCTGGCCAGGCTCCAACCCCGGGTCGCCGCCCAGGCTCCGAACCGGCCCTGGACCGAGCACGAACGAGTCGCCCGCTGGGTGCTGGAGTCCCTGATCAACGTCGGCAGCGTCGACCGGGGTTTCCGGGCCGTCTACGGCACCTTCACCACCAACGGCTCCTACGTCCGCCGCGACTACGACTTCAAGCTGATCGAGGAGGTGCCGGGCCCCGACGGCGGCGTCTACCTGCGCACCACCGACGAGGCGGTCAACGTCCTCGTCGGCGCCCTCGACACGGACGTCACCAGCGCCCAGATCGCCGCCGAGGTCAAGCTGGAGGTGCTGATCCGCCGCGGCCGCCTCGCCGACGCCCAGCTGGCCGCCGAGCAGGCCCGCTACCGCACGGTCCAGTTCGCCGAGACGCTGCGCCGCGCCCTGGAGGCCACTCGCCGGAACGTGCGCGCCGTCGACTGGATGGAGACTGTCCCGGACCTCATCGCCGAGGCCCTGGACCACATCTCCGACCGTTACCGGCACGAGAACGCCATTCTCACCAACATCCGCCGCGCCCGCGACGAGGCGGAGGACCACGAGCACAAGCGTCGCGCCGCCGAGCTCGTCGACATCGTCAAGGACTGCATCCGCCGCCACACCCAGCTGCAGACCCGGCTCCTCGAAGCGGGCCCGCTGTTCCGCGCCGAGCAGGACCGCCAGGCCTTCGCCGCCCCCACCGCCCGGTCCGGCCTCGACCTCTACGGCCAGCTCCTCGCCCCGCTGCTGCGCCTGCCCGTCGAACAGGCCGGTCAGGTGACCGACGCCTTCTTCGGCAGCGCCATAGGACTGCGCACCCCGATCTCGGTCCGCGTCAACGATCTGGTCGACGTGCTGCTCACGCCACCCGTCGAGCGCGAGCACCTGGGGGCGGAGTTGCCCGAACCCGACCTGGTGGACACCCCCGACGACAGCCGCTTCTCCGAGGCCCAGCTCGACGCCGCCCACGAGCTGCTCGACCTCCCGCCCGACGCCCCGCGCCGGCTCTCCGGCCTGCTCGCCGAGGCCCGCCGCCGTGACCCCGAACTGCCTTATCTGGTCGCCCTGCTGGCGGTCCACGCGGCCAGCCCCTCGGTCGGCACGGCCTACCGGCAGGGCGAGGAGCGGCTGTTGTTCGCCGTTGACGACGGAACCCGCCTGGACGACCCGGAGTTCGGCGGCGCCGACCTGATCGTCGGCAGCGCGCTCCTCGACGCGGCCGGTATGGCCGCCGAACGCGCGGAGGTCGCATGAGCTCCAGTCCCGCCTCCGCGACGCCGAACTCAACGCCGCCGCCAACCCCCGCGCAAACGCCAACGCCACAGCAGCCGCACCCGCACTCGCACCGCCAGGAGCACCGCCCGTGACCAGCCACACCGACGACTTCACGGTGCCGCCCGCTCCTGCGGGCACCCCCGCCGTCGGCGCCCCGCCGATCACGCCCGCCGACGTCGCCGACGCCTCCCGGCTGGTCTCCTTCGGCCTCCAGCCGAAGCTGCTGCCCGCCCGCGACGCCGAGTACGGCGAACTGGTCCGGCGCTACCGCGACGACCCCGCCTTCGTCCGCCTCACCGACGCCGTCGCCACCGGCCTCGGCCTGATCGTGCTGGAGGTCTCGCCCCGCGCCGGGATGGCGGTCGCCGCCGCCGAGGACTCCGTCTTCGCCGTGCGGCTGGGCGACTACTCCCGCCGCGCCGCGTCCGAGTCCACCGATCGTTTCCTGCACGGCCTCGCCCACCTCGCCGTCGCCGCCCTCGCCTTCCCCCGTCCCGAGGATCTCGCCGACGACGGCTACCTTGGCCGGATCACCGTCAACGGCGTCGACACCTTCGTCCGCCAGGTCTGCCGCCGCATGGAGGAGCAGGCCGACGCCGAGGGCGCCAACACCGACCCGGTCAGCGACACTCCCGGACTGGAGGCCGCCTGGCGGGTCTACCTGCGGCGCAGCGCCACCGGGGCGACCAAGGACGCCCGCAGGCTCTCCGGGTCCACCATCGGCATCGTCGGCAAGGCCACGGCCTTCCTGGTCGACTCCGGCTTTCTGCAGAAGACCTCGGACGACTCCGGCGGCACCTTCCGCACCACCGCCCGCTACCAGTTGCAGGTCCGCGACCTCGCGGGCAGCGCCGCCATGGCCGAGTTGCTCGCCCTGGGCGTGGTCCCGGTCAGCGACGGCAGCGCCACCCTGCTGCCCCCCGACCCTACGGAGGAACTGGTCGCCGACGCCGGCCTGCCCTTCCACTCGTCCTGATCCACCCATTCCGCCTACCAGCCACCAGGCGCCTCATGCCGGGGCGGTCCGCGAGTAGCTTCGCCCGCCACACGCCGTCGTCCAGGTACTCGAGGGTCTGCATCGGATCACGCTGGTGGGTCTTGAGCCACGCGTGGCACGCCGCACACTGCGTGTCCGGCGCGGTGGAGTCGCCGGCCGAGCGGGAGAGCCGGATATGTACCGCAATCACTGGATATCGTCTGGTGAGACCAGGCACCCCCGCCTGTCGATCATGAACAGGAATGAGTGAGTGCGCAAGTTGTACGAGCTCAACCAGGCTCGCACGCACCTTTGAGCACTCATCTTTTCGTACTCATCCTGAAACGGGATCCAGTCCGGCCGTCGGCGGCGGGTTCCTTGAGAAGGCCGCGGATCGCTCCGAGCTGCCCAGCATGTGGAGGTCGTCATGCTCGATCCCTGAGTCGGGGCGACGGCCTGGGGAGCCCCGGGCGCTGACTGCCGGTCCGCCGTGCGCTCGCGGGTGAACTCCGCCGTGCAGCCGAGCATCTCTTCTGTGGTGATGGTTCGTCATGTGTCGTGACTCAGCTGCCGGGAGGGGAGCAGGCGCGGTGCGGCGAAACGCAAAGCGAACGCCATGGAGCCCCGCCGCACGCTCCGTAACCATGGTTGACGTGCCACGGAGGACCTCCCGCGAATGTGCGCCGGCCTCCGAAAATCCGAAAAGGAAGTTCGCGAAATGCGTAAATGGACAGTCGCCGCCGTCGGCGGAGTCGCCCTGGTCGGCTCGCTCGGTCTGGGCGTCGGCAGCGCGAGCGCCAGCACGGTGTCCCCGAAGACCATCGGCCACCAGATGCAGCCCTACGCCGCCAACGGCACGTGGGTGCTGCAGAGCGCGGCCACGGGCAAGTGCATCGACGACAGCAACTACGGGCTGCGGGATTTCGGTTGCCAGGACCAGAACGGTCGGTACGCCGGCTTCCAGCAGTTCCGCATCACGGGACAGCCCAACGGCACCGACGTGCTGCAGAGCGTCGCCACGGGCAAGTGCATCGACGACAGCAGCTACGGGCTGCGGGATTTCGGTTGCCAGGACCAGAACGGTCAGTACGCCGGCTTCCAGCAGTTCACGATGTTCCTTGAGCCCAACGGCTCGGTCGTGCTGAAGAACGTGGCCACGGGCAAGTGCATCGACGACAGCGGCTACGGGCTGCGGGATTTCGGTTGCCAGGACCAGAACGGTCAGTACGCCGGCTTCCAGCAGTTCTGGTTGAGCTGAGCATCACAATCCGGTCTCACCCGCGCGGAGCTCGATGAGCGCGGAGCTGGATGACCGGGCGGGCGGTGGTGGGGAGTGTCGAGGAGGACGCCTCACCCCGCTCGCCTGTCACGGCAGCCTCCTTGTGCCGGACTGACTTGGCGGTGGCTGGTCAAGTCGCCCGTGCAGTCGCTATTGTCGGTCTTGGGGGAGGGAAAGCTGCTGCGTGGTCGCAGCAGCAGCCGCATGCGCAGTTCCTGCTCCCGGGCAAGGCCTGACCGGGGGGCAGGAGGCAAGGGCTTTGGGGGAGTTCGGAGATCTGCTGCGTGCGTGTCGGCTCAAGGTCGGCTGGACGCAGGAGCACTTGGCGGAGCGTTCGGGCGTGTCGAACCACGCCATCAGCATGCTGGAGTCCGGGCGGCGTCGACCGCGACTGTCGACCGTGTCCCGGCTGGCCGAGGCGATGGCGCTGGAGGCGGCCGATCGGAACCGGCTCGTCTCGGCGGTGAACACTCAGGGCTCCGCGGCCCCGCCCGGCGTTGGGATCCCGCCGTCCCGGCCCGCCGAACTCCAGGCGGACCTGCATGACTTCACGGGCCGATCGGCGGTTGCGGAGCAGTTGGCCTCCATACTCCGGAACACCGCCGCGGGACCGGTGCCGCCGGTCGTGCTCACGGCGATCAGCGGCACCGGCGGGGTGGGCAAGACCACGCTGGCCGTGCACGTCGCCCATCGGGTGCTTCGGTCCTTCCCGGACGGCCAACTGCAGGTCGATCTCCAGGGGACCGAGGCGGAGCCGACGGCTCCTCACGACGTCCTGGCGCGATTCCTGCGCGCCCTCGGCATGGCGCCGGAGCGGATTCCCGTCGATGCCGACGAGCGGGCCGCCTGCTACCGAAGCCTGCTCGCCGACCGGCGCGTCCTTGTCTTCCTGGACAACGTCAAGGATGCCGCGCAGATCCGTCCGCTGCTGCCGGGGGCCGGCCGCAGTCGGGTACTCATCACCAGCCGCAGCACCCTGCCTGGGCTCGACGGCGCGGCCCGGCTGACTCTCGACCTGCTCGAGGCGGAGGAGGCGTCGGCGCTACTGCGCCGAATCATCGGAGACGCGATCGTGGATGCGGAACCCGATGCGGCGGCGGACGTGCTGGACGCCTGTGCGGGCCTGCCCCTCGCCATCCGGCTCGCCGGCAGTAGGCTCGTGGCCCGACCGGACGGGTCAGTGCGGGACCTCGCCGGGCTGCTCGCCGACGAGAGCAGGCGACTCAACGTGCTGCGGGTCGAGGACCGCGCGGTCCGGGCCACCTTTGCCGTGAGCTACCGGAACCTTCGGCCCGCCCAGGCCCGGGCCTTCCGTCTGCTCGGGTTGAGTCCGGGCCCGACGACGAGCCTGGGGGCCGCCGCCGCCCTGCTGGGGTTGCCCACTGCCGAGGCCTCCGGACTGCTGGACGACCTCGCCGCGACGTCCCTCATCGAGCACGCCGGGACGGGGCGATTCCGTCAGCACGACCTCATTCGGGTCTACGCCGTGGAATGCGCGGCCGAGGAACCATTGGGCGACCGCGACGCCGCGATGGACCGCCTGCTGTCCTGGCTCCTGTACAGCAGCGAGGCCGCGTCACGACGGCTGTATCCCGGGCGCAGGCACCTCGATCTCCCCTCGGTTGAACCGACCTGCGTTCCGATGGAGTTCGTCGGCTTCGACGAGGCACTCGCGTGGTCCGAGTCCGAGGGCGACTGCCTGGTCTCGGCGGTGACCGCGGCGGCGCAGAGCGGTCGGCACCGGAGCGCTTGGCAGCTTGCGAACACAATGTGGGAGCTGTTCGACCTGCGCCCCGAGCACCCCGGGCGGATTCGCACCTACGAGGCGGCCGTCGCGAGCGCGCGGAAGCTGGACGACCCGGAGGCGGAATCCTGGGCGCTCAACGCCCTGGGGGCCGCGTACCGGGCTGCCCGACGTGTCGCCGAGGCCGAAGACTGCCTGCTGCGTTCGCTGGAAATACGCGGACGTCTCGGGGACGTGCGCGGTCAGGCGTCGTGCATGGGCAATCTGGGCTACCTCAGGATCGACATGGGACGGGCGGCCGAGGCTCTGCCTCTGCTGGAGCGGGCGGCGGACATCTATCACAGCCTCGGTGCGAGCCACGCCGAAGGTTCGGCGCAGCTCAACCTCGGCGAGGCCCACAAGCAACTAGGCAAGCTGGACACCGCGCTGGGGCACTACCAGAACGCGCTTCGGCTCTTTCGTGAGGTCGGCACCGAGCATTTTGGGATCGGCCGGACTCTGAGCAATGTCGCCGACACACTGTTGCTGCTCGGCCGCACCGAGGAGGCGGCCGAGCGGGCGACGGAGGCCTACGCGATCAACACCCGCCTGGGCAACCGTGTCGACGAGGCCGTCGCCCTGGAGGTCCTCGGCCACTCCCACGCTGCCAGGGGCGACAGCACCCAGGCCCGGCAGCAGTGGGAGCAGGCCTACGTGATTTTCCGCGAGCTCACCCACCCCCGCGCGGCCGAGCTGGGCGAGACCCTGCGCGCCTACGCCCCCGCGGCCGTGAACGGATCCGGCCCAGCGCGGCGTCAGGGCCGACCGCGGGAGCGGAGGACAAGAGGGTAACCGTCCGGGTCGGTGACGGTTTAGGCGCGCCCGCGCCTGACTCACCATTCTGATGGCGGGTCGGCTTCTCGGCCACCAACCGGGGGTAGCAGTCCAACTTCCAGGCCACGATCGCGTCCGGTTTGTCGGCCGGCAGGCGCGCCGTGCCGGGGTGGTCCTCGAGGGGCTTGCCCCCCGCACACGGTCGTCCACGCACTCGCCGGGCCTGCGCGGGATGGCGCTGGTGGGTCTTGAGCCGCGTGTGGCACGCCGCGCGCTGCGTGTCCGGCACGGTGGAGTCATCGGGCCGAGCGGGAGAGCCGGAGTTATCCCGCAATCACTGGATATCCTCTGGTGAGACCAGGCACCCCGCCTTGTCGATCACTACTAGGAATGAGTGCGCACGGTGTACGAGCTGAACCGGGTCCGCCTGTACTCCATCGGCCCTGCCGGTGCGCGGTACGCCGACACCGTGCTCGACCTGAGCGGTGTCGGCGACCCCTGTCCCTCGCCCGCGCCCCGCCAACCCGGCTTCTTCGACGAGGAGCAGACCGGTCCGATCCGCCGCCCGGCCCCGGCCGGAGTGCTCTTCCTGGAGAACGGCGGCGGTAAGTCGGTCCTGCTCAAGCTGATCTTCTCGGTGATGCTGCCGGGCCACCGTAACACCCTCGGCGGTGCCAGCTCCGGGGTGCTCCGCAAGTTCCTGCTCGCGGACGACTGCGGGCACGTCGCCCTGGAGTGGCAGCACACCCTCACCGGGGAGTCCGTGGTCGTCGGCAAGGTCAGCGAGTGGCGCGGCCGCCAGGTCTCCGCCGACCCGCGCAAGTTCGCCGAGGCCTGGTACTCCTTCCGGCCCGGTCCCGGCCTCAGCCTGGACTCCCTCCCGGTCGCCGAACGAGCGTCCCTGCTCCCCGCGCCGGGACAGGAGGCTCCCGCGGCGACCTCCCGGGGCCGTCGCCGGACCATGAAGGGCTTCCGCGACATCCTTACCGAGGCCGGCAAGGCCTACCCGGAGCTCGACCTCACCTGGGAGGAGGGCCACGACCGCTGGATCGACCACCTGGGCGGCCTCGGCCTCGATCCGGAACTGTTCCGCTACCAGCGTGAGATGAACGCGGACGAGGGAGAGGCCGCCGGCCTCTTCGCCGTGAAGAACGACGCCGACTTCACCGACCTGCTGCTCCGTGCCGTCACCGACACCCGCGACACCGACGGCCTCGCCGACCTGGTCCACGGCTTCGCCGCCAAACTGGGCCGCCGGGCCGAGCTCACCGCCGAACGCGACTTCACCGCAGGCTCGCTGGACCTGCTGCACCGCATCACCGAGGCCGCCACCGCCCGCGAGTCCGTACGGGAGACGCACCGCGCCGCCGAGCGCCGCACCCGCCGACTCGCTCGCACCCTCGCCGCCCGTGCCGTCGCCGAACGCGACCGTTCCCGCGAACTCGCCGCGCAGGTCGCCGAGGCCGCGACCACCGTCGCCGACGCCGAGGACGCCCGCACCCGCCAGTCGCTGGTCACCGCCGAGCTGACGCATCGTCATGCCAGCCTGGCCTTGGCCGCTGCGACCGGTACCGCCGCCGCCCTGCGCAAGGAACTCCTCGACGCCCGGACGCTACATGCCGCCTGGCAGGCAACGGAGTTGGTGCTGCGGCACCGCTCCGCCGCCGACCGCTCCGCTCGCGTCTCCGCCGCCATCCGCGAGGCCGAACGCGACGCCGCGCCGGCTCTCGCCGCCCGCACCCGCGCGGCGCGCGCCCTGGTCGGCGCCCTGGAGACGGCCGCCGACGCCGCCGAGACCCAGGCGGACCGCGAGGAACAGCGCGCCGACGCGCTCCAGGCCGAGGGCGAGGCCGCGCGACGGGACGCCACCGCTGCCGCCACCGCCGCGCAGAAGGCCCGGAGCGAGACCGAGCACCTGCGCCAGCGTCTCAGCGAGGTCGAGCAGGAGACCCGGGCAGCGGTCCGCTCCGGCTGGATCGACGCCGCCGATCCCGACGCCGCCGCTGCGACCTCGGCTCGTGGAGACGGCGCTGCGATCGACCCCGCCCGCGCCGCCCTCGACGCCTCCGACGCGGAGAAGGACGCCACCGCCGCCTGGGAGCAGGCGCGCGCCGTCGCCGACCGGGCCGCAGGGCGTGCCCGCGAGGCCGCCGCCCGGGGCAACCGCGCCGAGCTCGCCGCCGCCCGCGCCAGCGACGCCCTCGCCGCAGCCGAGGCCGCCCTGGCCGCCGAGCAGGACACCGCCGCCCGTCTCGCCGCCGACCCCCGCGCCGCCGAACTCCTCGGCGTCGGACCCGGCGAGCTGAGCGCGGAAGCCCTGGACCGCTCCGCGGATCCGCTGCGCGAGCTCATCGACGACTCGGTCACCGCCGCCGAACGCACCCTGTTCGAACTGCGCACCGCGGCCGCCGCCGACTCCCGCGTCCTCGCCGCCCTCGGCGATGGCGGCCTGCTGCCACCGGGCCCCGACGTGCTCGCCACCGTCGAGTACCTCGGCGAGCACGGCGTCCCCGCGCTGCCCGGCTGGCGCTACCTCGCCCAGTCGGTCGACCCGGCCGACCACGACCGCATCCTCGACGCCCGCCCGCAACTGGTCGACGGCGTCATCGTCACCGACCCCGCAGCGCTCAGGCGCGCCCGCGAGATCCTCGCCGCCGCCGCGCTGCTGCCCCGCTCCGCCGTCGCGGTCGGCACTGCCGCCGCGCTGCTCGGCCCGGTTCGCGACAGCGATCCCGCCTTCAGCGACGTGTTCCTGGTCCCGCCGAACCCGGCCATGCACGACGAGAACGCCGCCGACGAGGAGCGCCGCCAGCTTCGCGACCGCGCCACCGCCCGAGACGAGCAGATCCGCAGCCTCGCCGCCCGCCTCGGCGCGGACCGCCTCGTCGGCGGGCGCCTCGCCTCGTGGCGCGCCCGCTGCCCCGCCGGCCACCTCGCCGCCCTCGCCGCCGACGCCGAAGCCGCCCGTACCACCCTCGACCTGGCCCGGGCCGAGCTGACCACGGCCCGCACAGAACACCACGAGGCGGAGGCCGAGCACGCCGAGGCGTCCCGCCTGCGCGACGAGCGCGGCGAAGCGGCCCAGCAGGCCCGCCGCCGGGCCGACGCCCTCGCCGGGCTCGCCTTCCGGCTCCGCGAGCGCGCCAACTGGACCGGCCGCCTGCGCGAGCTCGCCGACGAGACCACTCAGGCCGAGCAGCGCCAGCAGCAGTGCACCGACCGCGCGCTCGCCGCCGACGAGGACCGCCGCGCCGCCCAGCGCGCCGCGGACGACGCCCGCCGCACCGTCCGCGCGCTCCGCGCCGAGCGCGCCGAACTCCCCAGCGCCGAACTCCCGGGCGCCGAAGCCGAAGCCGGCTCCGGCTCCGGCACCGACCTCCTCGACGGAACGGAAGGCACCGCCTCCCTCCCGGCCCTCCGCGAAGCCCACCGCGCCGCCTCCCAGCTCTACGACCAGGTCGGTGTCGGCGCCGACCTGCGCGCCGAGCAGGCGCGCGCCGAGGGCGACGAGAGCGCCGCCCGCACCGAGCTCGACCGCCTCACCAACAAGGTCCGCACCCGTGCCGAGGAGCTCCTCACCAGCCCCGACGGCGCAGACGGGCCCGGCCGCCAGGCCGCCGCCGCCCGTGCCGAGGACCTCGTCCAGACCATCGAGACCCGCGCCTCCGCCGCCAGCGAGCACCTCGGCCGCCTCCGCGGCGAAGCCGAACGCAGCGCCCCGGTGACCGGCGACGCCCACACCGAGCTCCCGGACGAGCTCGTCCCCGCCGACACCGAACACGCCCAGGGCCTGCTGCGCACCGCGACCAGCGAACTCGCCCGCCGCACCGACCTGCTGTCGGCGAGCCGGTCCGCCCACGGCGAGCTCCAGCACGCGCTGGAGGCCACCCAGCACGCCGCCGCCGAGTTCGACGAGACCGCCGCCCAGCTCCGCGACGGCCTCCGCGAACCCGCTCCCGCCGCACCTGACGCCAACGCCGAGGACGACGCGGCCCAGCCCTACCCCGGCACCCTCGCCGAGGCCCGCCAGGTCGCGGCCGACAGCCGCCGCGCCCTGCGCGCCGCAGGCGCCGACCTCGGCGCCGCCGACCTGGCCGTCCGTGACGCCGCGGACGCCCTGGTCAGGCACGCCAACGCGACCCGCTTCGAGGCCGTCCGCACCCCCGCCCGGCAGCAGGTCCGCGAGCTCCCGGCCTCGGTCCTGCCCGACCACGCAGTCGCCTGGGCGGCCGCCTTCGCCCCGCGCCTCCGGGTCCTCACCGACGAGCTGGAACAGCTCGAACGCAATCGCGACAGCATCGTCGACCGCCTGCGCGGGCTGGTCGAGACCTCGCTCGCCACCCTGCGCGCCGCCCAGCGCCTCTCCCGCCTCCCCGAAGGACTGGGCGAGTGGTCGGGCCAGGAGTTCCTGCGCATCCGCTTCGAGGACCCCGACCACGCCGTCCTCACCGAACGCCTCGGCGAGGTGATCGACGAGGCCACCCGCGCCGCCGTCCGCCGCACCGGCGCCGCGAGCGGAGCCAGCGACTGGGGGCGCCGCGACGGTATGTCCCTGCTGCTGCGCGGTGTGCACGCGGCAGTCGAACCCAGGGGCGTGGCCGTGGAGATCCTCAAACCTGACGCCGTGCTCCGCGCCGAACGGGTCTCCGTCAGCCAGATGTCGGACGTCTTCTCCGGCGGCCAGCTGCTCACCGCGGCCATCGCGCTCTACTGCACGATGGCCGCGCTGCGCGCCAACGACCGCGGCCAGGCCAGGCTCGCCCACGCCGGAACGCTGTTCCTGGACAACCCCATCGGTCGCGCCAACGCGACGTACCTGATCGAGCTCCAGCGCGCCGTCGCCTCCGCCCTGGGGGTCCAACTCATCTACACCACCGGTCTCCTGGACGCCAACGCGCTCGCCGAGTTCCCGCTGATCATCCGGCTGCGCAACGACGCCGACCTTCGCGCCGGGCTCAAGTACATCTCCGTCGAGGAGCACCTGCGTCCCGGTTTGCCCTCGATCGACCCGGAGGACAGCGACATTCAGGGCGCGGTCACCGCCACCCGCATGTTCCGTCGCCCTGTGGAGGTTTCGGGCTGACTCCGGGCAGCTGAGCCAAAATCAGAACGTGTACCCATCAACGTCGGTACGATCATCGGAGCAAGACCGACCGGCACATGGGGGGTGGGTGGAGGAGGGGGTCGAGGGCCGAGTCTGGGCGGGGCGGAGGAGGGAGCCATTGCGGAGCACTGGCGACTGACGACAACCCGGTCAGGTGAGAGTCATCGGCCCGCGACGCCGCCCCCCATGTGCCGGTCGGTCCAAGGAGCAGGGACGACCGTACGCCTGGGGGAGGGCCCGTGCCGCAGGACCAGTCATGGATGGCCGACGCCGCTATGGGTTTCCGCCCGCCGACCGACCTGCGGTCGGAGGTTCCCCACCCGGCGCGGGTCTACGACTGGCTGCTCGGCGGCAAGGACCACTTCCCCGCGGATCGCGTTGCCGGCGAGCGACTGGTCGCCGCCGACCCGGCGATGCGGGTCGCCGCCCGGGCCAACCGGGCGTTCCTGCAGCGCGCCGTGCGGCACCTCGCCGCCGAGGGCATCGACCAGTTCCTCGACATCGGCACCGGCATCCCCGCGGCGGGGAACACCCACGAGATCGCGCAGGGCGTCAATCCGCAGTCCCGGGTGATGTACGTGGACAACGACCCGATCGTGCTGGCCCACGCCCGCGCGCTGATGGCGGGCCCCGGTCACGGCGAGACCCGGGTCCTCCAGGCGGACCTGCGCGAGCCGCAGAAGATCCTCGCCGACCCGGACACCCGCCACCTGCTGGATTTTGACCGCCCGGTGGCCCTGCTCCTCGTCGCCATCCTGCACTTCATCCCCGACGGCGACGATCCGTACGGCATCGTCGCCGACCTGCTGGACATCCTCGCCCCTGGCAGCTACCTGGTCCTCACCCACGGCACCCTGGACTTCATGGCACCGGAGGTGGGCGAACGGGCCATCGCCGTCTACAACAACTCCGGCACCTCGGTCACCGGACGCAGCCACGCCGAGGTCAGCCGCTTCCTCGATGGCCTGGACGTGCTCCCGCCCGGCCTGGTGACGGCCCCGTTCTGGCACCCGGAGACGCCCACCACGGCCGAGGACGCCCGCCTACCCCTCTACGCCGCCGTCGCCCGCAAGCCCTGAAGCCCCCGAGTCCCGAGCCCCGAAACCTGAGCGCCCCCGGCCCTAGCGCTGCCGCAGGGTCCGCCGCCGCTGGACGTCCGCCTGGAAGGCGATGCCGACGTCCAGCAGGAACCACGTCGTCGCGAAGATCCCGACCGCGGTCACTATCAGCGCGAGCAGGGTGAACGAGGTGTGCGCGACCGAGCCGACGACGGTGAACAGCAACGCGTTGAGTGTCAGTGCCAGGCTCACCAGCAACCGCACCCGTGCCCTCCGCGACCTGTCCGACACCCGACCCGCCATCGCAGCCCCCGTGGCTCGTACCCGCGCTCCCGCGTCCCTACCGGGAAAACCTGCCCACCCCCGGGCCCCTCATTCCCCGACCGCACCGATCCGGACACCGGTGTCGGGACACGGGTGGAGGGGGAGGCCGACAGCCACCCCCTCCACCCGTGCCGACCCGGCGCCCGCCCGACCCGGCGCCCGCCCGACCCGGCGCCGCCCGACCCGGCGCCGCCCGACCCGGCGCCGCCCGACCCGGCGCCGCCCGACCCGGCGCCGCCCGACCCGGCGCCGCCCGATCCGGCGTCAGCCCTGCGGCTGCCCCGCCAGGAACGCCTCCACCTCGGCGCGCACCTCCGGCGTGTCCAGCCCGCGCACGACCATCGTCGTGCGCCGACGCAGCACGTCGTCCGCCGTGTACGCCCACTCGTGCGCCGCCGCATAGGCGACCTGCGCCCACACGTCGGGCCCGTCCGCGTGGATCGGGCGGCCCAGCTCCGGGTTCTCCGCGATCAGCTGGGCGATCTCGAACGACAGGGTCCCGTAGTGCGTTGCCAGGTTCCGTGCGACCAGCGGGTCCATCCGCGTCCCCGGCTCGCGGTCGACCAGAAGCCGGTGCGCGACCGCGTTGGGGCTGGCGACACCGGGCAGCGGCACCGTACGCGGAATGGCCGAGATGTCCTCGGCCAACCCGGTCCCGGGCACGTGCGCCAGCTTCTCCAGCACGACCCGCCCGATGTGACGATACGTCGTCCACTTGCCCCCGGCCACGGACAGCATTCCGCCGCGGCCCTCGGTCACCACCGTCTCCCGCTTCGCCGCCGCGGTCTCACCCGGGCCGCCGGGCAGCACCCGCAGCCCCGCGAAGGAGTAGGTGACCAGGTCCCGGTCCAAGTGCTCGTCCTTGATGGCGTGCCCGGCCTCGCCGATGATCTGGTCGATGTCCGTCTCGGTCGGGCGCACGTCGGCGGGGTCGCCGGTGTACTCCTCGTCGGTGGTGCCCAGCAGGACGTGGTCCTCCCAGGGGATGGCGAAGGAGACCCGGTACTTGTCGATCGGAATGGTCAGCGCCGCACGCCACGGGGCTCGCCGCTTCATCACCACGTGCGCGCCCTTGGACAGCCGGATGCTCGGGGCCGAGCCCGCGTCCTCCATCGTCCGCAGGTGGTCCACCCAGGGCCCGGTCGCGTTGAGCACCAGCCGCGCGTTGATCCCGAACTCGCTGCCGTCGAGGCGGTCCCGGAGATCGGCGCCGGTGACCCGACCGCCGGTACTGCCATTTCCCCCTGAAAAGCGCAATCCGGTCACCTCAGCGTGGTTGAGCACCACCGCGCCCGAGTCCACGGCCGCCCGCACCGTCATCACCGCGACCCGCGAGTCGTTCATCTGGTGGTCGCCGTAGACGGCCACAGACCGCAGCCCCTCCTGGCGCAGCGCCGGGACCTGCTGCAGCGCGTGCGCGGGCGTGGACACCCGGCCCATGCCGTCGCGGAAGGCCGACAGCGCGGAGTAGAGGAAGACCCCGGCGCCGAGCTTGGGAGCGCTGTGCGGGCCGCCCTTGTAGACCGGCACGAAGAAGGTGAGCGGGTTGACCAGGTGCGGGGCGACGTCGGTGGCCAGGGCCCGGCGCTCCTTGTGGTTCTCCGCGACCAGCTTCACCGCGCCGGTCTGCAGGTAGCGCAGGCCGCCGTGGACGAGCTTGGACGAGGCGCTGGAGGTGGCGCCGGCGAAGTCCCCGGCGTCCACCATGGCGACCCGCAGCCCGGACTGGGCGGCGGTCCAGGCGACCGCCGTACCGAGGATGCCGCCGCCGATGACCAGCAGGTCGTAGGTGGCGCTGCTGAGCAGGTGCCGCGACTGCGCGCGGCCGGCGGAGTGGTTGGCGCCCAGGGTCGGGATCGTGTTCATGTGATGGTCCGACAGGCCGCGTGAGCGCAGGCCTGCCGTACTCCTCTCAAAGGTGTCTCAATGTGGTGCCGTGGTTGCGGGCGGGGCGCCGCCGCCGGTGATCAGCGCTGATCAGCGGGGGACGGCGGCGTCCCGCCCGTCCTGCTCAGGCCTTGGGCGCTTCGTCTTCCTCGATCCAGCCCATGGTCCGCTCGACGGCCTTGAGCCAGTTCTTGTACTCGCGGTCGCGGGTGGCCTCGTCCATCCGCGGGGTCCACTCGGCGGCCCGGTGCCAGTTGGCCCGCAGGGTGTCCAGGTCCGGCCAGAAGCCGACGGCCAGGCCGGCGGCGTAGGCCGCACCGAGCGCGGTGGTCTCGGCGACGAACGGGCGCTCCACCGGCGCGTCCAGGACGTCCGCGATGTTCTGCATCAGCAGGTTGTTGCTGGTCATGCCGCCGTCGACCTTGAGCGCGGTGAGCGTGACGCCGGAGTCCTTGGCCATGGCGTCGACGACCTCGCGGGTCTGCCAGGCGGTGGCCTCCAGCACGGCCCGGGCCAGGTGGCCCTTCGTCACATAACGCGTGAGCCCGGTGATCACGCCGCGCGCGTCGGAGCGCCAGTACGGGGCGAACAGCCCGGAGAACGCGGGGACGATGTAGGCGCCGCCATTGTCCTCGACCGTGTTGGCGAGGGTCTCGATCTCGGCCGCCGTGGAGATGATGCCCAACTGGTCGCGGAACCACTGCACCAGCGAACCGGTGACCGCGATGGACCCCTCCAGCGCGTAGACCGGCTTCTCCTTGCCGATCCGGTAGCCGACCGTGGTCAGCAGCCCGTGGTAGGAGTTGACGGCCTTCTCGCCGGTGTTGAGCAGCAGGAAGGTACCGGTGCCGTAGGTGCTCTTGGCCTCGCCCTCGTTGAAGCAGGTCTGCCCGAACAGCGCGGCCTGCTGGTCGCCCAGCGCGGACGCGACCGGCACGCCCTCCAGCACGCCCACCGCGTGTCCGTACACCTCGGCGGAGGACCGGATCTCCGGCAGCACCGACGCCGGGACGCCCATCGACTCCAGGATCTTGGCGTCCCACTCCAGGGTGGCCAGGTTCATCAGCATGGTGCGCGACGCGTTGGTCACGTCGGTGACGTGCACCCCCCCGTTGACGCCGCCGGTCAGGTTCCAGATGACCCAGCTGTCCATCGTGCCGAAGAGGATGTCCCCGGCGTCGGCGCGCTCGCGCAGGCCCTCGACGTTGTCGAGCAGCCAGCGGATCTTCGGTCCGGCGAAGTAGCTGGCCAGCGGCAGGCCGGTCTCGCGGCGGAAGCGGTCCTGGCCGACGTTGCGGCCGAGCTCCTTGCACAGCGCCTCGGTGCGGGTGTCCTGCCACACGATCGCGTTGTGCACCGGCTGGCCGGTGTTCTTGTCCCACAGGATGGTGGTCTCGCGCTGGTTGGTGATGCCGATGGCGCGGATGTCGTCCCTGGTCAGGTTCGCCTTCTCGAGCGCCCCGGCGATGACGGACTGCACCCGGGTCCAGATCTCGGCGCCGTCGTGCTCGACCCAGCCGGGCTGGGGGAAGATCTGGCTGTGCTCCTGCTGGTCGACGGCGACGATGCGCCCGTCCGCACCGAAGATGATGCAGCGGCTGGAAGTGGTGCCCTGGTCGATCGCGGCGATGTACTGGCCGCCATTGGACAGTGTGGTCACGGCTTGAGTCCTCTGGGGGAGTGGGTGCGGACAGGGGGAGGAACGGGTGCGCTTGCCACGTCTACGAAATCAGAACTACGAAATCAGAACGCTGCCTTGAAGAGGAGACCCGAGAGCGCCGCGCCGACGAGCGGTCCGGCCACCGGGACCCAGGCGTAACCCCAGTCGGAGGTGCCCTTCTTGGGGATGGGGAGCAGCGAGTGGATGATGCGCGGGCCGAGGTCGCGGACCGGGTTGATCGCGTAGCCGGTCGGGCCGCCGAGGGAGAAGCCGATGCCGACCACGGTGAGGGACGTGATCAGGATGCCCATGCCGGAGAGGCCGAGCTCCTTGTTGAGCCCCTGGGTGAGGATCAGCATGCACAGCACCATGGTGCCGATGATCTCGGTGATCAGGTTCTGTATCGGATTGCGGATCTCCGGGCCGGTGGAGAAGATCCCGAGCGTGGGCTCGTCGTTCTCCTGGAACTGGCCGAGGTAGACCAGCCAGACCAGCACCGCGCCGACCATCGCGCCGAGCAGCTGCCCCGCGAGGTAGACCGGCACGTGGCTCCACTGGCCGGTCTTGATGGCTATGGCGACGGTCACCGCCGGGTTGAGGTGGGCGCCCGACAGCGAGGACGAGACGTATGCCGCGACCATGACCGCGAAGCCCCAGCCGAAGGCGATGGCGACCCAGCCGGCGCCGTGCGCCTTGGATCTCTTGAGGGTGACGGCGGCGCAGACGCCGCCGCCGAGCAGGATGAGCAACGCGGTCCCGAGCAGCTCGCCTACGAAGATGTGGCCGTTGGACACAACGACTCCTTTGTCCATGCCCCTGTGGGTGGGTGGGGGGTGTCACACGGGGCGGCCATGAACAATGTTCGACATTGTCGACCGCCATGCGGCAGTTTTCCCTCCAGGCGCTCCCGCGTCAAGACCGCGCATGAAAAACTTCAGCCAATCAACTCTTCAAACGTTAAACCTGGGCAAATCGCCCACACGCAGCCTCATCTGCCCATCCCACCCCTCTTGTCGAGGCTGTATCCGGCCTGCTCAGAACCGGGCCGCGCCCAGGTCGCGGGAGATCGCCCGCGCCGCCTCCCGTACGGAGACCACGAGCTCCGGCCGCACCACGCCGGCCTCGCAGACCCGCTCCACCGCGCCGCTCACGCACACCGCGCCCACGGGGTTGCGCCGCCGGTCCTGGATCAGCGCGCCGATGGACGCCACGCCCTCCCAGGTCTCCTCCACGGCCGCGCTCCACCCGCGCTCGCGGGTCAGCGCGCACTCCTCGTCGATGGCGACGAGGTCGGTCAGCGTCCGCGAGGTGAACCTCTCCGGCGCGTTGCCGTCGAGCATGCCGCGGGCCACCGGGTCGTGGGCGAGCAGCACCTTCCCCAGGGCCGTGCTGTGCAGCGGCTGCATGCTGCCGACCTCCAGCACCTGGCGGCTGTCGTCGGGTCGGAACACGTGATGGACGATCAGAACCCCGCGATGGTGCAGCACTCCCAGATAGACGGTCTCGCCGCTGGCGCGGGCGAGGTCGTCGGCCCAGACCAGCGCGCGGGCGCGCAGCTCGTGCACGTCCAGATAGCTCTGCCCGAGTCGCAGCAGTTCCGCGCCGAGCTGGTATTTGCCGCTTTCCAGATCCTGTTCGACAAAGCCCTCCTGCTGCAGGGTCCGCAGGATTCCGTGCGCCGTGCCCTTGGCCAACCCCAGCGAGGCGGAAACCTCGGACAGTCCCAGACGGCGTTCGCCGCCCGCGAGCAGTCGCAGGATGGCCGCCGCGCGCTCAAGCGACTGGATCGGGCCGGGCATCGCACACCTCCGCAGGGGAGCGGTCGACAATGCTGAACACGTTGTGAGTATGTCGACCGCGTATCTTTCCTTCAGAGTGTGCCAGTCCGACCGCCGCCGCTCCATCCGCCCCAGGAATCCCGCCTGGCGCAATCGACCCAATCCCGCGCATAGCGGCCGGGCGGCAGGGGGCGACCGCGCGCCGACGCGCCGTCCGCGGCCTGTTCGCACGCCATCCGTCCAGGCTGAGGCGATCTCCGCCGGGCGCGAACGGGGGCTCCGACGAGGGCTCAGCCCGCGGCCGATCCGCGCAGGGTCGCCGCCAAGACGGCGATCTGCTCGGCACCCACCCGGCAGCAGCCGCCGACCAGCCGGGCCCCGGCCCCGGTCCACTCGCCGACCCGTTCCGCGTCGAAGGTGGGGCGGCCGGCCCAGGCACGGGTCTGCGCGTTCCAGCCCTCGCCGCTGTTGGGGTAGACCACCACCGGCTTGCCGGTGACCGAGGCCGCCAGCGCCACAGCCTCCGCCGCCTCCTCCGGGGCGCAGCAGTTCACGCCCACCGCCACCACCTGGTCCACGCCGGCCGCCAGCGCGAACGCCTGCTCCAGCGGCTGCCCGGCCCGGGTGCGCCCGTCGGCGACGCTGTACGAGAGCCACACCGGCACGCCGAGCCCGTCCACGGCCCGAAGCAGTGCCTCCGCCTCGTCCAGGTCCGGCACGGTCTCCAGCGCCAGCACGTCAGGGGCCGCCGACGCCAGCACCTCCGCGCGCGGCCGGTGGAACCGCTCCAGCTCAGCGACACTCAGCCCGTAGCGGCCGCGATACTCCGAGCCGTCCGCGAGCACCGCTCCGTACGGGCCGACCGACGCCGCGACCCACCGCGAGGCGGCATTCCCGTCCGCGTCCCTCGCGGCCTCCCGCGCCAGCTCCACGCTGCGCCGCAGCAGGCCTTCCGCCTCGCGCCGCCCGATGCCCACCCGGGCGTAGCCCTCGAAGCCGGCCTGGTAGCTCGCCGTGATAGCCACCTGCGCTCCCGCGGCGAAGTACGCGCGGTGCACCTCGCGCACCGCCTCCGGTGCGTCCGCGAGCAGCCGCGCCGACCAGAGTGCGTCCGACAGGTCGTGCCCGGCCGCCTCCAACTGGTTCGACATCCCGCCGTCCAGCACCACGACACCCTCGGCGAGCGCTGCGACCAGCGACGTCGGCGAGGCATCCGGAGCGGGGGAACGGCCGTTGTCGGTCATGCGGGGTGCCTCCGGCGTGGACGTAGAGGTGGACGTAGAGGTGGACGTAGCCGTGGACGCGCGGGCGGCCTGCGGCAGGTGCCGTAACTCTACGTGCCCGGCAAAACCTCTGGCCTCTGTCGGAGTCGTGCGCTAGGTTTACCTCAGTTCGAGAAATACTCGATCTGAGAACAACCGCGATGGAGAGCCCGATGCCGCCCCAGGGCCACGACCCGGCCGCCGACCAGGCCGAACAGGACTGGCTCGCAGCCTATGACCCGCGCGCCTTCACCCCGGTCGCGGTCACCGTGGACGTCGTCGCCCTGACCCTCCGCCAGAACCGGCTGCACGTCCTGCTCGTGGAGCGCGCCGCGCCGCCGTTCCAGGGCTGCTGGGCACTGCCCGGCGGCTTCGTCCGCGCCGGACAGGAAGACCTCGACCAGGCCGCCGCGCGCGAACTCGCCGAGGAGACCGGCGTGGAAACGGCCACCCTGCGTCGCGTTCACCTGGAACAACTCGGTTCGTACGGAAGGCCCGAGCGCGATCCCCGGATGCACGTCGTCTCCGTCGCCTACCTCGCCTTCGCGCCCGACCTGCCCGATCCGCAGGCCGGGAGCGACGCGGCCGACGCGGCCTGGGTGCCGCTCGCCGCACTGGACTCGGCTGCCGGACCCCACAGGGGAGGGCCCGGCAGCCGGCCCGCAGTCGAGCTGGCCTTCGACCACGCGGCGATCCTCGGCGACGCCCTCGACCGGGCCCGCTCCAAGCTCGAGTACACCCCGCTCGCCACCGCGTTCCTCGGCCCGGAGTTCACCATCTCCGAACTGCGCGCCGTCTACGAGGAGATCTGGGGCGAGAAGCTCCACGCGGGCAACTTCCACCGCAAGATCCTCTCCGTGCCCGGCTTCGTGGAGAGCACCGGCCAGACCACCGAGCGCGGCGGCAGCCGCGGCGGCCCCCGCGCCCGCCTCTACCGAACCGGAGACGCCCGCCTGCTCCACCCCGCGCTACTCCGACCCGACCGCGAGGAGGACATACGCTGACCGTCCGGATCCCCGCCCGACCGCGCACCTTCGACGAGGCCCTTGCCGCCGTCGCCGCCGCGACCACCGCGGCCGAGCTCCTCGGCGCGGCCCCCGCCGACGCGGACCGCCGCTACCGCCGTCTCGTCCGCTTACTCCACCCGGACACGGCGCCCCCCGGACGCAGTGCCGAGGCTGCCCGCGCCTGCGCCGCGCTGAACGCCCTCCGTACCCACCAACCGAACTCCGGCCAGGACACGCTGACGACCCGTCGGTTCGGCTACCGGATCGGCCCGGTCCACGCCCTCGGCGACCTCGCCGTCCTCCGCCGCGCCCGCGCCACTCCGCTGTCCGCAACGCTGTCCGCAACGGGTCCGACCGCACGCGGCGGCCGTCCGCCCGCCGACCTCGACGCGCTCCTCAAGATCCCGCGCTCGCCCGCCGACAACGACCTGATCGAGCGTGAGGCCACCGCCCTCGACCGGCTCACCCGGCACGGCGACCCGCGCTACCGTGCCTACGCCCCGACCCTGGTCGAGAGCTTCCCGTACACCGACCCCGCCGACCCCAGCCGGACCGTGCGCCAGGTCAACGTCCTGAAACGGCTCGACGGCTTCCACCCCCTCACCGATCTCCTCGCCTCCTGGCCGGACGGCCTCGACCCCCGGGACGTCGCCTGGATCTGGCGACGCCTGCTCGTCGCCCTCGGCTACGCCCACCGCGCCGGGATCCGGCACGGTGCCGTCCTGCCCGAACACGTCCTCGTCCATCCGGCGGAACACGGACTCGTCCTCGTCGACTGGTGCTACTCCGTCGCCGGAGCCCCCGCCCGCCTGCCGGCCCTGGTCGAACGTCACCGCCGCCGCTATCCCCCCGAGGTGCGGATGCGGGACCCCGCGACCGAGGCCACCGACATCCACCTCGCCACCCTCTGCATGGCCGACCTCATGGCCGAACGAGCCCCGCGCGAGCTGCGCGCCTTCGTCGCCGGCTGCACCCTGCTGCCGGAACCCCGCCGACCGCACGACGCCTGGAAGCTGCTGGCCGAGCTCGACGACGTACTCGAGAACCTCTACGGTCCGCGGACCTTCCGCCCCATGCACCTACCCGGCAGCACCCACTCGTAAGGAGAACCCCCCATGGGCAGCGGACGCTGGTCCACCAACGTCTACGACGCCGCGGAGAACTACCGCGCCGCCACCGGAGCCGACGCCTTCGACTACAGCGCCCGCGCCCGCCGCGGCGCCCGCGACAGCTGGAAGGCCCACCCCTCACTCGACCCGCAGGGCCTGACCGTCCGGGAGAGCCGCGACTCCGCCGAGCACCCCAACTCCCTGGCCATCGCGGTCCTCTTCGACGTCACCGGCTCGATGCAGGCCGTCCCGCGCGTCCTGCAGACCAAGCTCCCCGAGCTCTTCGGCCTGCTGCTGCGCAAGGGCTACACCCAGGACCCGCAGATCCTCTTCGGCGCGGTCGGCGACGCGACCTGCGACCGCGTGCCGCTCCAACTCGGCCAGTTCGAGTCCGACAACCGGATGGACGACGACCTCGGCAACATCTTCCTCGAAGGCGGCGGAGGCGGGCAGATGACCGAGTCCTACGAACTCGCCATGTACGCCATGGCCCGCCACACCTCGCTGGACTGCCACGAGAAGCGGGGACGCCGCGGCTACCTCTTCCTGATCGGCGACGAGCTCCCCTACGGCAAGGTCAAGGCCCGCGAGGTGCGCGCCGTCCTCGGCGACGACCTCACCGAGGACATCCCGTTGAGTCGCCTGCTGCCCGAACTCCAGCGGACCTTCGACGTGTACTACATCCTCCCGGCCGGGACCGCCTACGCCGGGAACGCCGACGTGCTCGGCCCGTGGCGCAAGCTCCTCCGGCAGAACGTCATCGAACTCGACGACCTGGACGCCGTCTGCGAGACCATCGCCCTCACCGTCGGCCTCGGCGAGGAGGCCATCGACCTCCAGGAGGGCCTGGCCGACCTCGCCGAGGTCGGCTCCACCTCCGCCGACTCCGTCGGCAAGGCCCTCGCCGGAGTCGCCCGCCGCCACAGCGAGATCGCCGTCGGCGCCGCTTCGCTGCTCGGCGACATCCCTGACGCTCCCTCAGGAACCTCTCGGCTGTGACCACCTCGTACCCCCAGCACACCGTCGTCGTCGACCTCGGCTACGGCGACGCGGGCAAGGGCACCGTCGTCGACCGGCTCTGCCAGGACACCGACGTCCGCACGGTCGTCCGCTTCAACGGCGGGGCCCAGGCCGCCCACAACGTGGTCACCCCCGATGGCCGCCACCACACCTTCGCCCAGTTCGGCTCCGGCACCCTGAGGGCTCGTGCCGGAGCCGACACCCACCTCTCCCGTTTCATGCTGGTCGACCCAGTGGCCCTCGCCGCCGAGGCCGCCGCCCTCACCCGGCTCGGCGTCCACCGGCCGCTCACCCTGCTCAGCGTCGACCGCCGCGCCCTGCTCACCACGCCCTACCACGCCGCCGCCAACCGCCACCGGGAGACCGCCAGGGGCGGCGCCCGGCACGGCTCCTGCGGCCTCGGCATCGGGGAGACCGCCGCCTACGCCCTCGCCCACCCCGACGACGCCCTCGCCGCAGGCGACTGCGCCGCCCCCGCCCGACTGCTCGCCAAACTCAGCCGCCTCCGCGACCGGCTCACCGCCGACCTCGGCCTGCCCGACCCTCTCGGCCCGCCCGTCGAAGACTGCGCCGCCCCCTTCCTGGCCTTCGCCGACCACGTCACGCTCACCGACGAGAGCTTCCTGCCCCGACTGCTGCGCAGCGGACCGGTGGTCTTCGAAGGCGCGCAGGGCGTGCTCCTCGACGAATGGCACGGCTTCCACCCCTACACCACCTGGTCCACCACCACCTTCGGCAACGCCGAAACCCTGCTCGCCGAGGCGGGCGCGGCCGGAACCGCGCTGCGCCTCGGCGTACTCCGCAGCTACACCACTCGTCACGGCCCCGGCCCGATGGTGACGGAGGACCAGAACCTCCGCGCCGCGCTCCCCGAACCCCACAACGGCCACGGCCCCTGGCAGGGAGCGTTCCGATTGGGACACTTCGACGCGGTAGCCCACCGCTACGCCCTCGCGGCCTGCGGCGGAGCCGACGCGCTCGCCCTCACCCACCTCGACGCCCCCGCCCGCCACCCGGGACTCGCCATCTGCGAGTCCTACCGGGTCGACGGCGACGAACTCCACGACCTCCCCACCGGCCCACCCGGCGACCTCGAACGCCAGAGCCGACTCACCGCACTCCTCCTCCGAGCCCGCCCCGGCCGCAGCCGAACCCCCGGACCCGCCCCGGCAGTCTGGACCGAAGCCGTCGCCGACACCCTCCGCACCCCGGTCCTGCTGGAGTCGCACGGACCCCGCGCCACCGACAAGCACTGGTGGGCCACGGCGGCCCTCGACCATGGCGGAGCTGGCGTAACGAGCGTTCACATGGCAGATTCCTGCCCTGGGGCCTGTCCTTGAACTCCGGCCGAGCCGGCCGCTGTGCGCCGATCCGAACCGGGTTCGCGGGCAGGACCCGGCGGCGCAGCTGACACCCCCGGCGGCGCCGCTGCCAGGCAACGACGCCGAACCCCGCCGGAGGGCCCCATGAGCAGCGCAGACCAGCACCCCACCACGCCCCTCTGGCAACCCTCCCCGGCCCGCGCCTCGGCCACCCAGCTCACCCGCTTCCAGCAGTGGGCCGCCCAGCACCATGGCGCACCCACCGGCGACTACGCCGCGCTGCACCAGTGGTCGGTGGACGACCTGGACCGCTTCTGGACCGCCGTCGCCACCTGGTTCGACGTCCGCTTCTCCAGCCCGCCGACCACCGCGCTCGCCGACGCCTCCATGCCCGGCGCGGTCTGGTTCCCCGGCGCTCGCCTGAACTACGCCGAACACGCGCTGCGCCACGGTGAGGACCCGGCACACGCCGACCTCCCGGCGATCCTCCATCTCGACGAGACCAGCCCCGAGCCCCGCGCCCTCACCTGGGCGGAACTCCGCCGCCAGGTCGGCTCCCTCGCCGCCGAGCTCCGCCGCCTCGGCGTCCGCCCCGGCGACCGGGTCAGCGCCTACGTCCCGAACGTGCCCCAGGCCGCCGTGGCCCTCCTGGCCACCGCCGCCGTCGGTGCCATCTGGACGTCGTGCGCTCCTGACTTCGGCGCCCGCAGCGTCCTCGACCGCTTCCAGCAGCTCGAACCCGTGCTCCTCTTCGCCGTCGACGGCTACCGCTACGGCGGAAAGACCCACGACCGCAGCGACATCGTGGCCGAGCTGCGGCGCGAACTGCCCACTCTCCGCCACGTCGTCCACATCCCGCTGCTCGGCACCCCGGGCCCCGAGGGCAGCCTTCGCTGGGACGACCTGCTCACCGGCCAGGACGAGCCCGAGTTCGAGCAACTCCCGTTCGACCACCCGCTCTGGGTGCTCTACTCCTCCGGCACCACCGGTCTGCCCAAAGCCATCGTCCAGGGCCACGGCGGCATCGTCGTCGAGCACCTCAAGCAGGCCGGGCTGCACCTCGACCTCGGCCCGGAGGACCGGTTCTTCTGGTACACCTCCACCGGCTGGATGATGTGGAACTTCCTCATGGCCGGACTCCTCGTCGGCGCGAGCATCGTCACCTACGACGGCAGCCCGGGTTATCCGGACACCGCCGCGCAGTGGCGCATCGCCGAACGCGCCGAGGTGACGGTCTACGGCACTTCCGCGGCGTACATCACCGCCTGTTCCAAGGCGGACGTGCACCCAGCCCGCGACCTGGACCTCTCCCGCCTGCGCGCCATCGGCACCACCGGCTCGCCCCTCCCGCCCGACGGCTTCCGCTGGATCTACGAGGAGGTCGACGCCGACATCTGGCTGGCCTCGGTCAGCGGCGGCACCGACCTGTGCAGCTGCTTCGTCGGCGGAGTCCCCACGCTGCCGGTGTATCTCGGCGAGATCCAGGCCCCCTGCCTCGGCGCGGCGGTGGAGTCCTGGGACGTGAACGGCAAGCCCGTGGTCGGCGAGGTCGGCGAACTCGTCTGCACCAAGCCCATTCCGTCGATGCCCCTCGGCTTCTGGAACGACCCGGACGGCTCCCGCTACCGCGAGAGCTACTTCGAGACCTTCCCCGGCGTCTGGCGCCACGGCGACTGGATCACGGTCACCCCGCGCGGCACCGTCGTCATCCACGGCCGCTCCGACTCGACCCTCAACCGCCAGGGCGTCCGGATGGGCTCCGCCGACATCTACGAGGTGGTCGAGCGCCTGCCGCAGATCCGCGAGTCCCTCGTGATCGGCCTGGAGCAGCCCGACGGCGGGTACTGGATGCCCCTCTTCGTCGTCCTCGCCGACGGCTCCACCCTCGACGACGACCTCCGCGCCGCGATCCGGACGTCACTGCGGGAACAGCTCTCACCCCGACACGTGCCGGACGACGTCATCGCCGTCCCCGCCCTGCCCCACACCCTCACCGGCAAGCGCCTCGAAGTCCCGATCAAGCGCATCCTCTCCGGCACCCCCCTCGCTCAGGCCGTCAACCCCGGCTCCCTCGACAACCCCGACGCCCTCACCCCCTTCATCACCCTCACCCCTCCCACCCGGGACTGAAGCTCCAAGGGCTCGCCCGGCGGACGACTACTCGCCGGAGAGCACCTGGTTCGCGGCCGCCCGCGCCTCGTCAGCCGTGTCCGTCGCCCGCGCGGCGGCCGCGGCGCGCCGGCACTGCGCGAGGGTGTACTTCGCCAGCGTGGCCCGTACGTAGGGGATCGAGGCCGCACCCATCGACAGGCTGGTCACCCCGAGTCCCGTCAGGACACACGCCAGAATCGGGTCGGCTGCGGCCTCGCCGCAGACACCGCAGCTCTGGCCGCCGGCCTTCGCCGCGTCCGTGGAGAAGGCGATCAGGTCGAGCAGCGCCGGCTGCCAGGGGTCCTGAAGCCGCGCCAGCGCACCCACCTGGCGGTCGGCGGCAAAGGTGTACTGGGCGAGGTCGTTGGTGCCCAGCGACAGGAACTCGACCTCCTGCAGGATCGACCGTGCCCGTAGCGCCGCGGACGGAATCTCCACCATCGCGCCGAACTTCGCCTTCAGACCAGCCGTCCGGCACGCGTCTGCGAAGGCTCGAGCGTCGATCCGGTCCGCCACCATCGGTGCCATGACCTCGAGGTAGACGGGCAGCCCCTGCGCCGCCCGGGCCAGCGCTCGCAGCTGCGTCTGCAGCAGGTCGGGATGATTGAGCAGGCTCCGCAGTCCGCGCACACCCAGGGCAGGGTTCGGCTCGTCGGCAGCCGTCATGAAGTCCAGCGGCTTGTCCGCACCCGCGTCCAGCACGCGCACCACGACCCGCCCTCCTGGGAAAGCCTCCAGCACTGTCTGGTAGGCCTCGACCTGCGCGTCCTCCGACGGCGCCTTCGCCGAGTCCTCCAAGAAGAGGAACTCGGTGCGGAACAGCCCCACGCCCTCCGCACCCGCGGCGACCGCCGCCGGCACGTCCGCCGGACCGCCGACATTGGCAAGCAGCGGTACCCGATGGCCGTCCGAGGTCTGACCGGGACCGGTCGACGCCGACAGGGCAGCCCTACGCTCGGCAGCGATGCGGCGCAGCTCGGCCTGCTGTTCCTCCGACGGCTCGACCAGGACCACCCCGGTGCTGCCGTCCACCGCCACCACGACACCCTCGGCCATCTGCGTGGCGCCCGGCATCGCGACCACCGCCGGTACGCCCAGTGCCCGCGCGAGAATCGCCGAGTGGCTGGTCGGCCCACCCTCCTCGGTCACAAAGCCAAGGACCAGGGTCGGGTCGAGGAGTGCCGTGTCCGCGGGTGCCAGGTCCCGCGCGAAGAGCACGTACGGCTCGTCGCTGTCGGGCACCCCCGGCATCGGCACACCCATCAACCGCGCCACGATCCGGTTCCGAACATCGTCCAGGTCTGCGACGCGCCCGGCCAGGTAGTCCCCGGCATTCGCGAGCAGGGCCCGATAGGAGGCGAAGGCGTCGTAGACAGCTCGCTCCGCCGTGCTGCCCACGGCGATCCGCCGCTCGACGTCGGCCCTCAGCTCCGGGTCCAGCGCCATCAGCGACTGCGCCTCCAGCACGGCCTGCGCCTCGCCGCCGGCCAGATTGCCTCGGGCCTGCAAGTCCGCGGCCACCGCCTCGACGGCCTGCCGCGCCCGCGCCTGCTCGCGCGGAGCGCCGGCGCTCGGCGTCTGCTGCGCCGGTGGTTCCAGCACCGCCGTACCCATGTGCCGAACCTGTCCGATCGCGACCCCGTGGCTCACGCCCACGCCGTGCAGCGTCTCTGTCATCTCGCCCGTTCTCCGCTGGGGGTACGGCCGTCAGAGGCCGCTCGAGTCCGTCGTATCACGGGTCCCCTCCGTCCACAGCGGACAGAGCCGTGCTTGCTCGCATTGCACACCCGCTGGCTAGCCCCAGCTGAAGAGGTCGTCGCCGACGACCACCTCGCCGGAATCCCGGACGTCGCCCAGTTCCTCGGCGGTGGCCTCGAGCGCCACGACCGGGCTGATCGGCGACTTCCCGGCCGCCGCGATCGCCGCCGGATTCCACCGGATCATCGGTTGACCACGCTTCACGGAGTCTCCCTTGCTCACCAGCAGCTCGAAGCCCTGGCCGTTGAGCTGTACCGTCTCGATGCCCAGGTGGGTGAGGACGCCGTGACCTTCGTCGTCGATGACCACGTAGGCGTGCGGGTGGAGGGAGAGAACAGTGCCATCCATCGGAGCCACGGCCTCCCCGGGCTCCCGCACCGGGTCGATCGCGGTGCCGGGACCGACCATCGCGCCGGAGAACACCGGGTCGGGTACGGAGGCGAGCCCGATGGCGCGTCCGTTCAGCGGGGACGTCACGTTCGTCATGCTCGAACCTCCACTTGCGGTTGCACGCGTTCCTACCGGGCAGGCGCGGGATCAGCGTAAATCAACTCAACTCTGGGCACTTCGCCGCTGCAGCGCCCAGGGACCCGGCCGACTGGTCCAGTCCACTCGCGCGACGGAACTCTACGTCAAATGAGTGAAGTGCCCCGCGCACTCCGGTTTGCCCCTGCAGGCGGCCGCATGTAACGTGGGGCATCTGCCCGCAGCGACCTGGTTGGTTGCTGCACGTCGGCAAGACCTCAATTCGGATCCGCGATTCTGTTGCGTCATGTCTTGAGAGCCTGCCTTCGAAAAGCAGCCCGAATTCGACCGGGAGAGACCAGCACCGCGGGTCTGCTAAGCTCGATAGCGTAAGAACGAAGCGCCCGGAGGGTCGGTGTGAAAGCCGCCTGAAGGAAGCGTCCGTTCCTTGAGAACTCAACAGCGTGCCAAAAGTCAACGCCAGATATGTTG